>DASWRQ010000044.1:0-58322 GCA_036403095.1 Kutzneria sp. | reverse complement strand
GTGATCACCTGGCTGAACCGGGACGACAGTTTGGTGCCGACGGCCAGCAGGGTGCCGAGCACGAGCACGATCAGCACGGTGCCCCAGTCGAAGTCGACGGGTCCGATGGGGACGATGGTCGGCACGTCCAAACCGATCAGACCCAGCACCTGGGACAGGTACGCGGACCAACCCTTGGCCACGACGGCGGCGGCGAGGGCGAACTCCAGGACGAGGTCCCAGCCGATGATCCACGCGACGAACTCGCCGAAGGTGGCGTACGAGAAGGTGTACGCGGACCCGGCCACCGGCACGGTCGAGGCGAACTCGGCGTAGCACAGGGCGGCCAGCCCGCAGGCGATGGCGGCGATGATGAACGAGATCACCACCGACGGCCCGGCGACGTTGCCGGCGGTGCTGGCGGTCACGGTGAAGATGCCGGCGCCGATCACCACGGCCACGCCGAACACGGTCAGGTCCCACGCGGTGAGATCCTTGCGGAGCTTGGTGTCCGGCTCGTCGGTGTCGGCGATCGACTGCTCGATCGACTTGGTCCGCCACAGGCCGTTGCCCGCCATACGCCCTCCCGGTGCGTCGACGCCGTTGTCGAAACCCGACAAATCCTACCGAGAAGTGCGGTCCAGATCGGGCTCCAGGTAGATGAGACGGGCCGCCGGCACCGCGGATCGCACCCGAATCTCCGCCTCGTCGATGGACCGGGCGACCTCGGCGACCGTGGCGGTGCCGGAGAAGGCGATCTTGGCGGCGACCAGGATCTCCTCCGGCCCGAGGTACTGGGTGCGGATGTGGATCACGCGCTCCACGTTGCCGCCCTCCAGCTCCCGCACGATGGTCTTGAGCAGCTCCGGCGAGGCGCCCTCGCCGATGAGCAGGCTCTTCATCTCGATGATCAGCACGACGGCGATGAGCCCGAGCAGCGCGCCGATGGCGATGGTGGCGATGCCGTCCCACACCGGGTCGCCGGTCACGAGCGACAGCACGACGCCGAGCAGCGCGAACACCAGTCCGAGCAGCGCGCCGCTGTCCTCGAGCAGCACGATGGGCAACTCGGGCACCTTGGCCTGGCGGATGAACTGCCACCAGCTGGCCTCGCCACGAAGCTCACGGGACTCGCCGATCGCGGTGCGGAAGCTGTAGCCCTCCAGCAGCACGGCGAGGCCGAGAATGACCACGGCGACGATCGGGGATTCCAGCGGTGACGGCGCCTCCACCTTGTGGATGCCCTCGTACATCGCGAACAGGGCGCCGAGCGTGAACAGCAGCAGCGCCACGACGAACGAGTAGAAGTACCGGTCTCGGCCGTAGCCGAAGGGGTGCTCGGCGTCGGCCTTGCGCTGGGAGGTGCGCTTGCCGAGCAGCAGCAGCCCCTGGTTGGCGGTGTCGGCGACCGAGTGCACGCCCTCGGCGAGCATCGACGACGACCCCGTCACAGCGAATCCGACGAACTTCGCGACCGCGATGCCGGCGTTGGCGCTCAGCGCGGCGACAATGGCCTTGGTACCGCCCCCTGCTGACATGGGACAAAACCCTAGTTGTTGGGCGAATCGACGCCCGCAGTGGCCCGGAAGACCGCGGCCGGCCCGTCCGAAGGCACGACATCGACGGCCGGGTCGGCGGCAGCCAGCCAGGCCGACTCACCCCGCCGCAACGGCAGCTCGACGCCGTCGGCTCGACGCAGCGTGACGGCCCCGTCGATGCAGATCAGCACCTGCGGCCCGGTGTGATCGATACGGACCGGGTCCCCGGAAGCCGCCCATTCCAACCGGGACAGCTCGAACTCGGCCGCCGGCGTCGGGTAGACGAAGTGATGCGGGGCGACCTCGTCGCCGCGCTGCACCGGCATCTGCCCGTACGAGAAGTCCAGCACCCGCAGCAGCTCCGGCACGTCCACGTGCTTGGGGGTGAGCCCGCAGCGCAGCACGTTGTCGGAGTTGGCCAGGATCTCGATGCCGGTGCCGCGCAGGTAGGCGTGCGGGTTGCCGGCCGGCAGGAAGATCGCCTCGCCGGGCTTGAGCACGAGCCGGTTGAGCAGCACGGCGGCCAGCACGCCGGCGTCGCCCGGGTAGGCCTCGCCCAGCTCGAGCACGGTCCGGCACTCCAGGTCGAACTCGCCGCGCTCCTTGACCTGCCGCACGCACGAGTCCAGCAGCTGCGGCAGCAGCTGGTCCAGGGCCTGCTGCGGCAGCGTGATCCACGTGGTGAACAGCGCGCGCAGGCCGTCGGCGTCGGGCTGGCCGGCCAGCAGCTCGGTGTAGTGAGTCAGCCCGGGCGCGTCCAGGCCGCGCAGCAGCCGGACAGTGCGGTCCGGCGGGGCGAACCCGGCCAGCGCGTGGAACTCGGTCAGGGCGCAGATCAGCTCGGGCTTGGCCGTCGGGTCCGGGTAGTTGCGGTTCTTGGCGTCACGGGCGATGCCGGCGGCCTCCTCGCGGGCGTAGCCCTCGGCGGCCTGCGCGGCCGACGGGTGGGCCTGCAGGCTCAGCGGCTCGTCGGCGGCCAGCACCTTGAGCAGGAACGGCAGCCGCCCGCCCCAGCGCGCGGCCAGCGCCGGCCCGAGCTGGCCGCCCGGGTCGGCGGCGAGCACGTCGAGCAGGGATCGCTCGTCACCGTCCGGCTCGACCAGCAGCGACGGCCCACCGGGATGCGCTCCCATCCACAACTCGGCCTCGGGGTGCGGCGCCGGCACGGGCTTGCCGAGCATCTCGGCGATCGCGGTGCGCGAGCCCCACGCGTAGGGGCGCACCGCGTTGTGCAGCAACTCCACTCGTCGTCACTCCCTCACACGGCGGCCGAGGCGTAGTAGCCGGGACCGCCGATGGTGCCGGCCGCGAGCCCCAGGTAGAGGGCGGCCAGCTCGAAACGCAGGGCAAGCACAGCGGCGCAGGTGGCGTCGCCACCGGTCACCTCTTCGAGCAGAACCACGTCGGCGCCGGCGAGTGTCGCCTCGGCCGCGCGGCGGGTCGCCTCAGCAGCGTCGCCGCGCGACACGGACAGCAGCAACACCCGAGGCTGGGTGGGCTGCTCGTCGTCGGGGTCGGCGAACAGGTCGCTGCCGGAGCTGGACTGCACGGCGGCGCGGTGCAGCGCCGCACGGCCGATGGCCTGCTGGTAGCCGGCCACGTCGCTGACCACGCCGGCGTGGCTGGCCAGCATGAACGCGGCGTGCCACGCGACGGCCGTGGCCGCCTGGTCCAGGCCCCACAGCAGCGGCGTGCGGTCGGCCACGCGCAACGCGAGACTCTTGGCCGGGTTGACGAACGACTCGTGCATCGGATGGTCGCGCTCGGCCTCACGGTCCAGCTCGTCGGCCAGCTCCGCGATGTCGGTCCGCAGCAGTCCCAGCGCCCCGAAGACGACCAGCCCGGCGGTCAACGCCCGGGCGAAGCCGAAGCCGGTCGGCACGGGAATCCGCGGCGGCAGCAGCACGCCACGACCGGCGGCCGCGGCGGCCACCGGGCCGTCCGGCGGGGCCGTCACGATCACGCGGGCGCCACGGCGGGTCGCCCGGTCAAGGGACTCGGCCAGCACCACGTCACCGGGATCGTCGGTGTGGGCGATGACCACGTCGAGGGCACCGATCCAACTCGGCACGGCCTCGGCCAGCACCACCGGCACCGGGCACGCGGTGGTCAGCAGGGCGGCCAGCAGCTGGCTGGCGGCCATGCCGACGCCGGGCCGAGTGACCAGCACCAGGGCCCGCGGCCGGTCCTCGGCAAGCCGCCCGACGCCCGCCTCCTCGGCGGCCTCGACCACTGCGCGCACCTGCGCGCCGGCCATCGCCGCCGCGCGCAGCAGCCCACCGGTGTCGGTGTCGGCCAGCCGCGACGGGTCGTCGAGCAGGGTGTCGTCGAGCACGTCAGCTCACCCGGCCACGCCGCCCGGCGGCGGCACCGCCTCATCCAGCAACAGCACCGGGATGCCGTCCTGGACGGGGTAGCCGCGGCCGCACTCGGTGCAGGTCAGCATGTCCGCGTCGGCGTCGTCCGGGGTGCCGGGGCGCAGCGGCGCGTGGTCGGGCGACGGGCAGCGCAGGATCTCCAGCAGCTGCGGGTCGAGCTGAACGGCCATCGGGGTTCCTCCCTAGCGAAGAAATCTCAGCGCCGGACGATGGCCAGCACCTCGTCGCGCAGCGCGGCGACCGCGCCCGCGTCGGGTGCCTCCACGTTCAACCGCAGCAGCGGCTCCGTGTTGGAGGCGCGCAGGTTGAACCAGCGGCCGTCGCCCAGGTCGACGGTCATGCCGTCCAGCTCGTCGAAGGTCACGCCGTCGCGGCCGGCGTAGGCGGCGCGCACCGCCTCGGTGGACGCGGCCTGGTCGGCGACGGTGGAGTTGATCTCGCCGGACGCCTGGTAGCGGTTGTACTCGGCGGTCAGCTCGGCCAGCGGCCTGTCCTGCTCGCCCAGCGCGGCCAGCACGTGCATGGCGGCCAGCATGCCGGTGTCGGCCCGCCAGAAGTCGCGGAAGTAGTAGTGGGCGGAGTGCTCGCCGCCGAAGATGGCGCCGGTCTCGGCCATGCGCTGCTTGATGAACGAGTGCCCGACGCGGGTGCGCACCGGCTTGCCGCCGTGCTCCTCCACGATCTCCGGCACGCAGCGCGAGGTGATGAGGTTGTGGATGATCGTGCCGCCCGGGTCCTTGGCCAGCTCGCGCACGGCGACCAGGGCGGTCACGGCGCTCGGCGAGACCGGGTTGCCGTCGGCGTCCACCACGAAGCAGCGGTCGGCGTCGCCGTCGAAGGCCAGGCCGGCGTCCGCGCCGACCTCGACGACCCGGCGCTGCAGGTCGACCAGGTTGGCCGGGTCCAGCGGGTTGGCCTCGTGGTTGGGGAAGTTGCCGTCCAGCTCGAAGTACATCGGGACGACCTCGATCGGCAGCCCGGCGAACACCTCGGGCACGGTATAGCCGCCCATGCCGTTGCCGGCGTCCACCGCGATCTTCAGCGGCCGGATGCCGCTCAGGTCGACCAGTCCGCGCAGGTAGGCCGCGTACTCGGCGAGCATGTCGCGCTCGCTCACGCTGCCGTGGCGGCCGTCGACCGGCGGCACGCCCTGCTGGGCCCAGTCCCGGATCTCGGCCAGGCCGCTGTCCTGCCCGACCGGCGACGCGCCGGCCCGGCACAGCTTGATGCCGTTGTACTTGGCCGGGTTGTGGCTGGCGGTGAACATCGCGCCGGGCAGCTGGAGCTTGCCGGAGGCGAAGTAGAGCATGTCGGTGCTGGCCAGGCCGATGGAGACGACGTCGACGCCCTGCCTGTTCACACCCGCGGCGAACGCGGCCGACAGCTCCGGCGAGGAGTCGCGCATGTCGTGCCCGATGACCACGGACGGGCCGCCGACGAGCTTGGCGAACGCGGCGCCGAGCGCTCGGGTCACGGCGGCGTCCAGCTGCTCGCCGACCACCCCACGGATGTCGTAGGCCTTGACGATCGCAGACAGGTCGGGCACGCCTTCTCCCCGGTAGCTCGGATGGGTCTGTGCCAGCCTACCGGCGCGTTCAGTCCTCGATCGGGTCGGGCAACACCCGCAGGTGACCCCGTCGCTGGGCCCCCATCGGGTCGATCCGGGTCGGGTCGACCCGGTCCACCGGTCGGTCGACCCGGCCGGCCTCCCGCACCGCCTCCGCGAGCGCCGTCAGGTCGTCGACCGACGGCTCGGGAGCGGCGAACTCACCCTCATGCCTGACGACCTCCCAGCCGCGGGGCACCGTGAGCCGCATGGCGTGCTCCTCGCACAGGTCGTAACTGTGCGGTTCGGAGTAGGTGGCCAGTGGTCCGACGACCGCGGTGGAGTCCGCATAGGCGTAGGTGAGCGTGGCGACTGCCGGGTTGGTGCACCCGGTTCGCGAGCACCGCCTCACGCTCCGCACGATCGCTGACGATAGCGCTTCCCACTCTTGGCGGCGTGCAGGCACGCGGGTGACACGCGTCCGCGTACGCTGACTGGCCGTGGTGATGGCCAGAGGATCCAGGCGTCGGGGACGCCGCAGCCGCGACCGGCACGGCCGTGGCCTGCGCGGACCGCTCTATCCGGCGACGCTGCCGGCGGCGCGCAGCCGGGCCGAGCGGTTCGACGCGCTCGTGATCGAGGCGCTCGAGCCGATCGAGGCGCGCTGGCGGACCGAGCTGACCCAGTTGGATGTCGCGGTGGACGACGTGCCCGAGGTGCACGTCGGCCCGGACGACGAGCTGAGCTGGGAGGACGGTGTCGTCGACGACGGCAACGTGCCGCTGGCCAGACTGGTGCCGGCCGGCGTGGACCGACGCGGCGTGCCCACCCGGGCCCGCATCGTGCTGTACCGGCGACCGCTGGAGGCGCGGGCCAAGGACGGCGCGGATCTCGCCGATCTTGTGCACGATGTGCTGGTCGAGCAGATCGCCAGCTACCTGGGGCTCGATCCGGACGTGATCGACGGCGATTAAGAACTTCGTGAAACCGTGTTTCGGTGTGCCGGAGAGCGTGACTCGCGCTGCCGGAGAGCGTGACTCGCCGAGGTTGATTTGCGACTGGGAATGGCGGTCAGGGCCGTAAAAAGCAGGAAGGCGGCTTGGATCAGGAGCAGGAAGCTGCGCAGGGTGGCGGACTGGTCGACGGTGACGTCGGCGGCGGTGGTGGGCACGGGGACGGCGATGAGGTGTCCCCAGGCCCGCACGGTCGCCACCGGACGGCCGTCGACCGTCGCTCGCCAGCCGGGCTCGTCCTCGGCGGCCAGCACGAGCAGCCGGCCGCTCGGGCCGTCCGACACGCGCACGGCGACATCGGGCGGCGCGGCGTCCACGGGCGCAAGGCCGGGCGCCCCGAGCTCGGTCGGCGGCGTACCGCCGGTGACGGCCTTCTGGGCCTGCTGCGGGGCCAGCAGCACGACGTGGCTGTTCGCCAGCTGCACGCGCACCACGGGACGGCCGTCGGACATCGGCGGCGAGGTTGAGGCGAGGTCGCCGACGGCGTCGTGCAGCCGCCCGGCGGCGCTGGCATCCGGCAGCACGACGTAACTGACGCCGTCGACGGCGAGCTGCGCGACGGCGGTCTTGGCGGCGTCACGGTCCGTGCCGATCAGCTCCGTGCCGAGCTTGGCCAGCCGCTCGGCCGCCCCCGGCACCGGCACGAGGTCGTCGTCGCCGAAACCGGCCAGGCCGCCGGCGGACAGCCGGGTCGGCCGGCCGTCGTGGGCCAGCTCCAGGACCGTCTCCCCGGTCTTGGCCAACTCGTTGGCGATGGCCGGCACGAACCGCGGGTCGCCGCCGGCCCGCAGCGGCCCCTGCCGGCCGGCGATCAGCGCGCTGGCGGCCAGGAACCCGACCACCACCACGGCCGCGCTGATCGCCGCGAACCGCAGGTGCGGGATCTTCCACACGACCGGCGCCGGCACACACGCGCCGAGCACGACCGACAGCAGGCCGGCGCCGAGCACGAGCATCGGCGCGCCGGTCCAGATCTGGTTGCGCCACAGGAAGCCGACCACCACCGCGCCGCCGATCGCGACGGTCAGCCCGGGCAGCACGTTCCGGTTGGCCCGCAGCACCGCGGCGCTCACACCGGCCACCACGACAAAAGCTCCGACCACCGGCAGGGCCCCTGGCCCACCCGGGTCAAGGGTGACGATCCGGGTCCACGGCTCGGCCGCGTCGGGCAGCCGCGCGCCGATGCCGTGCAGCAGAACATCGGGGTGTTGCAACACAACCGCCGGCCACGGCAACAGCAAGGCCAAGGGCAGCAATACGATTCCGAACAGCGCCAGCACACGCCGGTGCCCCGGCACGGCCACGAAGCCGATCAGGATGCCCACCAGCACCAGCAGATGCGTCAACGGCGAGAAGGCGCCGATCACCGCGAGGCCGATGGACGTGCTGGCCACGGTGGCCACCCAGGTGCCAGGGGCGTTGCCCCGCAACAAGGTTGCCGCGCCGGCAAGCACGAGCGGCAGCAGCAGGTGCACCATCACGACGTCCAGGCGGCCCTGCGACACGGCGGTCCCGGCCGCCGGCAGCAGGGCGTACGTGGCGGCGATCAGCGCACGAATCGGCCTGGCGACACGCATCCGCCGCGTGGCCAGGTACGCCGAGACACCCGCCAGCGGCAGGTCGCCGAACAGCAGCACGGCCACCGCGGCCTTGGGACCGCCGAGCACCGCGCCGAGACTTCCCAGCACTGCCAACGCCGCCGGGGCCGGCGCGGCCGTGCCGCCGGACACCGGATGCCAGGTCGCGAGGTACGCCGACCAGGTCGCCGCGAGGTCGTGCACCGGCAGCAGCCGGCCGCCGACCAGATCCGTGCCGAGCCTGCCGACGTTGACCAGCACGCCGAGCACCGACAGCGCGACGAACATCCACAGTGCCGGCGACAGCAGCAGCTGCCGGATCACCTCGCCGCGATCGACCTCGACGATCATGAGGTCGGCCAGGGGATTGGGCGCCTCCTCGTCCTTTCGTCGCGGCGACGGCCGTGGCCGCGGACTCGGCCGCAGTCCCGCCGGGGCCTGGGCCGCGACCGGCACGACAACCGCGGACGGCCGTCGCAGGCCGGCGGGACCGCGCCTCGCGCCGCGCAGCGCGCCGGCCGGCAGGGCCTGCGGCCCGACGGGAAGCTTGGCGTTGAGTGTGTCGTCCGGATTCAGCCACGGTGACGGCGGCGCGTCCGGCGCGGGCAGCCGGCCCAGCACGGCGTCGGCCTGCACCCGTCGACGGACCAGCAGGGCCAGGCCGCTACGGAACGTGTTGCGCAACCGCGTCAGCCGGCTCGTGAACAATCCGCGCACACTTTTTTGCCCGGCGACCGAAAGCCGTCGGCGATCTGCCCGAGCGGACAGCAGCCGGCCCCGTCCGGACAGCAGATATCGGATCGCGCCGATCTCCGCGCGCGCGTCCGAGCCCCGACGCAGCAGCAGAAATCCCAGCGCCCGCGACAGGCACAGCAGGACCAGCCGGGGCAGGCCGATCAGGAAGGAGAAACTCGCGCAGTTGACCAAGAAGGTGCGTACGCCGTGGGCCCGTTCGACGCCGCGCAGGAACGGCCCGGGCGGCGCGGCCAGCGCGTCCAGGCGTCGTTCGCCGATGCTGGCCGCGCGCGCGTGTCGCAGCCGGGCCGTCGGCACGGACAACACGAGGCTACCCGCTTTGTTTGCCCGCCAACCGAAATCGAGGTCGTCGCAGAGCATGGGCAGCGCCGGGTCGTAGCCGCCGAGCCGGTCCCACAGCTCGCGGCTGATCAGCGCGCCGGCCGAGCCCACGGCCAGGGATTCGGTGCTCTGCTCGAAAAACCGGGCCTGCGCGCTCTCCAGCGCCGAGATGCCGGTCTGCCGATGACCGGATGAATCGGTCGACAACCCGGCCGACACCACGATGTTCGGGTCGTTCCAGTCCAGGGCCAGCGGGCCGAGCACGCCGGCGGCCGGCGACATCTCGGTCGCGGCCAGCAGCGCGGCCAGGCAGTCCGGCTCCGGCGCGCTGTCGTCGTGCAGCAGCCACAGCCAGCGCCCGGGATCGCCCCAACGCTGCACGGCCTGGTCCAAGGCGGCCCGCACGGCGTCGCCGTAACCGGTTCCACGCGGCAGTGTGAGCACGCCGTCCAGCACCGGCTTGTCGCCGGATGCCGCCTCCGCCAACAACTTCGGCGTCCGGTCACGGGATCCGGTGTCCACCGCGATCACGTGCCGAGGGCGCGGCATCGAGCGCCGCAGCGCGGACAGCGCCAGCCGCAGCCACGGCTCGCCGTCGTGGCACACGAGCACCGCGAGCACCGGCCCCGTGCGCAGGACCGGCTGGGCCTTACCGGGCAACTGGCCACTCCCATCGTCGGCGCGTCGAGCACACCGTACGACTGATCATCGGGCCAGCTGCCCGGCGGGTTGAGCCTGCTACGCGGGCCTCTTCTTCAACTTCCGGCGTTCCCGCTCGGACAGCCCGCCCCAGATGCCGAAGCGCTCGTCATGGGCCAGTGCGTACTCGAGACACTCCGAACGCACCTCGCAGCCCTGACAGATCCGCTTGGCCTCCCGGGTGGATCCGCCCTTCTCCGGGAAGAACGCCTCGGGGTCGGTCTGCGCGCACAGGGCGCGCTCCTGCCACTCCTGCTCTTCGTCGTCACCGTCGAACACCCCGTCCAGCACCGTGAAATCCCTCTCACCGGATTCCAGCAGGCTGAACTCGCGCGCGGGCGCGCCGATGCCGACGATCTCGGCCGCTTCCACGACGCGGCCTCCTTCTATTTCCATGTCCGTCCGCCTCCTCGCCTTCCGCACTCCCCGGTTGGCGGACACCACCCACCGCCCCCTCGACGGTGAATGACACCAATGTGATTACACCCGTGTCGTTGCAAGGGGTCAAGCGAAGTACTTACGTCGGGGGACACCGTCACGCAGGGCGAACAGGCACTGCCACCTGGTCATACCGCACGCGGTCACCCACCGCCACCGGGCACACTGGTGACGTGAACCGATCATCGGTCCGACCGAGCCCCCTGTTCCTCGGCCTGCTGGGCATCACAGTCATCGGTGCGGTGCTGTGCGCGCTGCCGGGGGCCGACCCGGACTCCGGCAGCCTGACCCTGCTCACCGTCGGCGTTGTGCTGTTCGTCGTCGGCGGCTGGGTCGTTTCCCTGTGCCTGCACGAGTTCGGCCACGCCATCGTGGCCTACCGCGGCGGCGACCACGAGGTCGCCGGGCGCGGCTACCTGACACTGGACCCGCGCCGCTACACCGATCCCGTGTTGAGCATCGTGCTGCCGCTGGTGTTCCTGATCATCGGAGGTCTGCCGCTGCCCGGCGGCGCCGTGCTCATCAATCACTGGGCGCTGCGCTCGAAACCTGTCGAATCTCTGGTCTCGCTGGCCGGCCCGCTGTCCAACCTGGTGATCGGCCTGGTGCTCAACACCGCCGTGCTGCTCGCGCCGATGCCGGTTGGCCTGCAGTGGGCCTTCTCCTACCTGGCGTTCCTCCAGGTTTTGACCTTCTTCTTCAACATCCTGCCGGTGCCGGGCTTCGACGGCTTCGGCGTGCTCTCGCCGTGGCTGTCCCGCGAGGCCCAGGCCGTCGCGCTGCGGGTCCGGCCGTGGGCGCCGCTGGTGCTGTTCCTGCTGCTGTTCGGCGTTCGCCAGGTCAGCGTGGTGTTCCTGAACATCGGTTACTGGCTGTTCGCCCTGATCGGCGGCAATGATCAGTTCTCCGACATCGGCAGCGTGCTGTTCCGGTTCTGGACCCGCTGAGAATTCACCCGCAAGCGTGAAAGGATTGCGCCCTGTGAAGGTCGTGGTATTGGTCGGCGGTGTCGGCGGGGCGCGGTTCCTGACCGGCGTGCAGGCGGCCCTGAAGGCGTCGGCGCTGTCCGAAGGGGCAGAGATCACCGCGTTGGTGAACACCGGCGACGACGTGTGGCTGCACGGCCTGCGCATCTGCCCGGACCTGGACACCTGCATGTACACCCTGGGCGGCGGCATCGACACCGAGCGCGGGTGGGGGCTGTCCGGGGAGACCTGGCGGGTCAAGGAAGAGCTGGCCGCCTACGGCGCCGAGGCGCCGTGGTTCGGGCTCGGCGACCGGGACATCGCCACGCACCTGGTGCGGACCCGCATGCTGCGCGCGGGGTATCCGCTGTCCGCGGTCACGGAGGCGTTGTGCGCGCGCTGGCAGCCGGGCGTGCGGCTGCTGCCGATGACCGACGACCAGGTGGAGACGCACGTCGTGGTGGACGTGCCCGGCTCCGAGGACGAACGGCGCGCGATCCACTTCCAGGAGTGGTGGATCCGGTACCACGCGGAGTTGCCGGCGCACTCGATCGTGCCGATCGGCGCGGACGAAGCCAAGCCCGCTCCAGGCGTGCTCGATGCGATCGCCGGCGCGGACGCGGTGTTGTTCGCGCCGTCCAATCCGGTGGTCAGCGTCGGCACCGTGCTGTCGATTCCGGGCGTGCGCGAGGCCGTGCGCACGACCTCGGCCGGTGTGGTCGGCATCTCCCCGATCATCGGCGACGCGCCGGTGCGGGGCATGGCCGACGCCTGCCTGGCCGCGATCGGCGTCGAGACCAGCGCCGAAGCCGTCGGCCGGCACTACGGCTCGCGCAAGGCCGACGGCGTGCTGGACGGCTGGCTGATCGCGTCCGAGGACAAGGCCGTCGTCGACGGTGTCACGGTGCGCAACGTGCCGCTGCTGATGTCCGATGTGGACGCCACCGCGGCCATGGTCCGCGCGGCGTTGGACCTGGCCGGAGTCTCGCTCAGTTGACGTGACATGCGCGGCGGCCCGGTTCGGCCGCCGCGCACGACCGCTTACTGCTTCACCAGCGTGGCCACCTGGATGTGCGGCCAGTTGATGCCCAGGAAGTCCAGCGTGACCTGCTGGGTGTACTGGAGCTGCAGGAAGGTGCTGCCGTCGTCGGTCCGCACCTTCTCGATCCAGAAGATCGCGCTCAGGGCCGTCGCGTTGGCGTTCTTGACGACGAACGGGATGTTCTGGATGCCGCCGGTCCGGCGTTGGGGCCGGCGGAGAAGGTCGGCGTCGAGTCGACCGGGTCGATCACCGGCGGCCCGTCGACGACCAGCGACGAGCCCTGCGCCAGCAGCGCGTCGCCGTGCGGAATGGTGGCCATCCGGACGACGCTGGCCGGCGCGGCCGGATCCGTGGTCGCCGGCACGTTCAGCCACATCCCCGGCTCCAGGTGCAGCGCCCCGTTGGTCACGCCGTCGCTGATCTGCTGGAGATAGTGCACGCCCAGGAAGAAGATGTCGTCCTGGCCGCTGCCCCGGTTCGGGATCGGCGCGCCGATCGGCGTGAACGACAACGTCTCCCGGGTGCTGTTGACCTCGAGGAAGAACGGCTTGTTGTTGTGCTGGTCCGGCCGCGAGATCAGATTGAATCCGTTGCCGACCCACGTGCCCGGCAGCTCCAGCAGTGGACCGAGGTCAGGTCCGGTGTCGGCGGTGGGCGCGCTCGCCCGGAATACGGTTTCCATTTTTACGACCCCCGTGTGTTGTTGCGTACCCGCGCCATGACCACAAGGCAGGCGGCGAGCAGAATGACGTCTTTCAGCACGTATTGACCGACCAGCGTCGGCGCGTGATCCGGCCCGCTGAACAACTCCCCCGGAAACAGCACCAGCGGGGACAGGATCGCGATCGCCCACAACGTGAGCGGATACACGACATGACGCAGCCCCCGGCCGGTGATCAGCGACAGCCCGAGCAGGCTCTCGAACGTCGCGAACAACGGCAGGGCCACCTGGTCCGGCACCAGTCCCAGCGACAGGATCCGGTTGACGTGCAGCACCAGGTCCTGGGCCGGACTGACGCCGTAGAAGTACTTGAGAAACCCGAATCCCAGGATCACCAGTCCCAGCGTGACGCGGAGCAGCGGAAAACTGTACCGCGCCAGCCAGTTGTCCACCCTCTCGCGACGACCCGGCGGATCCGTTTCCGTCGCGACGCGCAATGCCCCCATTGCTTTCCCCCTTGTCCCCCGACACCTACAAGACGCCCAAGGGGACCTGCCAGATGCCCGCCGCGACCCTGTTCACACTTTCGTATTGTTTGACGGCAACGCCCGTGTCCGACGGGTACAATGCTGTCGACACGTTCCGAATATTCCTGTTGTCCCTGTGGGCTGTGCCGCAGGAGTGCGGGACCGTGGGCGTGGCAGGATACGGCTCGTGAGCATCGCTGGCGTATTAGACGATCACCGAGCCGGGAGCCGACGTTGACCGATCACGCCGAGGGTTCCGTCGAGCTGCTGCCGGTGCCCGGACTGCCCGAGTTCCGTCCCGGCGACGACCTGACCGCCGCGATCGCCGCGGCCGCGCCGTGGCTGCGCGACGGCGACGTGCTCGTGGTGACGAGCAAGATCGTGTCCAAAGTGGAGGGTCAGCTGGTGCCCGCGCCGGCCGACCCGGACGAGCGCGAGGCCCGGCGGCGCGAGTTGGTCGTGTCGGAGTCGGTGCGGGTGCTGGCCCGCGTGAAGAACACGTTGATCACTCAGAACCGCTTGGGCATCGTGCAGGCCGCGTCGGGTGTGGACAACTCCAACGTGTCGCGGGCCGAGATCGCCCTGCTGCCGTTGGACCCCGACGCCTCGGCCCGCAAGCTGCGCTCGGAGCTGCGTGACCGGCTCGGCGTCGACGTGGCCGTGGTGATCACCGACACCATGGGCCGGGCCTGGCGGATGGGCCTGACCGACGCCGCCATCGGCGCGGCCGGGCTGCCGGTCATTCGCAGCTACGCCGGCGAGGTCGACAGCCAGGGCAACGAGCTCGTGGTGACCGAGGTGGCGCTGGCCGACGAGATCGCCGCCGCGGGAGACCTCGTCAAGGGCAAGCTCGGCGCGACGCCCGTCGCCGTGGTGCGCGGATTGTCCTTGTCGGACAACGGATCCAGCGCGGCCGAGCTGAACCGTCCGGTCGAGGAGGACCTGTTCCGGCTGGGCACCAACGAGGCCATTGCCCAGGGCCGTCGGGAAGCCGTGCTGCTGCGGCGATCCGTGCGCAGCTTCGCCGGTGAGCCCGTCGACGAGGACGTGCTGCGGCGGGCCATCGGCGTCGGCCTGACCGCGCCCGCGCCGCACCACACGCATCCCGTTCGGTTCGTGTGGGTGCGGGACCGGGCGCGGCGGACCAAGCTGCTGGAGGCCATGCGGGACCAGTGGCGCGCCGACCTCCGGGCCGACGGCTGGGACGAGGCCCGGATCGAACGTCGCGTCGCCCGCGGCGACCTGCTGTGGGGCGCGACCGAGCTGGTGCTGCCGTTCATGGTCATGGACGGCGCTCACGACTACCCCGACGCCATGCGGCAGGGGGCCGAGCGCACCATGTTCACCGTGGCCGGCGGGGCCGCCGTCCAGGGCTTGCTGGTCGCGTTGGCGGCCGAGGACCTGGCCTCCTGCTGGGTTTCGTCGACGATCTTCTGCCCCGACATCGTGCGGGCCGTGCTGGACCTGCCGGCCGACTGGTCGCCGCTCGGCGCCGTCGCCGTCGGGCATCCGGCCGACGGCGTCACCGGGCCGCGGCCGCCCGCGCCGACCGAACTGGGATTGGTGGAGCTGTGACCTTGCATGAGGACGCCGTGTCGACGCTGACGCGGTGGAAGGCCGAGTCCGAGCCGCAGGAGGCGCTGCGGCAGGCGTTCCTCGGCTTCCTGGCCGCGCGGGAGGACGCCTGCCAGCGGTCGTGCGAGCCCGGGCACATCACGGCCTCCGCGCTGGTGCTCGACGCCAGCGCCGAGCACGTGCTGCTGACCCTGCATCCTCGGGTCGGGCGGTGGCTCCAGCTCGGCGGCCACTGCGAGCCCGGCGACGCCACTGTGGTCGACGCCGCCCTTCGGGAGGCCACCGAGGAGTCCGGGATTCGCGGGCTGCGGATCGAGCCCACGCCGCTGCACGTCGACGTGCACGGCATCACCTGCTCGCTCGGGCTGCCCACCCGGCACTTCGACATCCGGTTCCTCGTGCGGGCTCCCGTCGGCGCCAAGCCGGTGCGCAGCGCCGAGTCCGTCGACCTCCAGTGGTGGCCCGTCGAGGCGCTGCCGTCCAACGTCGACACCGTGCCCGAACTCGTGGAGCTGGCGCTGTCCCGCTACCGCTAGATCGCTCGGTAGTCCCTCGCTGCGAACCTCGGGGCGAATCGGGGCTTTCTGAAGCCCGACGCCTCGATGTAGCGGACCGCGCGCTGGCGGTGCGGCCGGTACGGCTCGAGCACCTCGAGCATGCCGTCGTCGTCCAGCGCGTGGCCCAGCAGGGCCCAGCCGACCACGCTCGGGATGTGGAAGTCGCCCACGCTGACCTCGTCCGGGTCGCCCCAGGCCCGCTGGGCCACCTCCGCCGTCGTCCAGACGCCGATGCCCGGGATCAGCCGCAGCTTCTCCTTGCTCGTCAAGGCATGCGCGGCCGCCGCCGCGTTCAGCAGTGTCCGGCGGCGTTGGCCGTCCACGCCCGCCTTGTGCCACTCCCAGTCCTTGACGCCCAGGATCGCCTTCGGCGTCGGCGGCACCCTCATCCCCAGCGGCGCCGGTCCCGGCGCCTGCGTCCCGTACCGCCGGCACAGATCCCGCCAGGACCTCCGGGCCTCGTAGCCCGTCACCTTCTGCTCCAGGATCGCCGGCACCAGGCTGTCCCACACCCGTTTCGTCTTTCCCAGCCGCAGCCCCGGATTCCGCCGCTGCGTCTCCCTGATCAGCTCGTGATGCGCCTCGAACCCGTACGGCTCGTCTTCCGCCCCCAGCAGCTGCGGCACCCCGTCCAGGAGCTCCTCAGCGCCTTCCCCCCAGGCCTGCGCCACCACCTCGCCGTCCTGCCTCGCCAGCCGCAGCGACCCCGGCCCCGACGCCGTGTTGCCCGTCAGCCACAACGCCCCGTCCGGCCCCGCCTGGAACGCCGGATCCCCCGCCCCACGCCGCAACGGCCCGACCACCGCGCCGATGTCCAGCGGGTAGTCAGGCTTCCAGCGTCGGGTCACAGCGTCCACGGCGGCGGCTCCACCTCCAGCAACCGTTGCAGCGCACTCAGCAGACGCCGGAACGACCGACTGTTCCGCCAGGTGGTCTCGAGATCGATCAGGCTGGCGAAGGCGGGCTGGTGCCTGACCTCACGGTACGGCGTGACCATCAGCTTGCTGAGTTGTTCCTTTGCGCCGCGCCGCTGCTCCGGGTCGTTGGCGTACACCGCGTCGGACTTCACGGCGTCGTGTTGCCGCAACGACACGGCAGATGCCAGGAACCAAGCCTCGAACTCCCGGTTCGCGGTCACGATCTCGACTCCGCATCGGGAGTTGCCAGCCGAATCCTGGAGTTTGGCATTCAGCTCGACCGGGCAGTCGTCGTCAGCGTCGAACAGGACAAGAACCCCACCGGCGCCCGGAACGTTACGAGACGCCACCGCAACCGCGTCGCTCAACTTCGCCGGATCGGCAAGGGCCGCCCGTGGCACCCGGAACGGTTGAGCCACTTGGTGAGACCAGCCCAACTTCCAGCCGATCCGGCGAAGCAACACCGGAACCGCAGTGCTCTCGCCATGACCTTCGACGACGGGCACCACGATCGGGAGGCTCATTCGTCGCTCTCCGGCTGGAGATAGTTGGTTCGCATCAACGCGCCCGGACTGTAGAGGGACTCCTTCAGCGCATAGGTTCCGGCCTCGTTGAGCCGGCCGATGGCCGTCCGGCCGCGAACAGACCGCACAGCAAGGACTTCAGACGGCTCTAGCCCCGGCACGTCGAGCAGGTCCGGGCTGTGCGTCGTCACGATCACCTGGCGGCGATGGGCACCGTCCCGCAGTGCGTCCATCAACACGGCTGCGGCGGCAGGGTGTAGACCGCTCTCAGGCTCTTCGATGCCGACTGTCTCGGTTCCCTCGAACAACGCGATGAGGACTCCCAGGGCGTGCAATGTGCCGTCGGACATCGACAGCGCATCGAATTCCCGAGTCTGACCGTCCTCAGTCTCCTGCTTGAAGAACAGCGCCCGCCACGAACTGATAGGACGGGACTCGACACCGGCCGTCCCCTCGACGACCAGCCTCAGATACTCCTCGACCAGCTGCTTCGCAGCGGGATCTTCGGCCGTCAGCCTGGCAATCACGTTCGGCGCGTTGGAGCCGTCCCTGAGCAGCCTGTCGCCCAGGTCGAGGCGGCTGATGTCCCGCATCTGCTCAGGAATCGGGCTGAAGGACCGAAACCCCGAGAGGGCCTCCACGAGGGGAAGATCAGACGATTCGACGTCAGCGTTCGGCAACCAGAGCCGACTGTGCAGCTCACTTTGCAGCTGCACGCCTTCCCCGTTAGGACGGCTCCACGTCTCACGCGTGACCCGGTGCCCGCCGTCGCGCAGTGGCGCGAGAACGAGGCCGTAACCCCAGCTGGCTTCCGCGGAACCAACTGTGATCTCGATTTCGAACTCACGGTCCCCGAAGCGGCTCACCGACCCGAACCCCCCGCGTTCACGGAAGGCGTTCTCCAGGTTGGTGTTCAGGGCGTCGGCGACGAACTGGAGGGCGTCGAGGAAGTTGCTCTTGCCGGAGCCGTTGGGGCCTACGAGCAGGGTGAGCGGCCCGAGTTCGACATCGCACGACTCGATGCTCTTGTAGTTGCGCAGGCGGACCCGCGTGATGTCGAACCTGGGGGCCATGACTACGCGTCCGTGGAGAAGCGGACGGAGGTGTCGGGGAGGTGGATGCCGGGCCAGACGCGGGCGCCGTGGAGGAGCTGGTTGTGGGCGCCGATGACGGCGTCGTCGCCGACGACGACGTCGTGGAGCACGGTCTGGGTGCCGACTTCGGCGCGGGCGCCGACGAGGGACTGGGTGACGGAGGCGCCGGAGCGGATGACGGAGCCGTCGAAGAGCACGGAGCCGTCGACGACGGCGCCGGCCTCGACGACGCAGCCGGCGCCGATGGTGGAACCGCCGGTGACGACGGCGGAAGGGTCTACGACAGCGCCGGGCAGGACGATGGCCTCGCCGGGGAAACCGGGCAGGGCTTCGGACGGGGCGATGCCGCGAACGAGGTCGGCGGAGCCCTGGACGAAGGCGCCGGGGGTGCCGAGGTCGAGCCAGTACGAGGTGTCAACGTGTCCCTGAAGCCGGTGCCCGGAGGCCAGCAGGCCGGGGAAGGTCTCGCGCTCGACGGAAACCCGACGACCGGTGGGAATGGTCATCAGAGCCGCACGCCGGAACACGTAGCAGCCGGCGTTGATCTGGTCGGTCGGCGGGTTGTCGGTCTTCTCCAGGAAGGCGGTGACCCGCCCCTCGGCGTCGGTGGGCACGCAGCCGAAGGCCCGCGGGTCGGGCACCTTCACCAGGTGCAGGGTGACGTCGGCCTTGTTGTCACGGTGCGTGCCGACCACGCCGGCCAGGTCGACACCGGACAGGATGTCGCCGTTGAAGACCATGACGTCGTCTTCCCGCAGCCGGTCGCCGACGTTGCGGATGCCGCCGCCGGTGTCGAGCGGCTCCTCCTCGACGACGTACTCGAGTTCGAGCCCGAGCCGGGAGCCGTCGCCGAAGTACTCGGCGAACACCTCGGCCTTGTAGGAGGTGCCGAGCACGACGTGGGTGATGCCGACGGCCCGGATCCGGGACAGCAGGTGCGTGAGGAAGGGCACCCCCGCGGTGGGCAGCATGGGCTTGGGCGCGGAGAGCGTGAGCGGGCGGAGTCTGGTGCCCTTCCCGCCGACGAGCACAACGGCGTCGACCCCACTGAGCTGCTGTCCGTCGCTGGACGACATGCCGGGTTTCCTCCTCCACTGACGCGGGCGCGATCGAGGGAATACTCTTGCACGTGGCGGATCGACCGGGCATCGGACCCGGTGGCCGGCACGCCGGATGAGGAAGAGGTCGGGAGATGGACCCCCGCGACCGGGCCGACGCAGCACTCGCCCGCGCCAGTGCCCGAAACCGGTGGGCGGTGACGCCGGACAACGCGACCTCGCCGATGGACGCCAAGCCCACGGTGCAGATCCCCCGGGTGGTGGTGAACGCGGCCGACCCGCGCGAGCAGGACCCGGACAACACGATCGTGCTACCCGGCTCGGTGGCGAAGGGCCAGCAGCAGCATGGCCAGCAGATCCCGATGACGCAGCAGTCCCAGCCGCTCCCGCACGTCCAGCAGTCCCAGCCGCTTCCCCACGTCCAGCAGCCCCATGGCCAGCCGCAGCAGATCCCGGCGACCCAGCAGTCGCAGCCCCTCCCGCACGGTCAGCCGCAGCAGCACGGTCAGCAGCCACACCCGGGTCAGCGGCCGGATTCGGAGCAGCCGACCAAGCAGCTGCCGGGCATCATCCCGACGACCCAGCAGACGCCGGGCCGTCGCATCTCGCTGACCGACCGCCTCAGTGGGGCGCTGCCGGAGAACGACCAGCCCTGAGCTCCAGCTTGAGCCGCAGCGCCAGCCCGACCCGGATGGCCAGCCGCAGCGGCGCGTGCCACGGCCCGCGGTTGCGCTCGGAGAGGTACTTGTACGCGCTGCTGTGGTGCGCGGCCAGCATCCGCTCGGAGGCTCGCGCGGTGGCGTGCCCGCCGAGGTGCACGACCTCGGCCGACGGCACGTACACGTTGAGCCAGCCGGCCCGGCCGAGCCGGTCGCCGAGGTCGACGTCCTCGAAGTACATGAAGTAGCTGGAGTCGAAGCCGTCGACGGAGTCGAACGCGGTGCGGCGTAGCAGCAGGCAGGAGCCGGACAGCCAGCCGGCGGGGCGCTCGACGACTGAGCTGTCCTGCTGCCGGTACTCCCGCGTCCACGGGTTGCCGGGCCACAGCTTGCCGAACACGGCGTGTCCCAGGCCCTTGCCCAGCGACGGCAGCAGCCGCGCGGACGGGTACACGGCGCCGTCGGGTTCGCGGATCAACGGCCCGAATGAGCCGCCGCGCGGCCACCGGTCGGCGGCGTCGATGAGGGTGTCGAGCGAGCCGGCGCCCCACTCGATGTCCGGGTTGACGACGGCGATCCAGCCGACGTCGTCGGGCAGCTCGGCCACGCCCCGATTGGCGGCGCCGCCGTAGCCGAGGTTGCCGCCGGTGCGCACCAGGCGGACCCCGTCCCGCTCGGCGGCGGCCTTCTCGGGCGCGCCGTCGGTGGAGCCGTTGTCCGCGAGGATCACGGTGACGGCACGCGCGGTGGCCTTGCCCAGCGTGTCGAGGAACCGGTCGAGCACCTCACCGGGCGAATAGGTGATGGTCACGACGGCGAGTTCGTCGCCATAGGTCTTCGGCTCGGGCTGCGTCACGCCGGATGAGACTAGTGCCGGGCGCGGCGGGCCAGCACAGCCGCCCGCCCGTAGGCCTCCCGGTGCAGCGCGGCCGACGCCGCCCAGGAGAACTCCTTGGCCCGCAGCTGCGCGGCCGCGGCCAGCGCGGACCGGCGTGCGGGGTCGTCGAGCAGCTCGGTCAGCCCGGCGGCGATGTCGCCGGCGCCGACGCCGCAGTAGGCCACGGTGTCGCCGCCGACCTCGGGCAGGCTGAGCCGCCGGGTGGTGAGCACGCACGCGCCGCTGGCCATGGCCTCCAGCACGGGCAGCCCGAAGCCCTCGCCCAGGCTCGGATAGGCCACGACGGTGGCGCCGCCGAGGAAACCCGACAGCTGCTCGAACGGCAGGTAGCCGGCGCGGATCACCCGGATGCGGTGCGGCACGGCGTCCAGGGCGCTCTCTATCTGCGTGTCCCAGCCGGGCTGCCCGGCCAGCACGAGCGCGGGCGGATCGGTGCGGCCCTGGCAGGCCCGGGCGAAACCGCGGATGAGCGCGGGCAGGTTCTTGCGCGGCTCCAGCGCGCCGAGGAACGCCACGTACGGCATGTCCTGAAGGTCGAGGGCCCGGCGCACGGTCGCGATCTCGTCCGGCGACGGCGGATGGAAGCGCTCGCCCTCCACGCCGTGGTGCGCGACCTGCAACAGTCGACGGTCGGCGTTGGCCACGCGCGTGAGCTCGTTGGCGGTGGCGCGGCTGGGCACGACGCACACGGTCGCGCGGGCCAACGTCGCCCGCGTCCACGCGCGGAAGAAGCGCGCCTTCACCGAGGAGTGCAGGGACGGGTCGGTGAAGAAGGTGGCGTCGTGCAGCGTGACGACGGAACCGACGGGGTTGGTCATCGGCATCGTGTAGTGCGGCGAGTGGATGACGTCGGCGCCGAGCGCCCGCGCCAGCCGCGGCAGGGCGCTCTGCTCCCACACCAGGCGTGCGGTGCGCGCGGCGACGGACTCCGGCGCGGGCACGATCCGCGCGTCCGGCGCGAGCTGTCCGTACAGCGCGGCGTCACGCGGCTGGCAGACCACGCTGAGTCTGGTCCCGTCGGCATCCAGCGCGGCCGTCAGCGAGTCGACGTACCGTCCGACACCGCCACGGTCGGCGGGCACGGCGGTCGCGTCGATCAACACGCTGGGGTCGAGATGGCGCACCGGAGCAGGGTACGGCGGCCCCGATGATCATTACCGACGAATGGACTAACCCAGCGTGCCCAGTCCCAGATGCACCTTCCAGACCGCCTCGGCGGCCCCGCGCCAGCTGAAATCCGCGGCCCGGGCACGGCCTCGGTCGACCGCCGCCCGCGCCGCCACCGGGTCGCCGACTACCGTGCGCAACGCCGCGACCAGGGACTTCGGGTCGCCACGGCGAGCGACGAAGCCGGCACCGTCGGCCACCTCGACCAGCGCCGGGGCGTCCGAGTGGACCACCGGCACCCCCACCGCCATGGCCTCGAGCAGGGGCATGCCGAAGCCCTCGGCCAGGCTCGGGACCGCCAACACGGTGGCCCTCCGTAGCACCACAGCCAGGTCGGCATCGGTCAACGGACCCAGGGATCTCACCCGTTCGGAGGAAACGTCGACCTCGCCCCAGCCGGTCGCGCCGACCAGCAGCACGGGCAAGTCGGGAGCTTCGGGCAGCTCCATGGCGTCGATAAGGACATCGATGCCCTTACGCGGCTCCAGGGTGCCGACCGCGAGCACGTACCGCGGCGGCAACGCGAGCCGCTGGGCGACGGCGTCGGCGGCAGCGTTGGCCGGGGCGTCCGCGAGCGCGTCGGGGACGCCGTGCCCGATCACATGCACGTTCGCGGAGCCGGCCGCGTGCACGGCGAGCTCCTTGGCCACGGCCTCGGTCGGCACGACGATTGCGCCGGCTTTGCGCATGAGCCGCGACACCATCGTGCGGTGCCACTGCGCCCCATGCGGCGTGAGCGTCTCCGGGTGCGTCCACGGCACGGCGTCGTGCACCGTGGCGACGAGCGTGCGGCCGCGCTTCACGACTGTCGGCGACAGCGGCGTCGGCGCGTGCACGGCGTCACCGCCGGGCCACAGTGGCACGCCGCGCTGCCACAAGCGGGCCAGTACCGGCCGCGGCACCGGCAACATGCGCGGCCCCTCGACGCCCTCGATCCGTGCCGCTGACGGGTCCGCGCAGCGCGCCACGACACCCGTGACGGTCCAGCCGTCGGGGGCGGTCACGGCCAGCGCGGCGGCGAGTTCCCTGGTGTAGCGGCCGGTGCCGCCGGGCACGGGCGCGAGCAGCTGATCGGTCAGCACCACAAGTTCGGGCACGCCCAAGGGTGACATGTACCGTCAGCGCCCGTGGTTGAAGCCCGCTCGACCGTCGTGGTGGTGACCTGGCGCGGCCGTGCGCACATCCGTGAGTGCCTGGATGCCCTGGCCGCGCAGGACCGTCCGGCCAACGTCCTGGTCGTGGACAACGCCTCCGACGACGGCACGGCAGAGTTGCTCACGGGTCACGACGTGCTGCGGCTGACCCGCAATCGCGGTTACGCGGGCGCATTGGCGGCGGCGCTGCCGCGCGTCGACACGGAGTTCGTGGCGTGGCTTAACGATGACGCCGTGCCGGGGCCGTCGTGGATCGCCACGCTGGAGGATGCGCTGGACCGCCACGGCGATGCCGCGGCGGTCACGTCGTCACTGGAGTTGCCGGACGGTTCCGTGCAGTCGGTCGGCGTGCGGCTGACCGCTGACGGCCACGGTGCCGACACGGCGTTGGCCGGGCGCGAGGTGTTCGGGTTCTGCGGCGGCGCGGCGATGATGCGCACGGCCGCGCTGCGTTCCGTCGGTGGCGTACCGGCCGGCTTCTTTTGCTACTACGAGGACACCGACACGTCGTGGCGGCTGCGGCTGCGGGGCTGGCGGGTGATTTCCGTGCCGGCGCGGGTCGTGCACCGACACGGCTCCAGCAGCCGACTCGGGTCCTCGAAGTTCCATCACTGGAACGAGCGCAACCGCTTGCTGATGCTCGTGCGCTGCGCCCCGCTGCTCGTCGCGCTCGAACAGCTGGCCCGCTTCGTCGCGATCACCGCCATGCTGCCGTTGCGCAGGCCTGCGTCGGGGGCGAACTTCCGGCTGTCACTGCGGCTGGGCGTGCTCGCCGACGTGGCCTGGCGACTGCCCACCGCGCTCGTGTTCCGGGCCCGGATCTCGGCCACGGCTCGCGTGCGCCGGCGCGAGTTGTGGCGCACGTGGGCCGGTCGCTGAGCCGGTTGGCGAGCCCGTCACCGAAGCGCGTCCAGCAGCCCGGCCAGTTCCGCGGCCTTGGTCACGACCCCGAAGTGGGATGCGTGCAGGTCATGCCCGTCGAACCGGCCGGCGTCGCTGATCATCCGGTTCTGCAGCGCCAACGGCATGGCCCGGTCCTGCGTGAACCGCACGTATGTGCGCGGCACGCGGCCGCCGGTCGACGGCTGGAGCGAGCAGTCGGACAGGCTCACCCCGTACGGCTCGTCCGGCTGCAACCCGCCGATCGCCGCGCGCAGCTGTGCGTCCGTGCCGTCCGCCATGTACGCCGCACGCAGCATCGCCAACACGGCCGGGTCGTTGGTCCGCCAGTTGAACCGGTTGGCCAGCACCACGGCGCCGTCGGCGGTGGGCGGGAACTTCAACATCAGGCTGTCGGCGTTCTCCTTGCACTGGAACGCTTCCGCGACGGTCTTCAGCACCGTGCAGCAGTAACCGGACGCATACACGGCGCGCTGCACCAGATGCGGCGCCGCGTTGCACACCGCGCTGACCGTCGCCCCGCCGAGGCTGTGCCCGACCAAGATCGCCGGGCCGATCCGCTGCAGCACCGACACCACGCGGTTCACATTGTCCTGCAAGGAGATCCCGGCGATCGGCGACACCTCCGTGGTCATCGCGCGCAGGTCCTGCGGGGCCTGGTACCAGGTCGGGAAATACCCTTCCGCGCCGTGCCCGGGTAAGTCCACGGCCATCGCGGTTCGACCACGCTGTACGAGTTCCCCCACCAGCGGCAACAGGTACCCGCCGCTGCCGTGCGAACCGTGCACGAACAGCAGCGGCGGTTTCCGGTGATCCGCCGAGGCCGACGCCGAAGGCGAAGTCAGCACGCCGGCGCCGGCCGCGGCGGTCACGCCCGCGGCGGCCAGGCCGAGCAGCTGACGGCGGTTCATGCCGCCACCTTCTTGACGAACCGGGTCCGAACCGACGGCTGCATGGCCGCGACGAACAGACCGACCAGTACCAGGGCCTGCAGGCCCATCAACGTCTCCATCCAGATCGGGAACTGGCCGAGGCTGATGCCCCAGGCCAGGCCCAGGGAACCGAGCACCGAGATGACCACCACGCGGATGTACATGGCGCGGCTGCCGGCGCGCAGCTTGCGGGCGATGCCGATGTAGATCAGCGAGACCAGCGACACCGCCACCGGCCGGATCCAGGTTGTGTTCTCGAACACGCTGTACGCCTCGGCGCTGCCGTGCGCCTGGAACGCGACGAGCTGGCCGTAGAAGACGAAGGTCAGCACCGCCTGCAGCAGCGCAAGTCCGAGATTGACGTAGAGCAGGTTGATCACCCTGGTCATGACCTCTCCTTTGCTTGTCCGAGCCGCTTCTTGCTCGGATGAGCAAAACATAGCTCGACCGAGCATAAGGGGCCATCGGGGTTTACCCTGATCTGGGCGCGCACAGGTCCGTAGTGCAGGCTTGTGTCCTTCACGTACGGAGGGAGACAGCGTGTCGGAGGGGGTAACCCAGCCGTCGGTGTCGGTTGTCGTCGTCAACTACCGCGGCGTCGAGGACACCCTGACCTGCCTACGCGCGCTGCGCACGGAGCTGGACTACCCGGCCGAGCGGCTGCAGCTGGTCTGCGTGGACAACAACTCCGGCGACGGCAGCGCCGAGCGGCTCCGCAACGAGCCCGGCGTGACCTTCGTGGCGGCCCCGGACAACCTCGGCTTCGCCGGCGGCTGCAATCTCGGTGTGCGGCACGCGACCGGCGAGGTGCTGGCCTTCCTCAACAACGACGCCCGGCCGCACGCCGACTGGGTCGCCGCCGCGGTCGAGACGCTGCGCGCGCAGCCCACCGTGGGCGCGGTCGCGAGCAAGGTGCTGGACTGGGACGGCAAGCTGATCGACTTCGTGGACGGCGGCCTGACCTGGTTCGGCATGGGCTACAAGCGGTTCGCCGGCCAGCCCGACGACGGCAGCCACGAGGTGGCCCGGGACGTGCTGTTCGGCACCGGCTCGGCGCTGTTCGTGCGGGCCGAGCTGTTCCGCGAGCTCGGCGGCTTCGACGAGCGCTTCTTCATGTTCTACGAGGACGTCGACCTGGGCTGGCGGCTGAACCTGCGCGGCTGGCGGGTGCGCTACGAGCCGAAGTCGGTGGCCTACCACCGCCACCACGCCTCGATGTCCGATGTGGACACCTCGCGCGAGTACTTCCTGTTGGAGCGCAACGCCCTCGCCGCGATGTACAAGAACCTGTCGGACGAGACGCTGGCCAGGGCGATGCCGGCGGCGATGGCGCTGGCCGTGCGCCGGGCCACCGCGCGGGGCAACGTCGACGCCACCCAGCTGGAGATCACGCGGCGGCCGGCCGATCGGGCGATGGACGCGGAACCCGTTGCCGTGCCTCGGGAAACGCTGGCCGGACTGCTGGCCATCGACCAGTTCGTGGAGCTGCTGCCGTCGCTGGCCGAGTCCCGCAAGGCCGAGCAGGCGGCCCGCGTGCGCACCGACGCCGACCTGGTTCCGTTGATGCGCAAGGCGATGGAGCCGGCCTATCCGCTGGAGCGCTACCTGGCCGCGCACGAGGCGCTGGTCGACGCGTTCGGCCTGGACGAGCCGTTCGGCCGGCCGCGGCGGGTGCTGGTGGTCACCGGCGACGCGCTGTCCGAGCAGATGGCCGGCCCGGCCATCCGGGCCTGGCACATGGCCGAGACGCTGGCCGGCGAGCACGACGTTCGACTGGTCAGCACCAACAAGCGCTGCGACCCGCCGGCCGCGCCGTTCCCGGTGATCCAGTCCACCACCCGCGGCCTGCTGGACCACGTCGACTGGGCCGACGTGATCGTGTTGCAGGGCCACGTGCTGGAGATGGCGCAGAGCCTCAAGCACCCGCGCTCCCCCAAGATCGTGGTCTGCGACGTCTACGACCCGATGCACCTCGAGCTGCTGGAGCAGGCCAAGGGCGGCAACGACGAGAAGCGGGCCAAGGACGTCGTCGGCGTCACCGCCGTGCTGAACAACCAGCTCAAGCGGGGCGACTTCTTCCTCTGCGCCTCGGACCGGCAGCGGCACTTCTGGCTCGGCCACCTGGCCGCGCTCGGCCGGCTCACCCCGCAGGTCTATGACGCCGACCCGACCACGCGCTCGCTGCTCGCCGAGGTCCCGTTCGGGCTGCCGGCCAAGCCGGCGCAGCGCACCGCGCCGGCGATCAAGGGCGTGGTCGGCGGCATCTCCCCGCAGGACAAGGTGATCGTCTGGGGCGGTGGGGTCTACAACTGGTTCGACCCGCTGACCCTGGTGCACGCCGTCGACCGGCTGCGGGCCCGGCACGACGACGTGCGGCTGTTCTTCATGGGCATGCGCCATCCCAACCCGGACGTGCCCGACATGGACATCGCCGGCCGCACCCGCAGCTTGGCCGCCCGGCTGGGCCTCGTCGGCACGCACGTGTTCTTCAACGAGCGCTGGGTCCCCTACGCCGACCGGCAGAACTGGCTGCTGGACGGCGACTGCGGCGTGACCACCCACTTCGAGCACGTGGAGACCACGTTCGCGTTCCGCACGCGGGTGCTGGACTACCTGTGGGCCGGGCTGCCGATCGTGACCACCGACGGCGACTCGTTCGCCGATCTCATCCGTCGGGAACGGCTCGGTGTGGTGGTGTCGCCGGAGGATCCGGGTGAACTGTCCGCCGCGCTGGAACGTGTGCTCTACGACGAGGAGTTCGCGGACGGGTGTCGGGAGCGGATAGCGGTGGTGCGGGAGCGGTTCACCTGGGATGTGGTGCTGGCGCCGCTGGTGGAGTTCTGCCGCTCGCCGCGCCCGGCCGCCGACCGGCTGGTGGCGGCCGGCCCGCTAATGCGGGAGAAGCCGCTGGGCGCGGTGGGCACGCTGCGTAGGGACATCGGGCTGGTGCGGGAGTACCTGACCGCGGGCGGCCCGGCCGAGCTGGCTCGTCGCGCGGCCGGGCGAGTGATCCGGCTGACCCGTGGCTGATCGACTCAAGGTGCTGCTCGACGGCACGCCGCTGCTCGGGCAGCGCACGGGAATCGGCCGCTACACCGCCGCGCTGGCCGAGGAGCTCGCCTCCATGCCGGACGAGGTGGACGTGCGGGCCGTCGCCTACACCTTCCGTGGCTGGCGCGGGCTGCGATCCGTGCTGCCGCACGGGGTTCGGGCCCGGGGCATGCCGGTGCCGGCGCGGCTGCTGCGCAAGTGCTGGGTCAACTCCTCGTTCCCGCCGGTGGAGATCTACGCCGGGCTGGCCGATGTGGTGCACGGCACCAACTTCGTGCTGCCGCCCGCGTTGTTCGCCGGCGGCGTGATGACCGTGCACGACCTGGATTTCCTCGACGCCCTCGACGAACTGCCGCCCAGCGACCGCGAACTTCCCGAGCTGGTGCGGAAATGCGCGCGGCGGGCCGACGTGGTGTGCACGCCGACCCAGGCCGTGGCCAACGTCGTGACCGAGCGGTTGGGCGTGCCGGCGGACCGGATCGTCGTGACGCCACTGGGTGTCGACCCCGCCTGGTTCGCCGCCCGCCCGGCCAGCGACGCGCTGCGATCCCGGCTGAACCTGCCGTCCGAGTACCTGCTTTTTGTCGGCTCCGACGGCCCTCGCAAGGGTTTGCCGACGCTGTTGGAGGCGCACGCCGCCATGCCGTCGCTGCCCCCGCTGCTGCTCGTCGGCCCCGGGCACCACGCCGACCGGGACCGGGTCCGCACCACCGGCTATCTGTCCGATGTGGACCTTCGCAGCGTCGTCGCCGGCGCGGCCGCCCTCGTCCTGCCGTCCCGGGACGAGGGCTTCGGGCTGCCGGTGCTGGAAGCCTTGGCCTGCAACGTGCCCGTGGTGTGCTCGGACGTGCCGGCGCTGCGTGAGGTCGCCGGCGACCAGGCCCACCTGGTGCCGGTCGGCGACGCGGAAGCGCTGTCCGCCGCCATGGTCTCCGCCCTGGAGGACCCGCCCACCGCCGATGTGGCAGCCGCCCGCCGCGCCCACGCCTCGGTGTTCACCTGGCGCAACTGCGCCGAGCGGACCCTGGACGCCTACCGCCAGGCCAAGCACTGAGGCCGTGAAGGGGGCTTTCCCGCACTCCGAGTGCGGGAAAGCCCCCTTCACGGTGTTAAATCAGGGGCGAAGCTGGGTGGCGAAGGCGGCAGCGAGGGCCTCGCGCCAAGGGCGCAGGGGGGTGAGGCCGGCAGCGGCCCAGGCGGCACCGGAGAGCACTGAGTACGCCGGTCGTGGGGCGGGACGGGGGAAGTCGGCCGTGGTGCACGGCATCACCCGGTCGGGGTCCGCGCCGAGCTCCTCGAAGATCGCCCGGGCGAAGCCGTACCAGGTGGTCTCGCCGGAATTGGTGCCGTGCAACACCCGCTGCGCCGGCGCCCGGTCTCCGACCACCAGGCCGGCCAGCTCCAGCAGGCCGGCGGCGAGATCGGCGGACCAGGTCGGCGAGCCGCGCTGATCGTCCACAACGGACAGCGTCTCGCGCTGCCCCTCCAGCTTGGCCATGGTCTTGACGAAATTGCCGCCGGTCGCGCCGTACACCCAGGCGGTGCGGATCACCCAGGTGCGTTCCCCGGCCCCGAGCACTTCCTCCTCGCCGGCCAGCTTGCTCTTGCCGTACACCGATTTCGGCCCGGTGGCGTCGCCCGGCTCGTACGGCCGCGTGCCGTCGCCGGGGAACACGTAGTCGGTGGACACGTGCAGCATCGGCACGCCGTTGACCACCGCGGCCTTGGCCAGCCGTCCGGCCCCGGCGGCGTTGATCGCGTACGCCCGCTCCGGCTCGCTCTCGGCGGCGTCCACCGCGGTGTGCGCGGAAGCGTTGACCAGCACGGGTTTCAGGCCGGCGTCCCGCGCCGCGAGGGCGAAGGAGGACACGGCGTCGTCGACCGCGCCGACGTCGGTGACGTCCAGCTCGGCCGAGCCGGGTGCGTGCAGCAGCCCGACCTGACCGGCCAGCGCGGCGAGGTCACTGCCCAGCTGGCCGCGGCCGCCGGGCACCAGCAGTGCGAGACGGGTCACCGGTCAGCCCGTCGGCAGCGCGGCGCGGACCTTGAGCGGCTCCCACCACGCGCGGTTCTCGCGGTACCAGGCGACCACGTCGGCCAGACCCTGCTCGAACGGCACCTGCGGGCGGTAGCCCAGCTCGGTGGAGATCTTGGTGATGTCCACCGAGTAGCGCCGGTCGTGGCCCTTGCGGTCGGCCACGTGCTCCACGTAGCTCCAGTCACGGCCGGTGGCCTCGATCAGCTTCTCGGTGAGCTCCCGGTTGGTCAGCTCGGTGCCGCCGCCGATGTTGTAGATCTCGCCGGCCCGGCCCCGCTCGGCCACCAGCTGGATGCCGCGGCAGTGGTCGTCGACGTGCAGCCAGTCCCGGACGTTGAGGCCGTCGCCGTAGAGCGGCACCTTCTTGCCGTCGATCAGGTTGGTCACGAACAGCGGGATGACCTTCTCCGGGAAGTGGTACGGCCCGTAGTTGTTGGAGCACCGCGTGATGCACACCGGCAGGCCGTGCGTGCGGTGGTAGGAGCGGGCGATCAGGTCGGAGCCGGCCTTGGCCGCGGAATACGGCGAGTTCGGCTCCAGCGGGTGCGTCTCCGGCCAGGAGCCCTCGTCGATGGTGCCGTACACCTCGTCGGTGGAGATGTGCACGAACTTGCCGACGCCGGCCTCCAACGCGCCCTGCAACAGGGTCTGCGTGCCCAGCACGTTGGTCAGCACGAAGTCGGCCGAGCCGAGGATGGACCGGTCCACGTGCGACTCGGCGGCGAAGTGCACCACCGTGTCGGTGCCGGCCATCAGCTTGCCGACCAGTTCGGCGTCGCAGATGTCGCCACGGACGAAGCGCAGTCGCGGGCTGTCGGCGACGGGGGCGAGGTTCGCCTCGTTGCCGGCGTAGGTCAGCTTGTCCAGCACGACGACCTCGGCGTCGGCGTAGGCCGGGTAGTGGCCGCCGAGCACCTTGCGCACGTAGTTGGAACCGATGAAGCCGGCCCCGCCTGTGACCAGGATTCGCATGCGGCCCACAGTACATAGGGCCGTTGGCCGGTCACCGGCGATACATCTTAGTCCCTAAGATTCTTTGCATACGTAACGCATCTACCCTTACGTGGCGGTTCACGGCGAGCCGACGCACGTCCGGCTAATGTCGATCACCGGCATTGGGGAGGATCACGATGCGTGAGCCGGCGGACAGATCGCGGGCGGCACTGGCCGGCAAGGTCACCGGCCGGACCCTGGTCGCCCTGCTGTCCACGGTGGTGCTCGCCGCCAGCGGCTACGGCTGGGTCGAGGTGAACAAGGTCCGCGACGGCATCACCACCACCGACGTGTTCGGGTCGCACCAGCCGCTGGCCGGCTCCACCGCCACCAGCACGCCCGTGCCCGGCCTGACCGGCCCGCAGGACATCCTCGTCGTCGGCCTGGACAGCCGCACCGACGCCCAGGGCAACCCGCTGCCGCAGGCCGTGCTGGACGAGCTGCACGCCGGCGGCAACGACGGCGAGCTCAACACCGACACCATGATCCTGCTGCACATCCCGGCCGACGGGCGCAGCGCGGTGGCCATCTCGTTCCCCCGCGACTCGTACGTGCAGATCGCCGGCGGCTACGGCAAGCACAAGCTCAACTCGGCCTACGCCTACGCGCACAACGACGCCTACTCCACCCTGTCGGCGCAAGGGGTCAAGGGCGCGGACCTGGAGCAGCAGGCCGCGGTGGCCGGCCGGAAGAACCTGATCAAGACCATCGAGAACCTGACCGGCGGCGCGGTGAGCATCAACCGCTACGCCGAGGTCAACCTGGCCAGCTTCTACGAGATCAGCCAGGCCATCGGCGGTGTCACGGTGTGCCTGAACCAGCCGGCCAAGGAGTTCCACTCCGGCATCGACCTGCCGGCCGGCCAGCAGGTGATCAGCGGCGCGCAGGCGCTGGCCTTCGTCCGGCAGCGCTACGACCTGCCGCGCGGCGACCTGGACCGGATCGTGCGGCAGCAGGCGTTCCTGTCCGGCATGGCGCAGAAGGTGCTGTCGGCCGACACGCTGGCCAGCCCGTCCAAGCTGAACGCGCTGATCGACGCGATCAAGAAGTCGGTGGTGATCAGCTCCGGCTGGGACCTGCTGACGTTCATGCAGCAGCTGCAGGGCATCGTCGGCGGCAACGTGCGCTTCGAGACCATTCCCACCGGCCAGAACGCCATGTCGTCGGAGGGCCAGTCGGTCACGCTGGTCGACCCGGACTCGGTGCACGACTTCGTGACCGGGCTGATCGGCGGCAGCTCCGTCGCCACCACTGGCAGCAGCACCGGCGCCACCACCCCGGGCAACAACCGGATCACCGTGGACATGCGGGACGGCGCGGGCGCGCCCAACCTCGGCGCCTCCGTGCTGGATGAGCTGGCCCGTGACGGCTTCGTCCGCGGCGAGAGCCTGACCATCGCCACGCGGCCGACCTCGGCCGTGCACTACGGCTCGGGCGCGTCGGCCGACGCCGACAAGGTCGCCACGGCGCTGGGTGGAAAGGTTGTCACCGAGCCGGATTCCGCGGTGCCGGCCGGCCACGTCCGGGTGTATCTGGGCCAGGACTACGCCGGTCCCGGGGCGCAGGGCTTCGGCATGGCGCCCAGGTACGTGATCCCGACCACGGCCGTCACCACCCCGACGAGTCCGGCGATAACCGCCGGTGGCGTGCCCTGCGTCAACTAGTCTGGGCCGCATGGGCAGCCGTGGACGCACAATCGCACTCGTGTGCGGTCGTACGTCTGTCGCGCTCGCCTCGGCCCTGGTAATCGCCGCGACGGCCATCGCCCGCACCGCGCACGACCAGGTGCAGCAGGGGATGACCACCACGCCCGTGCTGTCCCAGGTCGCCACGGCCACCAACGCGCCGCCCAAGGACGACGGGGCCACCGACATCCTGCTCGTCGGCGACGACCGGCGCACCGACCTGCGGGGAAACCCGCTGCCGGCCTACATCCTGCGCCAGCTGCGCACCGAGGCCAATGACGGCTTCAGCACCGACACCCTGATCCTGCTGCGGATTCCCAAGGACGGCAGCAAGAGTTACGCGGTGTCGATCCCGCGGGACACCGAGGTGCCGATCGACGGCTACCGCACCGATAAGATCAACTCCGCCTACGGCGCGGTGAAATACCTTACGTCGCAACGAATGCGGGCCGCCGGCGAGCACGACAACGCCAAGATCGACCGGGATTCCGACGCCGCCGGGCGGCAGGCGCTGGTGTCCGGCGTGCAGCAGCTGACCGGGCTGACCGTCGACCACTACGCCGAGGTCAGCCTGTACGGCTTCTACCTGCTCAGCCAGGCCGTCGGCGGCGTGCCCGTGTGCCTGTTGCACGCGACCAGCGATCCCAACTCCGGCGCCAACTTCCGGGCCGGCCCGCAGAACGTGTCCGGCGGCAACGCGCTGTCCTTCGTGCGGCAGCGGGAGAACCTGCCGCGCGGCGACCTGGACCGGATCGTGCGGCAGCAGGTTTTCCTGGCGTCCGCGGCGAAGAAGGTGCTGTCCGCCGGCACGCTGCTCGACCCCGAGCGGCTGGGCGCGCTGACCGCCGCCTTTCAGAAGTCGGTGGTCATCGACCAGGGCTGGGACGTGCTGGGCTTCGTGCAGCAGGCGCAGAGCCTGACCGGCGGCAACGTCGAGTTCGTGACGATTCCGGTGGTCAACTCCAACGGCCGCAACGAGCGCGGTCAGAGCATCGTGGTCGTCGACCGCGACGCCGTGAAGAAGTTCGTCGCCGGCCTGGTCTCCGGCGCGCCGTCCGGATTCAGCTCGCGCGGGCCGCTGCGGTTGAACGCCGCCCCGGAGCCCGATCCGATCACCGTCAACGGAACCCGCTGCGTGAACTAGGCTGGCCGGCATGAGCGTCACGGATCGGTTGTTCGCCCCGCTGCTGTCGGCTCCGGCCACGCCCTTGGTCACCCACTACGACGACGCCGTCGGCAGCCGGGTCGAGCTGTCCCGGGCCACCGTGGCGAACTGGGCCGCCAAGACCGCCAACTGGCTCCGGGACGAGTTGGACGTCGCCGTCGGCAGTCCCGTTTCCGTTGCCCTGCCCGCACACTGGCAGACCGTCGGGGTGCTGCTCGGCGCCTGGTGGTGCGGCGCTCACGTCGTCGACTCGTCCGAGGGCGCCACCGTCGCCTTCATCGGTCCGTCCGGATCGGCCCCCGGCGCCGAGTCCGTCGCCGTTGTCGCCCTGGACCCCCTGGGCCGTGGGCTTTCCGGCGATGCCCCGGCCGGCCAGCTGGACTACCTCGTCGAGTCCCGCATCTTCGGCGACGACTTCATCGCCTACGACAAGGTTCCCGGCGACACCCCGGCCTTCCATGGCTCCACTGTGGACTCGCTCGTCGCTGCCGCCGCCGACCGCGCTGCCGCCCTTGGCATCGGACCAGCCGATCGCGTGCTATCCACTTTGAACTGGTCCACTACGGACGGCTTGCTCGACGGTCTTTTGTCGGTGCTGTCCGCCGGAGCTTCGCTCGTGCAGTGCAGCAACGCCGCCGTCGCCGCCCTGCCCAAGCGTCGTGAGTCCGAGCGCACCACCATCGATCTCCCGCGTCCCTAGGCCGCGGCCGTCTCCAGCCTGGCGGCGCTCTTTTCCTTGCCCCGGAACAGGAACCGGTCCAGGCTGTAGGCACCGCCCGCGAAGCCGGCCAGCAGGCCGCCCACCAGCAGCACCAGCTCCAGCTGGCCGCCACCCGGCGCGATCAGCGGCGCGCCCATCTTGGCGAACACGAACGCGCCGGCCATGTCGATCGCGATCAGCAGGCCCACGATCGGCAGGCCGATGCCGAGGATCAGGGCCGCGCCGCCGGCCACCTCCACCGTCGCCGCGAAGACCGCCGAGACGCCCGGCAGCGGCACGCCCATCTGAACAAAGCTCGCCGTCGTGCCGGAAATGCCGTACTCGAAGAACTTCTGCCAGCCGTGCATGATCAGCACGACCCCGACGGCGACGCGGGCCAGCAGTCCGGCAATGTTGCGCCCGTATTCCACAGTGGACTCCTTACGAGTTGGTGACGACCCCCGTAACCACGGCACCAGCGCCGTCACCACCCTCGCAACGTCGCGCCGATGACTCTGATGAACCTTCAAGGACACGCCGAGTGAACACCGAGCCGTCCGAAACCTCCGAATGCCCCACCTGTGCCACCGGCGAGTTCGAGGATTGGGCCGCGCATCGGGTGTCGTGTGCGAGCGCGGTCCGCCGGGCAGGAATGCCAACACACCTTGTCGTTCACGTAAGCGTTCTGATCGAACAGATAGGCGCCGCGGCGCCGTGGTCAACCGTCGCCATCCAGGCCGGTCGCCCAGCACCGCTGCTGCGCACCGGGCACCAAGTATCAAGCGCGTTAGTCGTACCTGGGCCTTAGATGACTATGCGGTCACGACGCGTAACGAACACTCGCTAGTCGCCGACGCTCGGACCAGATTCTTTCCGAGAAGAACTGTGAGTTGCCATGTCGACAAAGACGAGGACACCACGGACCGTGATCATGGCGGCCGTGCCTGCGATCTTGTTGGCCGCATGCGGCACACCGATTGCCGGGCAGGCCGGCACGCCGCACGACGCCTCGGTCGCGCCGCCTCCCACCGTCACGGCCACCAGTGCGACGAAAAAGATCACGTCCAGCCTGTCGCCACGCGGCCTCATTCCCAAGACGCTCGGCCAGATAGCGGCTATCGGCGATCAGGCCAACCCGGACCTCAGCTTCACTGTGGACGCGATCACAGTGGACGGCGGGTGCCCGGCCCAGTTCGCGGAAAAGCCGGAAAACGGTCACTTCGTGGTGCTGTCGATGACCGTGAAGACCAGCGTCACCATGGACAAGACATTGTTCTTCATGGTCACTGCCCACGACTTCGCCACCGTCGGACCCGACGGCGTCACGGAGACAAACATCGCGACGATCGGCGCATACAGCTGCCTGTCAGATCAGGAGCAGTTCCCGAGCCAGCCCTTGGGTGCCGGCTCGCAGTACGTCGGCAAGGTCGTCCTGGACAGCCGGAACACTCACGGGATCCTGGAGTACCGGCCACCGATGCTCATCGACAACAGCGGCTGGGAATGGACGTTCTGACGCAGACGAGGCGGAAAAGCGGCGCCCACCTGGTCGTCCGGGACCGGGCGGGCGCCACGTCTGGGGACCGGGTCAGCCGCGCAGGAGGGCGCGGGACATGACGACGCGCTGGATCTGGTTGGTGCCCTCGTAGATCTGGGTGATCTTGGCGTCGCGCATCATGCGCTCGACGGGGAAGTCGCGGGTGTAGCCGGCGCCGCCGAAGAGCTGGACGGCGTCGGTGGTGACCTCCATGGCGACATCGGAGGCGTAGCACTTGGCGGCGGCGGTGATGAAGCCGATGTTGGGCTCGCCCCGCTCGGCCTTGGCGGCGGCGACGTAGACCATGTGCCGCGCGGCCTCGATCTTCATGGCCATGTCGGCCAGCATGAACTGCACACCCTGGAAGTCGGCGACGGCCTGGCCGAACTGCTTGCGCTCCTTGACGTACGCGATCGCCGCCTCGAGCGCGCCCTGGGCGATACCGACGGCCTGCGCGCCGATGGTGGGACGGGTGTGGTCAAGGGTCCGCAGGGCGGTCTTGAGACCGGTGCCGGGCTCGCCGATGATCCGGTCGGCCGGAACGGCGCAGTCCTCGAAGTAGATCTCCCGCGTGGGCGAGCCCTTGATGCCGAGCTTGCGTTCCTTGGTCCCGACCGAGAAACCGGGGTCGTCCTTGTGCACGACGAAGGCCGAGATGCCGTTGGACGGCTTGGCCGCATCGGGATCGGTCACGGCCATCACGGTGTACCAGGTGGACTCGCCGGCATTGGTGATCCAGCACTTGGTGCCGTTGAGCACCCAGTGCTCGCCGTCGAGACGCGCCCGGGTCTTCATGGCGGCGGTGTCGCTGCCGGCCTCCCGCTCGCTCAGGGCGTACGAGGCCATGGCCTCGCCGCTGGCGATCGAGGGCAGCACCTGTCGCTTCAGCTCGTCGGACGCGGCCAGGATGATCGGCATGGTGCCGAGCTTGTTCACGGCCGGGATCAGCGAGGACGAGGCGCAGACCCGCGCGACCTCCTCGATGACGATGCAGGTGGCGACCGAGTCCGCGCCCTGCCCGTCGTACTCCTCGGGCACGTGGACGGCCGCGAAGCCCGACTTGACCAACGCGTCCAGCGCCTCGCGCGGGAACCGCTCCTGGTCGTCGACCTCGGCCGCGAACGGAGCGATCTCCTTGTCCGCCAGGGCCCGAATCGCCTGCCGCAGCTCCTCGTGCTCCTCGGCCAACTGGTAGGTGCCGAAGTCCGGGTTCACCGCACGCCTCCTGTTACCAACGAGTAGCAACGTTGCTGACAGGCATGTTAGCGGTCATTCACCTAGCTGCGCCTGTGCCTTGCGTCGCAGCGCGTCGTCCTTCTCCAGCACGAGCTGCTCCAGGCCGGCCTGGAACCGGGCCATCCGGGCCTGCAGCGCCGGGTCGGCGGCGGCCAGGATCCGCACCGCGAGCAGCCCGGCGTTGCGCGCGCCGGCCACCGAGACGGTGGCCACCGGCACGCCGGCCGGCATCTGCACGATGGACAGCAGCGAATCCATCCCATCGAGGTACTTCAGCGGCACCGGCACGCCGATCACCGGCAGCACGGTCGCCGAGGCGACCATGCCGGGCAGGTGGGCGGCCCCGCCGGCGCCGGCGATGATCACTCGCAGACCCCGGCCGGCGGCGTCGCGGGCGTAGTCGAGCATGCGCTGCGGCGTCCGGTGCGCGGACACGACGCTGACCTCGTAGGGCACGTCGAACTCGGCCAGCGTCTGCCCGGCCGCCTCCATGACGGGCCAGTCCGAGTCGCTGCCCATGATCACGCCAACCAGCGCCACCGCTACTTACCTCCGTGGATGTCGTACCCGTCGGCCCACTCGGCCTCGGCCAGCCAGCCGGCGGCCAGCGTCGCCCGCCGCCGGGACTCGGTCATGTCGTCGCCGAGCACGGTCACGTGCCCGACCTTGCGGCCCGGCCGCTCGGCCTTGCCGTACAGGTGGACGTGCACGTCCCGGAACCGCGCGAACAGGTGGTGCAGCCGCTCGTCGACGCCCATCTTGGGCACCTCCGACGCGCCGAGCACGTTGGCCATCACCACGGCCGGTGCGACGTTGTCGGTCGCGCCCAACGGGTAGTCCAGCACGGCCCGCAGGTGCTGCTCGAACTGCGAGGTCCGGGCGCCCTCGATGGTCCAGTGCCCGGAGTTGTGCGGGCGCATCGCCAGCTCGTTGACGAGCACGCCGTCCCGCGTGTCGAACAGCTCGACGGCCAGCACGCCGACCACGCCGAGGGCGTCGGCTATGCGCAGTGCCAGCTCCTGGGCGGCCTCGGACTCCTCGACGGACACGTCCGGCGCGGGCGCCAGCACCTCGACGCAGATGCCATCGGCCTGCACGGTCTGCACCAGCGGCCAGGTCGCGCCCTGTCCGAACGGGGAGCGGGCGACCAGCGCGGCGAACTCCCGGCGCATCGGCACGCACTGCTCGACCAGCAGCGGCGTACCGGCCTCCAACAGCTCGGGCACCACGTTGTGGGCGCTCTGCGGCTGGTTGAGCATCCACACGCCCCGGCCGTCGTAGCCGCCGCGCGCCGCCTTGAGCACGCACGGCCAGCCGTGCGTCGCCCCGAAGGCGAGCACGTCGCCGACCGACTTGACCTCGGCGAACGGCGGGATCGGCAGCTCCAGCTCGGCCAGCTTGCGGCGCATCACCAGCTTGTCCTGGGCGTGCACCAGCGCGTCCGGCCCCGGGAACACCTTCACGCCCTCGGCGACCAGGGTGCGCAGGTGCTCGGTGGGCACGTGCTCGTGGTCGAAGGTGAGCACGTCACACCCCTTGGCGAACTCGCGGAGCGCCTGGAGGTCGGTGTGATGGCCGAGCATGACGTCCGGGGTGACGAGCGGCGCCGGTTCGTCCGCGGTGACCGAGAGCACACGCAGTGCCTGGCCGAGCGGGATCGCGGCTTGGTGCGTCATCCTGGCGAGCTGGCCGCCGCCCACCATGCCGACGACGGGAAGACCGGTGCGAGAGTCCACGGGGACGTCAGCCTACCCGTGTGGTGCGGCGCACTCGTGCCCAGGTCAGCCAGGTCAGTCCGACGGCCATCAGGCCATAGGCGATCACCTCCGTCCACTTGAGCAGGTCGAGCCGGCCGAGCGGCTGGAAGTCGACGTAGGTGTGCCGTATCCCGTGCTCGGCGAAGCACCGCTGGTCACAGCCCACCGGCGGGACGACCGGGTCGCCGGCGTCGTCCAGGAGCCCGGTCGACACCAGGGCCGAGTCCGCCGGCACCGCCATGGTGTCGCCGATCGGGTGGACCAGGCGTTCCGGTGGCAGCCAGCGCAGCACCGTGGTGTCGATGGCCAGCCGGACCGCGACGAACACCGCCAGCGTGGTGCCCATGGCGACCAACGTCCGGCGCAGCAGCACGCCGACCGCCGCGCCCAGCGCCAGCCCGAACAGCGCCTGCCCGACCTGGATCGGCGGCCACAGGTCGAGCGTCTGGTACGGACCGGAATCGCCCCGTACGCCACTGGCCCGCACGGCCTGGACCAGCAGCCAACTGACCACCGCCAGCGGCACGGAGAGCAGCAGCACCGCCCCGGTGAGCAGTGCGGCCCGGCCGCCGAGCCAACGTCCGGGCGACACGTCCTGACCCCAGGCGACGAGAAAGGTGTGCTGCTCGTACTCGCGCGACAGCATCGGCGCGCCCCAGAAGACGGCGACCAGTCCGGCCAGCACCGGTGGGCCGAAGGTGAGCGCGCTGTCGATCTGCCCCAGCCGATCGCCGAGCACGGCGGCCACGCCGCCCCAGCACTCGTGTTCTCCGCACGCGGTGTTGGCCTCCTGCACGGATCCCAAGAACGCCGCCATCAGCAGCGCCAACGGAACCACGAAGACCGCGGCGCCGATCAGCGCGGCCCGGTGTTGACGCCAGGTGAGCCAGGTCATCGCCGAATCTCCCGTAGGCGCAGCACCAGTCCGGCCACCGCCAAGAGGACGACGGCGAGCGCGGCGTAGCCGCCGAACTCGACCAGGCGCAGGTCCGGGATCCGGCTGACCGGTTGGATGTCGATGAACGAGTGCGCGATGCCATGGGCGACAAGGCAAGGGTCCTGTGCGGTGACCACCGGATGCTGGCCGGTGCACATCGTCTGTCCGGCCGAGGCCGTCAGCTCGTTGCCGTCACGGTCGAGGTATCCACCGGCCACGAACATCGCGTCGACCGGCCGCACCTTGTCCAGCAGCCGCACCGACGGCAGCAGATGCGGCCGGGCCACCACACCGACGAACAACCGCAGCGCGGCGTAACCGATGAGCGTGATTCCCATCGACAGCACCACGTTTCGGACCACCACGCCGACCAGCACCCCGAGCGCGAACCCGGCGAGCACGGTGGCCAACTCCAACGGCAGCCACAGGTCGTAGTCGGGCGCCGACTGGATCGCGGTGCCCCGCATCCGTTGCTCGGTCAGGTGGGCCACGATGTTGACCACGAACGTGAGCACCACTATCGGCAGCAGCAGATGCGCCGCCCGGAGCGCCAGCCACCGTGTCGCCGCGCGGTCTCCCGACCACAGGACCAGATAGGTGCGCTGCTCGTATTCACGGGCGACCAGCGGCGCACCCCAGAACACCGCGACGACTACCGCGAAGGCCGGCGGGCCGATCGTGACGGCCGTCCGGGCGCCCTTCATGACGACCGGGCCGTCCAGGTCCAGCGTCAGCAGAACGGCCGCGGCGACCAGCACCAGCGCCGCACCGGCGAGCACCTTGCCGCGCTCGATGCGCCAGGTCAGCCAGGTCACGCCGCCACCGCCCGCTCGCGGGTCAGCTTGGCCAGCACCAATTCCTCGAGCGTCGCCGGCCGGGTCGTCCACGGCTCGTCGACCGGATCGCCGGCGTGCAGCAGGAAGGTGGACTGGCCGCCGGCATGGCTGGCCTGCACGACCTCGCCCGGCACCGGCGGCTCGTCCGACCTCGGTCCGGCGTAGACGCGGTGCTCGGCCAGCAGGTCGTCGACATCGCCGGACATCACCAGCCTGCCGTCCGCGAGCAGCAGCAGGTGATCGGCGACGCCGCTGAGCTCGGCCACCACGTGCGTGGACATCAGCATTGTCATGCCGGTGTCGGCGACCTCGATCAGCAGTTCGTCGACCACGGTGCGGCGGGCCACCGGGTCCAGGTCGGACAGTGGCTCGTCCAGCACCAGCAACGAGGGCCGCGAGCCCATCGCCACCGCGAAGGCCACCTGCGCCTGCTGCCCGCCGGACAGCCGTCCGCACGGCCGGCGCGGCGGCACGTCGAACCGACTCAGCCAGTCCAGCGCACGCCGCTGATCCCACTCCCGGTTCAGCTCGGACCCCAGGCGAAGCATCTCCAGCGGCGTGAACGTGCGGTAGAGCGGCTTGTCCTGTGCCACGAAGGCCACCCGGGCGCCGTCCGACAGCCGCAGCTCGCCCTCGCTGGGCTGGAGCAGGCCGGCGATCATCGTGAGCAGGGTGGTCTTGCCGGCGCCGTTGGCGCCGACCAGCGCCGCCACCCGGCCCGCCGGCAGCTCGAACGAGCAGTCCCGCAGCGCCCAGGTGGCCCGGTAGCGCTTGCCCAGTCCGTGGGCGGCCAGCGCGAGGCCGTCGATCATGTCTTCTCCCCGTCCAGGGCCGTGTTCAGCAACGCGAACACGTCCTCGTCCTCCAACCCGGCCTGCCGGGCCCGGGCCAGCCACTCGACCAGCTCCCGGTAGAGCCGGCCCAGCGCCGCGCGGTCGCCCGTGCCGAGGCTGGCCTTGACGAACGTGCCCGCGCCCTGCCGGGCCTCCACCAGCCCGGCGAACTCCAGCTCGCGATACGCCTTGAGGACGGTGTTCGGGTTGACCCCGCTGGTCGCCACCACCTCGCGAACGGCCGGCAGCCGGTCCCCCGGCTTCAACCAGCCCAGCCGCAGCGCCTCGCGCACCTGCTGCGCGATCTGGAGGTACGCCGGCAGGCCGCTGCCCCGGTCCACCCGGAACTCGACCACGTCGGCTCCCCTCGTGCCCGATATTGTGTCACTCGACTAGAACACTAGCACACAGGCCGAGCGGGGTCCGGGCACGAGAAGACCCGGCACGGCCGATAGCCGAGCCGGGAAGGGGAAAACGGGCGTCACAGGGCCACGCGACCGGACGTGACAGGGAGCTGACGCCCGGTCGCGCGGGGGACTTTCAGCCGCCCAGATGGGCGACGAGCTCACATGCCTCGAGATGGCACTCGGGCAGCATCTCCGGCCACACGCTGGGGGTTCCGACCTCGTGCAGGTGGGGATCGACGGACAGCCGGCGGGCGAGTAACCAGTGGACTCTGGCCAGGCGGGTGGCGACGCGGCCGTCACGGCGGGCGAGCACGCCGGCGACGGAGGGGCCGATGAGCGACACGGTCTCACCGCCGGGGAAGACCTCGCGCAGGACCTGGGCGACGAGGACCATCGCCACCGACCGGGTCCAGCCCTCGACGGCGGAGAGGTCGAGACCGACGAGAAGCAGCACATGGTCGTCGGCGGCGTCGTCGCGGTAGATCTCGCCGAGCCGGGTGCGCAGATAGCAGGTGGTGGTCATGCCGGTCATGGCGTCGACGGCCTCGCGGGTGCCGAGCTGGTCGGCGGCGGCGTCGGCCCAACCGAGCGCGGTGGCCCGCAGCAGCTTGGACGGCGTGGCGTCGGGGTCGGCGGAGACGAGCGTCTCGCCGGACGTGAGCACGGCGTGCAGCGCGGCCAGGTCCAGCAGCGTCTCGTCGAGACCGGCCCCGGCGCCGGCCCGGGCGCGGCCCAGCGCGGGCACCACCTCGATCAGGTCGGCCCCGGTCACCACCGCCGCGCACACCTCGTCGACCTCGGCCAACGCCCAGTCGCTGGGGAACGGCCACCCGGATGCCAGGCTCACGGAGCGCCACCGGGCCCGCAGTGTGCACAGCGCGTCACGGTGATCGTCTCGGCCGATCAGTGACGGGGCAGCATTGCGCGCAACCACTCGCCGCGCTCCTCTCTACTCCGGACGGGTCGAGGCGTCGACCCGATGTTGTGACGGTCCGCGAACCAAGGCATGACGCGGTTCCCCTCACCCGAATTGGTTCCCGGCGTGACGTCGGGCCCGGGATTCCGCCACACTGTGTCCCCTCAGCAGGAATGGAGAGGGGGACCAGTGGCGACAGCTCCTCTGGATGTGCCTGGTCCCAGTGACGCGGAGCTGATCGACTCGGTCCGTGGCGGCAACACGGCGGACTACGGCTCGCTGTACGAGCGGCACGTCGGCGCGGCCTACAACCTGGCCCGCCAGCTGACCAGGTCCACCGCGGAGGCGGACGACCTGGTGGCCGAGGCGTTCGCCAAGGTGCTGGACACGCTGCGGGACGGCCGCGGCCCCGACTCCGCCTTCCGCGCCTACCTGCTGACCGCGCTGCGGCACACGGCGTACGACAAGACGCGCCGCGACCGCAAGCTGGAGCTGGCCGAGGACGTCACTCAGGTGGCCAGCACCGAGGCCATCAGCGTGCCGTTCAGCGACACCGCGGTGTCCGGGCTGGAGCGCTCGCTCGCCGCGAAGGCGTTCGCCCGGCTGCCCGAGCGCTGGCAGGCGGTGCTGTGGCACACCGAGATCGAGGGCCTGTCGCCCGCGGACGTCGCGCCGATACTGGGCCTGACCTCGAACGGCGTGTCCGCGCTGGCGTACCGGGCGCGTGAGGGCCTGCGGCAGGCGTACCTACAGGTGCACCTCGCGGAGAGCACCGCCGACCGGTGCCGCGCGACTGTCGACCGCCTGGGTGCGTGGACGCGTGGCGGCCTGTCGAAGCGCGAGACGGCTCAGGTGGAGACGCACCTGGACGAGTGCGAACGGTGTCGTGCGCTGGCCGCTGAGCTGGCCGACGTGAACGGCGCGCTGCGCGCCGTCGTCGCGCCGCTGGTGCTGGGCGTCGCCGCCGCCGGCTACCTCGCGACCATCGGCGCTGCCACGGCAAAGGCCGCGACCGTGGTCGCCGCCGGCGCTGCTGCCGGGACGGCCGGCGCTGCTGGCACGGCCGGTGGCGCCGCCGGCGCCGCGAGCTCCGTGCCGCGCCAGCTGATCGGCGTCGGCGCGTCCGCTGCCGCGCTGGCCGCGGTCATCGCCCTGGCGCTGACGTCCGGGCAGAGCAAGCCGATCATCGCCAACGCCGCGCCGCCGCCCCCGCCGACCGTGGCCCCGTCCTCGCCGGCTCAGCCGCCACCTGCGACCCAGCAGCCGCCCGCTCCGACGACGGCGCCGCCGCCGAGCAGCAACAGCCCCGCGCCGCCGCCCCCGGCTTCGCCACCGCCCCCGCCGACGACAACGACTCCCGCCCCGAAGGCGGACCTGGTTCCCTCCGTCCCCGGGCAGCCGATCAGCCTCGTGCCCGGCGGGCCGGCCGTAGAGCTGCCGGTGACGGTGACCAACAACGGCAACGGGCCGTCCGACCCCGTGACCACGACGCTGAACCTGCCGCCCGGCGTCACCGCCGTGCCCGGTGGCACGCAGTCGTTCGCCGCGCGGGACCTGCTCGCCGCCGACGGCAAGCAGACCATCAGCTGCACCGGTGGCACCGGCACGATCAGCTGCACCACCGACACCGGGCTGGCGCCGGGTGAGAGCGTGACCTTCCGGTTCGAGCTGAGCGCCGGCCTGGACGCCGCCGGCGGGCAGATCACCGGCTCGATCATGGCCGGCAGCGGCATGGCCATCCAGCTGACCACTGTCGACGTGCAGGTCCGGCAGGTCGACGACCTGGACCTGACCGCGCAGGTGTGGCGGCACGACTTCTGGTCGCCGCGGGTGGACGTGTCCGTGACGAACCGCAGCACGCACGCCGGCGCCGCGACCGTGACCGTGAACGCGCCGCGCGACGGCTGGATCTTCACGCTCGCGCCGTGCCAGCAGGACGGCGAGCAGATCAACTGCAGGTTCGACCTCGCGCGCGGGCAGACCACCCGGTTCGGCATCTGGGTGTTCCGCTGGCACCACCGGGACGACGCGCTGGCGATCGCCGGCTCGCTGGGCAGCGCGCACAAGGTGATCTCGGTGCCGCTGGACTGCGACCCCGGCGGCGATCTGGTGCCGCTGCCGCTTCCCGGCGACCCGGTGACGCCGCCGTCGGCCACCACGCTGCCGACCATCCCATCGACGACGACCAAGACGCCGACGACGACGTCCGAGCCGCCGAAGCAGACGACCAAGCCGTCCGCGCCGACTCAGACCACCACGCCGCCACCGCCGCCGCCCGCGACGACGACAACCACGCCGTCACCTACGACGACCAGCCCGTCACCCAGTAGCACGCCGCCGCCCCCACCCAGCGAACCCGGACTGTGCTTGCCGCTGCTCGACCCGCGCTGGCCCTTCTGTTGATCGCGTTTTTGGCGCCGCCTTCGGCGTCGCGGCTCGCCCCCCGGGTAGCCGATGCCTCGCCCTTGCCGGATTTAGCCCGCCGCATCCGGCTCGGGTGGGTGGGCGCGTCGGGTGCGGCGGCCGAAATCCGGCAACCGGGCGAAGCAGGGGCGGGGCCTCGTGGTCTGGGGTGTGGCGGCGTCGGCCCCATAGTTTCGACAGCGCAGCGACAGCCAGCCCAAACGGCCTCAATCGGGCACTGAGGGTGACCGGATGAACCCGCTCAGGCGGCTGTTCGTACACTGCCGTCGTGTCGTCCGTCGTGCGTGTCTTGTTCAAGCTTTTCCCGGCGCCGTTGCGCGCGTTGATCATCAAGCACCGCGAGATGGTGCGCTTCGCCATCGTCGGCGGCACCACCTTCGTGATCACGAACGTGGTCTGGTACGGCCTCAAGCTGACCGTGCTGGACACCAAGCCGATCACCGCTCAGGCCATCGGCATCGTGGTCGCGACCATCGTCTCCTACGTGCTCAGCCGCGAGTGGTCGTTCCAGACCCGCGGCGGCCGTGAGGGCTCGCACGAGGCCGCCCTGTTCTTCCTCGTCAGCGCCATCTGCGTGGGCATCAACCTGCTGCCGACCCTGGTGTCGCGGTACGTGTTCGGGTTGCAGGTGCCGTCGGTCAGCATGCCCGTACAGGAGCTGTCCGACTTCTTCTTCGGCTCCATCATCGGCACCCTGCTGGCCATGGTGTTCCGCTGGTGGGCGCTGAAGAAGTTCGTGTTCCCCAACGCCGACGTGCGCCCCGAGCGGTCCGGCCGCCTGGCGCACCTGCCGGTCGTGCCGACCGCCGAGGACGGGCAGCCGGAGCAGGTCGCCTAGCCCGGTCGGGCGGACCTCCGGGGTTCGTCCCTACACTCGGCTTCGTGTCCCTAGGCGAAACCCTCATCAGGCGCGTGCCGGAGCCGTTCCGGTCGTTCGCGCTCAAGCACCGCGAGCTGGTGAAGTTCGCCGTGGTCGGCGGTACGTGCTTTGTCATAGACACGGCGATCTTCCTGGGGCTGAAGACCACGATCCTGGCGACCCACCCCGTCACCGCGAAGATCATCGCGACCCTGATCGCGACCATCGTGTCGTACATCCTCAACCGCGAGTGGTCCTTCCGCACCCGCGGCGGCCGTGAGCGTCCGCACGAGGCCGCCCTGTTCTTCCTGGTCAGCGGCGTCGGTGTGGCCCTGAACTCGGTGCCGCTGTGGGTCTCCCGCTACGTGCTGCTGCTGGACCACAACCACCTCAGCCCCTTCGGCGTCCAGGTCGCCGACTTCGTCAGCGCCCAGATCGTCGGCACCCTGCTGGCCATGGCCTTCCGCTGGTGGGCGTTCAAGAAGTTCGTGTTCCCCGACGCCAACGCCCGGCCCCGCCTGGTCAAGGACTAAGCGCAGCCGGTGTCGATGGTGATCTCGTACAGGCAGTCGTCGAGCAGATCGCGCGGCGCCGGCCGGCCCAGCCGGTGCGCCCTGACCGCGCCGGCCACCATATCCGCAGCCCACAGCAGCGGGTCCACCGCGCCGAAGCGATGGCTGACACGGAACTCGGGCCGGCCGATCAAGCCGTAGCGGGACCCGATCACGGCCTGCACGTCGCGGCGGTTCAGCTCCGGCTCGCGCGCCTCCATGACCAGGTCGGTCACGCCCAGGCCGTGCAACTCGCCGACCAGCCTAGTCAGGCACACCGCGCGAGCCCGCTCCTGCCGCCGCTGCGGCACCGGCGTTCCGATCGCCACCACATGAAAACTCTCGATACCGGCGACCTCCTTGGCCGCCGCTTCCTGCTGGCCCGGATCGAGATGGTTCCAGTGCAGCTTGTCCCCGGCCCGTCGGCCACGCAGCCTGCCCCGCAGCTCCAGCATGGTCTCTCGGACCTGGTCGTGGATGGCGGGCGGGAACACTGCCGCGGCGAGCACGTAGAAGCCGTGGACCGGGTCCTCCTGGAAGGACTCGTCGGCGAACGCGGTCAGCTGAACTGGCACCGCATTAGGCTAGACAGTCCTCCCGACAAGCCTGTTCGGCCCATCCCGCCACCGCCTTTCGGCGTAGGTTCGGTGTTGGCCGCGGTGGGCGGGGGTGGTATGTTTCGGGTGGGAGTTCGGCATCTTGGGTGTCGGGCGAGACGCAGAGCCAGGTGACCTGGGGCATACCGGGAGCCTGGCTCTACGCATGTCCGGGGTCAGCGGGGGCCCGGCTCGGCGCGCCAGCCCACGCCGGCGAGGACGTCGTCCGGTTTGGGCACGGGTAGGAAGATCACGAAGGTGGCCGGGCGGGCGGTGGCGAGCTGCATGCGGCCGCCGTCGGCGTCGACGAGGGCACGGGCCAGGGCCAGACCGACGCCGGTGGAGCCATGGCCGGAGACGCCGCGTTCGAAGATGTGGCTGGCGAGCTCGTCGGGCACGCCGGAGCCGTTGTCGGTGACCTCGACGACGGCGGTGCCCTCACCGGTGCGAGCGGTGAGGGTGACGGTGCCGCCACCGTGCTGGAGGGCGTTGTCGAGCAGGACGCCGATGGCCTCCCGCAGCCGAGCGGGGGTGGCCCGGACGACGAGGGAGTCGGGCACCCTCATGCGAAGCAGCCGACCGTCGGCCCGAAGGCGCTGACGCCACTCCTCGACGATGGTCGGCAGCTCGGCGGCGAGGTCGAGCGGCTCGGCGGACATGGCCCGGGCGGCCCGCGCGGCGGCGAGGAGCTCGTCGAGGACCTCGGCCAGCCGGTCGGCCTGCTCAAGGGCGGCCCCGGCCTCGGCGGCGGTCTCCTGTTCGGGATGCATGGCCAGCGCCTCGAGCCGCAGCTGGAGGGCGGTGAGCCGGCTGCGGAGCTGGTGGGAGACGTCGCCGACGAGTTCACGCTCCCGGGTGACGAGCTGGGCCAGCGCGGCGGCGGAGGTGTCGAGGGCCTGGGCGACGGCGTCGAGCTCCTGCACGCCATGGCGCCGGGCGTCGGGCCGGAAGTCGCCGGAGCCGAGGCGGGTGGCGCGCTCGGCGACGTGCTGGAGGGGCTCGGCCAGCCGTCGGGCGGTGAGAGTGGCGACGACGGTGCCGATGCTGACCGACAGCACGAGCAGCAGCAGCACCAACCCACCCTCACTGAGCTGGGTGCTGCGCATGCTGCTGTCGGAGATGTCCAGCTCGACGGTGCCCTGCGGCACGATGCTGGAGGTCGCCACGATCTTGCCGCCGTCGACGGGGTTGCGCAGCGTGCTGACCTTGCCGTCGGGACCGGTCAGCTTGACGTAGGCGTCCTTGGCCACGGCCGGCGCGATGGCGTTGAGGTCGAACGCCTGCGTCTTGGCGTACTGCTCGTCGAGCAGGTCGCCGACGCGGGCGGCGTTCTCCTGCAGCTGGGCGCGCGCGTTGCCCTCGACGAGCAGCACGGTCGTGTAGACCAGCGGTCCGCCGAGCGCGAGCCCGGTGACGGCGACCGCGAGCAGGATCGCCTGCAGGATCTTCTTGCGCATCCGGTCACTCGGAGTTGAAGCGGAACCCGACCCCGCGCACGGTGGCGATCCGGCGCTCGGCGGCCTTGGGCGAGCCGTCGCCGAGCTTGCGGCGCAGCCACGACATGTGCATGTCGAGGGTCTTGCTGCTCTTCAGCTCGGGCCCGCTCCACACGTCGGACAGGATGTCCTCCCTGGTCACGACCTGGCCCGCGTGCTGCATGAGCACCCGCAGCAGCTCGAACTCCTTGTTGGCCAGCTGCAGCTCCCGCCCGTCCACGGTGACGCGGCGCGCGGCGAGGTCCATCCGCACGCCGTTGACCTCGACGGTGCCGGGGGCGCGGCGGCGCAGCAGGGCCCGGATCCGGGCCAGCAGCTCGGCCAGCCGGAACGGCTTGGCCACGTAGTCGTCGGCGCCGGCGTCCAGCCCGACGACGAAGTCGACCTCGTCGGCCCGGGCGGTCAGCATCAGCACGGGCACGCTGCGCCCGCCCTGACGCAGCCGCCGGCACACCTCCAGCCCGTCCATGCCCGGCAGCCCCAGGTCCAGCACGAGCAGGTCCACGCCGCCGGCGGTGGCCGCGTCCAGCGCGGCCGGACCGTCCCCGACGACGTGCACGGCGTAGCCCTCGCGATGCAGGGCACGCGACAGCGGATCGGCGATCGCCGGGTCGTCCTCGGCCAGCAGTACCACGCTCACGTCAGTCAGCGTAGGCGTGACAACATCGGACCCGTGTCAACCTTTGGTGCTGACTTGGCGCTGGCGTTGCGGCTGGCGGACGCGGCCGATGCGATAACACTGTCCCGGTTCCGGGCCCGAGACCTGCGGGTGGAGCGCAAACCGGACCGAACGCCGGTGACCGACGCCGACGTCGCGGTCGAGGACGCGGTGCGCGAGCTGCTCGCCGCCGAGTGCCCGGACGACGCGATCCTCGGCGAGGAACGCGGCGGAAGCGCCGGACCTGGGCGGACGTGGGTGCTGGACCCGATCGACGGCACCAAGAACTTCCTGCGCGGGGTGCCGGTCTGGGGCACGCTGGTCGCGCTGGTGGTCGACGGCCAGCCGCAGGTCGGCCTGTGCAGCGCGCCGGCGCTGAGCCGCCGCTGGTGGGCGGCGGCGGGCGAGGGCGCGTGGACGTCGGACCCGCTGGCCGAGCCGCGAAAGATTTCCGTCTCGGGCGTGTCGGACCTGGCCGACGCCTATCTGACGACCACGGACCTCGGCGCGTGGACCGAGCACCACTCGCGGGAGGCGTATCTGCGGCTGGCCGACGCCTGCTGGGAGAGCCGCGCGTTCGGCGACTTCTGGTCACACTGCCTGGTCGCCGAGGGTGTGATGGATATCGCCGCGGAGGCCATCGTCAATCCGTGGGACGTGGCGTTCGCGCAGATCCTGATCACGGAGGCGGGCGGCCGCTTCACCGACCTGTCCGGCCGGCCGGACTACTCCGCGGGCTCGGCGCTGAGCACGAACGGCCAGCTGCACGACGAGGCGCTGCGGCTGCTGGCTCGCTAGGCCACGAACGCGAGCCAGCACCGCTGGCCGGCCCTCCCGCACCGGTTCACGACTGCGGGGCGGGTGCCGGTTCCGGTGCTGGTTCGGGAACGGGCTGCGCGGCGGCAGCGACCGGTGCGGCCGCGGCGGGTGACTCGGCCACGACCGGAAGCACGCCGACCGCGCCACGGACGACCTGTGCCCAGGTCAGGCGGCCGAAAAGGTAGTGGCAGGCCACCTGCTCGTTGCTGAACCGGGCCCAGTCGTAGCGGTTGCCCTGCTCGCGCCAGAAGACCTCCCAGGTCACCGCGCTGTCCTCGCCGACCGGCTCCTCGCGCAGCAGGCACCACGCGTTGTCGGCCTCGGTGCCGACGGAGACGACCTCGGCCGGCACGCCGACGGTCTCCAGCCAGGTGGTGATGGACTCGGCGTTCATGCGACTGCCTCCAGAAAGCCCAGCGCGACGAGGTCGGCGGCGGGGTAGACGGACCGGTAGCGCACGCCGCCGCCGGTCTGGCCGAACCAGGCGGCGCTGATGGTCTGCCACATGGGTAGCGGCGCGAGCACGCGGTACCGGCGGTAGCCGGCGTCGAGGTGCTCGGGCGGTAGCGACCGCTGGGTGAACGGGGTGCCCTCGACGCCGAACACCCGGCCCTCGGGCGTGCCGAAGCGGTCGATGACCGCGCCGGGTTCGAGCACGACGGCCTCGCCGGCGTCGCAGCCGCCCTCGGGGAACAGCTCGCCGGGCGGCCACGCGTACTCGGCGCGGCGCTCCTCGCTGCCGGCACGGACCAGGAACCGGCGGTCCCAATCGCGCTCGTTCTCGCCGCCGAGCGGGTCGTAGCCCTCGGCGAGCTCCTCGCCGTCACGGGGTTCGGGCAGCTCGGTCGGCTTCGAGCCGAGGTTCTGGATGAGCCCGGACTCGGGGTGGTCGTGCGGCGGGAACCGCAGGCCGGCGGCGTAGTCGACCTCGGCGGCCGGCGGCGGCAGCTGGCGTGCGGGCCGTGAGCTGGGCTTCGGCATGTGGCCGATGGGGAACATGTAGACCAGGAACAGGCCGGGCGCGACGGTCGGCTTCTTCACCACGGGCTTGACCACGGGCGCGACCGCGCGGTGGTCGTCCAAGTAGACGCCGGCGACGTCGCCGGGCCGCCGCGTGGTGTTCACGACGGCGGCCGCACCAGCGGCACCACCGGGCTGCTGGCCGAACGGCTGCCCCGCACCAGGCTGCGCGCCGCCGGGCTGGCCGACACCGGGCTGGCCGACACCGGGTTGACCAGCGACGACACCGCCGCCGACAGTCCCAGGCCCACCGGCCGCCGGACCGCCCGCGAGGGCTCCACCACCAACCGGGCCACCCGGAACGCCAGCACCTGGAGCCCCGATCCCAGGTTGGATCACACCAGGCTGTCCCGGCACCCCCGGCTGACCGAAGGCCGGCGGCGACGGCGTCCGCGCGACGGGAGGCAGCCCGGCCGGCGCACTCTGCGCCGGCCCGGACCCGATGCTCGGCGAGTTGTCCACGGCCGGAGGCGTCCAGTAGCCGCCGCCCCCAGTAGCAGGCGGCTGGTAGACGGGCGCCTCCGGCATCGGCGGCGGCGTGTACACCGGCGCGGCCGACTGCACGGTCGTCGACTGCGGCACATGCGGCGCGACGTGCACGGGCCCGGTCGGCGTCGGATCCGAGTAGACCGGCGGCGGCGAGTAGCCGCCCCCGTAGTTCGGCGGCGTGGCGGAGTCGATGACCTGCCGCGGCACGGGACCGGTCGGCACGGCGGAGTTGTCCAGCGGCGGGGCCCCGGCGGGCCCGGTCGCCACCGGGAACTGCCCGGTCGGCGCGTCGTCGGAGGACCCGGGCAGCGTCGGCAGCCCGGTCTTCGGGTCGATCACCGCGCCCGTGGTTTTGTCGACATATTGACCTGTCGCCGGGTCGTACCGCAGCTGCGACGGGTCGGTCGACACCCCCGGCGGCAACGAGTCGACGTTCGGCAGCCCGGCGGACAATCCCAGCAGCCCGCCGTCCTTGCCCACCAGCTTGTCGGTGCCATCGAAGCCCAACGGCGCGTCGGCCGACACCGTGGGCGTGGCCAGCGCGGCCGGGTTCACGTCCGAGGTCAGCGTGCCGAGAATGTCGCTGATATCCGCCCCGGCCCCGGACAGCAGCGTGTTCAGGCCGGCCTTGGACAGGTCGCCGGGCGTGGCGTTGGCCGCCCCGGCGTGCTGCGACACGGCGGTCAGCTTGCGGACGATCTCCACCTTGGCCGCGCCGATCTTCTGCGCGGCCTGCTCCAACCGGTCGGCCGCGGCCAGGCAGCCCCGCACGGCCTGGGTGAACTTGGCGTTCTCGCCGTGCACGAACTTGCCCCAGTAGTCGCCGGCGGCGTCCGCGGCCTGGCCGCTCATCGCCCCCAGCGCGTCGACGGCCGAACGGTCGGCGTCCTTGGCCAGCGTCGTCAGCTTGGCCGCCGCGGTCCGCCAGGCCTGGGCGGCGTTGTGCATCGCGGTCTCGTCGGCCTGCGGCCACTGCACGCCGACCTGGCCGGCGATCCGGGCCAGCTCCGTCGGCAGGGTGATCCCCATCGTTTTCCCCTCGGTCCCGCGGCTCAGTCCGAACGTCCGGTGGCGATGACCTGGTCCACCGAGCGGTGGATGCGCGCGTGCTCGGCCAGCCGGCCGCCGACGTCGGTCAGCTGCGCCGGTAGGGCCTTGACCAGCGCGAACGTCGCCTCGGCGGCATCGACGTAGCCGACGGCGAAGCTCTGCCCGACCGAGTCCGTGCCCCAGCACTCGCCGGCGTCGGCCAAGGCGTCGGACAACTCGGTGAAGATCGACTGCGCGGTGCCGGACAGGCCGTCGAGCTGCCCGGCCCGATCCAGTACCCGGTCGATGTCGGTGCTGAATCCGCCCGTGTTCACGCGTGCCTCCCGTCGGCCAGCCAGTCTCGGTGCTCGAAGCTGTCGTCCTCGCTGGACTTTCGCACAGGGCGCGCCGGCTCCGGATCGAGCTCCGACTCGCTCACGTCGGCCCGCCCGGACAGCACGGCCTCCGGATCGGCGTCGGCCGGCAGCACCGGCGCCAACTGCTCGTGCATGCGCTTGGTCGCCCCCGCGACCGCGACGTCGGTGGTGCGCACGATCAGCTCGGCCAGCTCCGACGGCCGCAGCCGCCGGTAGGCCAGCTCGTCGATGACCAGGTCGATGAGCGTTCCTCTGGGCCCGACCGTGACCGTGACCAGCTCGTCGTGACTGGTCGCGGTGACCCGAATCGCGGCCATGCCGCGCTGCGCCGCGACCAATTGCTCCCGACTGCGCCGGTAGTCGGCCATCAACTGGTCGACCTCGGCCTGGTGGTCAACTGGCACGCCGATACCTCCACGCTGGTGTGCACGTCAGGGGTTCGGACGCCCGGTCGGCCCGTTCGGTTCCACCCATCGGGTAGGAATGAGCGGTGATCGCCTTCGAAGATCTTCCCACCGGCCGGGTCATCGAGCTCGGCAGCACCGTCGTCGACTCCGACGAGATGCTCGCGTTCGCCGCCCGGTTCGACCCGCAGCCGTTCCACCTCGACGAGGAGGCCGGCAAGAACTCGGTGCTGGGCGGCCTGTGCGCGTCCGGCTGGTTCACCATGGGCCTGTGGATGCGCGCGTACGTGGACCACGTGCTGGCCGACTCCACCTCGCAGGGCTCGCCCGGCGGCAAGGACCTGCTGTGGCCGGCCCCGGTTTTCCCCGGCGACAAGCTGGACTTCTCGCTGGAGGTGCTGTCGGCGCGGTTGTCGAAGAGCCGGCCGAACCTGGGGTTGGTGGAGATCCGCGCGCAGGGCGACCGCGACGGGCAGCCGGTGCTGCGGTCCACGTTCACCGGCATGTTCGGCACCCGGCCCTGACGCGGGCCCGTGCCCGATAGTGCTTGAACCCGGTGGCGGTCACGTGATTGCGTCGAAAGGGTCGCCGGCCGAACGAAAGCTCTGGGGGAACTCATGCGTTGGCTGCACCTGGTCACGGCCGCGGCCTTGACCGCGGGCACGGTGCTGTGCCCGCCGGCGGAGTCGCAACTCCAGCGGTTGACCCGGGACCTGCTGGCGGCCGGGGCGCCGGGCGTCATCGTGCGCGTGGACGATGGTCACGGCCGGCCGGTGGAGATCACGGCGCAGGCCGACTGGACGAAGCGGGACCACCGGCTCGCCCCCGATGACGAGTTCCGCATGGGCTCCAACACCAAGACCATGATGGCCACGTTGGTGCTGCAACTCGTGGCGGCCGGCAAGCTGGCCTTGACCGACCCGGTGCAGAAGTGGCTGCCGGGCCAGGTTCCCAACGGCAATGCGATCACGCTGAAGATGCTGCTCCAGCACACCAGCGGCCTGTTCGACTACACGAACGACGACCGGCTGCTGCCGTCGGTGCTGGGCAAGGACCCGCACCCGTGGACGTCGGAGGAGCTGCTGGCCATCGGCGTGTCGAACCCGCCGAAGTTCCCGCCGGGCACGAAGTGGGAATACAGCAACACGAACTACGCGGCGATCGGCGCGGTGCTCGAACACGTGACCGGACAGAGCCTGGCGACCCTTGTGCGGCAACGGATCGCGGGGCCACTGGGGCTGCGCCACACCTACTATCCCGAGGACGCGACCTGGCACGGCCCGCACGCCCGCGGCTACGAGCCGGACGCCGCGCACATGCCGGCGGAGGTGCCGGCTGAGGTCCGGGATCTGGCCGGCCCCAAGCACGACGACCACGTGGACGTCTCCGGCAACAGCCCCCGCTGGGGCGGCGCGGCGGGCGCGATCGTGTCCACGACCGAGGACTGGTCGCGCTTCTACCAGGCGCTGATGTCCGGGAAGCTGTTGCCGCCGGCGCAGTTGGCGCAGATGCGCGACACCGTGCCGGTCCGGCCGGGTCAGCCCGACAGCCCCGGCTACGGGCTGGGCATCGACACCCGCAAGACGGCGTGCGGCACGGTGTGGGAACACGACGGCGGGCTGCCCGGCTACCTCAGCGCGAACTTCACCGACAGCACGGGCCGGCGCACCGGATCGGTGCTGCTGACGACGGAGTTCTTCAGCGAGTTCGACGCCGAGCCGAAGCTCGCGGACGCCTACGTGGCCATGGTCAACGCGACAGTCTGCGCGATGTTCAACGCAAACCCGAGCTGACCGCCTCGTGCACGGCCCGGGCCAGCGCGGCGCCCATCCGCGACCTGGGGCCGCCGTACGGTTCGGAAGGCCCGAAGTTGGGGCACAGCAACACGATCGCGTCGGTGGCGGTGCCGGTGCCGTCGACGCCGGCCTCGAACAGGGCCTGCGCCTTGGCCTCCGCGACGGTGGCGACGGCGTTGACCAGCGCCGCCGGGCTCAACCGGACCGGCAGCCGGCACACGGCGTTGATGGTGCCGATCCGCTCCGCGGCGGTATCGGGCGCGGCGGCCCAGGTCGGCACGCCGACCCCGGTGGTGACCTCGGCGGTCACGCCGCGTTCGGTCACGGAGACGACCTTGCGCACGTCGACGGCGGTCAGCAACCCGGTCCCGGGCCCGGTCAGCCGCAGCTCGTCGGCGATCTCGGCGACGTGCCGGTCCGGGTCGAGGCGGTCGTAGCCGTGCGGCACGGTCGCGTTGAGCACCCAGCCGCGTTCGCCGACGCCGCCGCCGTAGGGCGCGGACGAGATGGTCTGCCGGGGCGGGTCGAACCGCCACACGAGCACCGGTGACGAGTCGACGTAGGTGATGATCACCGGAGGTCTCGGCGCACCAGGGCCCGCTTGATGCCCCGTCGGCCGATGAGCTCGAAGCCGGCGTCCAGGAACATCGACAGGGTGCCGTGGTACAGGGTGCTGACCTGCTTGTGCTCGCCCTCGGTATCAGTGGGGTAGCCCTCCACGCACCGGGCCTCGTTCTCGGCCGCGTACGTCACGGCGGCGTCGAGCAGCGCACGAGTGATGCCGGTGCCGCGGGCCGTGCGATCGACGAAGAAGCACGTCACCGACCACACGTCCGAGAGATCCTCGCGGGGATCGGGCGGCGCCGCGACCGCGGACCGGTCCAGGCGGATGTGCGCGAGCCGGGGCGCGACGGCGACCCAGCCGACGGCTGTGCCGCCGGTGTCGAGAGCCAGCAAGCCAACTGGCTCACCCGAGCCGACGAGTGCGCCGAGCGCCTCGCGGTTGGGCTCGCCCTTGTTGCGCTTGAAGTCGTTGGCCGTCCGCCGGAACCACATGCACCAGCAGCCGCTGGCCCCACCCTGCGGGCCGAACAGCTCCTGCAGGGCGGGCCAGGTCTGCTCGGTCAGGGCGACGACCGTGACGCCCAGCCCGGTGCCGGCACTCATCCGGCCAGTGCCCGCACGACCCGGGACGGACTCGGCCGCCCCAGCCGCTCGGCCATCCACGCGCTGGTGGCGACCAGCTTGTCCAGGTCGGCCCCGTGCTCGATGCCCAGGCCGTCCAGCATCCACACCAGGTCCTCGGTGGCGAGGTTGCCGGTCGCCGACTCCGCGTACGGGCAGCCGCCGAGGCCGCCGGCCGAGGAGTCCACTGTGGTCACGCCGCAGCGCAGCGCCGCCAGCGTGTTGGACAGCGCCTGGCCGTAGGTGTCGTGGAAGTGCACGGCCAGGTTGTCGACCGTCGGGAAGCCGCCGATGACCGCCTCGACCTGGCCCGGCGTCGCGACGCCGATGGTGTCGCCGAGGGACAGCTGCGAGCAGCCCATGTCCAGCAGCCGGGTGCCGACCGACACCACCTGCGCCGGCTCGACATGCCCCTCCCAGGGGTCGCCGAAGCACATCGACACGTAGGCGCGCACGTCCAGGCCCTCGTTGCGGGCCCGGGTCACGACCGGGTCGAACATGGCGAACTGCTCATCCAGCGTGCGGTTGAGGTTCTTGCCGGCGAACGTCTCGGTGGCGCTGCCGAAGATCGCGATGTGCTGGACGCCCGCGGCCAGCGCGCGGTCGAGACCGCGCTCGTTGGGCACCAGCACCGGATACGAAACACCCTCGCGTTGCTTGAGCCCGGCCAGCAGCTGCTCGGCGTCGGCCAGCTGCGGCACCCACTTCGGGTGCACGAAGCTGGTCGCCTCCAGCACGGACAGGCCTGCGTCGGCCAGCCGGTCCAGGAACTCCAGCTTCACCGCCACGTCGACCACGGACGACTCGTTCTGCAGGCCGTCGCGCGCGCCGACCTCCCAGATCGTCACCCGCTCGGGCAGTCCGTCACCGCGGACCGTGCTGGGCAGGCCGACGGACCGCGCCGTCACCGCTGGCCCCGTGCGGGATGGCCGGGATGGAAGTCGTCGTTCGGGTCGTCGTTGATCTCCCGGTAGAGCAGCGAGTGCACGTACTCCACGTTCGGGATGTCGTCGAACTCCAGCGGCTCGTCCGAGGCCGACTCGATGATCAGCGTGCCCGCCCCGACCAGCCGGTCCAGCAGGCCGTGCCGGAACTGCACGCTGTTGATCCGGGACATCGGGATGTCGATGCCGCTGCGGGTGAGCACGCCCTCGCGCACCATCACCCGGTGGGTGGTGAGCACGAAGTGCGTGGTCCGCCAGCGGATCAGCGGGCCGAGCACGATCCAGCAGATCACGATGAGGGCGATCGCCCCGATCGCGATCCAGGCGTAGAGATGCCAGCTCTGGTTGCTGACCAGCGCCGCGAGATAGGCGCCGGCGGCGACGGTGATCAGGAAGACCACGATCGGCCAGAACAGCATCTTCCAGTGCGGGTGCTTGTGGATCACGACGTGCTCGTCCTCGCCGAGCAGGTCGTCTGGATAGGCCACGGCGATTCCTCCCGAAGCTGGTGACGCCGCCACGGTACCGGTGGTCAGCCGGCGGCCGACCGCAGGTGCACCACGTCACCTGCGTGGACGCTGTGTCGGGACCCGTCGTCGGCCCGGACCACGAGCTGCCCGTCGGTGTCGATCTCCACCGCCGTGCCGACCAGCTCGCGGTCGCCGGGCAGCTCGACGCGGACCCGCTGCCCCAGGGTCGAGCAGCGCCG
>DASWRQ010000043.1:0-5571 GCA_036403095.1 Kutzneria sp. | reverse complement strand
AAGCCAAAGTGACCATCGCTGACGACGGGACGACGACGTTGCAAACCCGATGGGGGTTGACCTACACGACGAAGCCGGAGCCGGTCGAGGAACCACCCTTCTAAGAATGTCTGGGCATCTTCCGGCGACCGACCGGGTCATACGAAGACCACGGGTATGACAGAAGCCGCTGCCGCGGCCACGACGGCTGGACAACGGGTGAACAGACTGAGGGGCCATCGCGGCCTTGCCCCTCGACACCGTGATCGCCTCGGGTGGTGGGTCCGGTCCGGTGGCTACGTTCGTTGGACCGCTTGCGTTGCGGGGTGGTTCCGCTCCAGGTACGGCATGCGGCGGTTCGATCCCCCGCTATCTCCGACCATTCCCCGTCCTGTCAACTGTTTCCACGGCGCACCAAGTCCGTGAACCCCGGGCCCTATCGCTCACCTCCCCGCTCTCCAAAGCCGCAGTAGACGCAACCACCCGACGACCCGCACCACACACCCAACGCACGCACCCACCCGACCCCCGCCACTCCCTCAACCTCACCGCGCCACCGAACGCACGTACCCCACCCGAGTCGCGGAATCCTTCACAGCACCCCCGCGACGTCATTGCCGGCCACGTAGCCGAATGTCATCGCCGGGCCGATCGTTGACCCGGCACCGGCATAGCTCCGACCCATCACCGCGGCGCTGGCGTTTCCGGCGGCCCACAGGCCGGGGATCACCGAACCGTCGGCCCGCAACACTCGGGCGCGGGGGTCGGTTACCAGACCGCCCTTTGTACCCAGGTCACCGGGCACGATCTTGAAGGCGTAGAAGGGGGCCTCCCACAGGGGGGCGAGGCAGGAGTTGGGGAACACGGCGGGATCGGTGTAGTAGTGGTCATAAGCACTCCGCCCGCGACCGAAGTCGGAGTCGACGCCGCTGAAAGCGAAGCCGTTGAAGCGGTTGACGGTCGTGCGAAGCGCGGCGGCGGGAACGGCGATCTTGGCGGCCAGGTCGTCGATGGACCAAGCGTTGAACACGGTGCCGGACTGGTACCAGGCGTCGGGAAAGCCGAGCGTGGGCAAGACATCGCGGAAGAGGTAGCGGTTGCGGTAGTTCTGGTCGGTGATCAACCACGCGGGAATGTCGGGGGCGGAAGGGTTGCGGTCGTACATGACATGCACGACATCGCTGTACGGGGCGGCCTCGTTGACGAAACGCTGGCCGGCCTGGTTGACCAAGAGACTGCCGGGCAAAGTGCGCTCGGCGAGGCAGAAGTAAGGCTCATCAGGTAACGGAATGGCTGGCCCCCACCAAGAATCGTCCATGAGACCCAGATCGGCGCCGGCGCGGATACCGGCCTGGATGCCGTCGCCGGTGTTCTCCTTGGCCCCTACGGACCAATAGGTGGTGATGGGCTGACGCTGGTACCGTACCCGCATCTCGGCGTTGTGCTCGAAGCCGCCGGAACCGATGATCACGCCGCGACGGGCACGGACAAGACCGGGAACGCCGTTGCTGGAGACGACAACGCCGGTGACGCGGTCGCCCTCGATGTTGAGATCGACCAGCGGAGTGTTGAGCCACACGGGAACCTTGGCCGCCAACAAACCGGCGCGAAGGCCGGCAGCCAGGGCCTGGCCCATGGTCAAAGGCTTCTGCCCGGCGGCCGCGGCGGCAGCGCCACGGGCGAGGCAGCCGGCGGACACGGCGACGCCCTTCGCGTTGACAGCGGCCAGGTTGAGCCACTTGTACTCGGAGCTGAAGACGACAAGCCCGGCGGGCACGGGCAGATAGGCGGGATTGAGATGTGCGAGCTCGGCGCCGAGCAGATTGCCGTCGAACATGTCGGGCTCGATGGAACGACCATTGGGCATGCCGCCGGGCAACTCGGGATAGTAGTCGCTGTAACCGTCCATGAACCGGAACCGCAGCGGACTGTTGGCCAACACGAACGAGATCATCGCGGGGCCGTTGTCCAGAAACGCCTTCTGACGCTCGGGCGACGAGCCGTTGCCGACAACGGCGGCCAGGTACTGAGCGCCCTTGGCGTACGAGTCGGGCACACCGGCGGCCAACACCACCGGATTGTTGGGAATCCAGATCCCGGCCCCGGACCGGGCGGCGGAACCGCCGAAGGTCGGGGCCTTCTCCACGACAACGCAACTGAGCCCGCGCTTGGCGGCGGTCAGCGCGGCGGTCATACCGGACGCGCCCGAGCCGACGATGACAACGTCGAACTCGCCGAGCACCGGCACACTGCTGGCCCCGGCGGGAGAACGACTCAACAGGGTAGTGGCGACGGCAAGACCGGAACCACGCAGGACCTGGCGGCGGGACAGGGAATCGGGCATGGCATGGGCCTCCATCGACGGTGACGACCGGCCGGCCCAGCCATGATCCCGAAAATCCCGCCCCAGTCGACCCGCCGAACGGCGGACACCGGGATTGTCCCTGGCGGACAACGGTTACGTGTAGTGCTCCGCCTCATCGCCCTCGATCACGTAACTGGCGGCGCCGTCGACACCGACCGGCACATCGCCGGCCAGGGTCACCCGGTGCAACAGCCGGGGCAGGTCGCCGTAGTCGTCCGGGGCGTAGTGCTGGGTGCTGCGGTTGTCGAAGAAGATCAGGTCACCGGGCGACCAACGCCAGCGGGCGACGTTCTCCGGCCGGGTCACATACGACTGGAGCAGGCGCAGAATGTCGTGCGACTCGGTGGCGTTGAGCCCCACGATGCGCTGCGCGAAACCGCCGATGAACAGACCCCGCGCGCCCGACTCGGGATGCACCCGCACCACCGGATGCGCGGTGCGGTACTTGCGCGAGACGAAGACCTTGCGGCGCTCGGCCGCCACCGAGTTGGCCGGCGGATCGGCGTAGTCGTAGTCGTTGGTGTGGACGGCCCACAGCGTGTCGGCGAACTCCCGCAGCGGCGTCGGCAGATCGTTGTACGCGGCGACCGTGTTGGCCACCAAGGTGTTCCCGCCGTACGGCGGTACCACAAGCGCCCGCAACGTGCTGGCCTTGGGCGGCGTGCGCACGAAGGTGACATCGGTGTGCCAGCGGTTGGCGCGCACGCCCTCCTCCCCGTTCACGGCCAGCACATTCGGCTGACCCTCGACGGACGGCACCGTCGGATGGGCGCCGGTCAGCTCCCCGAACAGCGACGCGAACCGGGTCTGGCCGGCGTCGTCGAGGTGCTGCTCACGGAAGAACAGCACCTTGTGCTCGACCAGGGCGGCGTTGATCTCGGCGACGATGGCCGGCTCGACGCCGGCGGCGAGGTCGACGCCGACGATCTCGGCCCCGATCCGGCCGCCGACCCGGCGCACCTCGAATCCCGTTGTCGCGGTCATGACTTTTCCCTTCGCCAGGACGTGAACCGTCGTTCCAGTGCGACCAACAACTGGTTGAACCCCACCCCGATGGCCGAGATGGTGACGATGCCCGCGTACATCTGCGGGATCGCGAAGTTGAACTGCGCGGAGTTGACCAGGTAGCCCAGACCCGCCTTGGCGCCGACCATCTCGGCCGCCACCAGCACCAGGATGGACACCGCGCCGGCCAGCCGGATGCCGGTGAACACGGTCGGCGCGGCCGCCGGCAGGATCACCTTCTGGAACAGCCGCAGCGGCGACAGGTCCAGGGAGCGGGCCAGTTTCAGCAGGGTCGGGTCGACCGTGCGGACGGCGCTGATGGTGTTCAGCAGAATCGGCCACACGCAGGCGTAGAGCACGATGGACACCTTGGACGTCTCGCCGATGCCCAACAGCAGCACGAAAACCGGCAGCAGGGCCAGCGCGGCGGTGTTGCGGAACACCTCCAGCAGCGGCCCGAGCAGGTCGGCGACCCGCCGATACCGGCCGATGAGCAGCCCGAGCGGCACGGCCACCGCGACCGCCAGCCCGAAGCCGGTCAGCGAACGGCCCAGGCTGGCCACGGAGTTGTCCACCAGCTGACCGTCGGCCAACAGCTGCCACCACGCGACGACAACCTCGGAGAACGGCGGCAAGAAGGTGGAGTCGACCAGGCCGAGCCGTGGGGCGGCCTCCCAGATCGCCAGCAGGGCAACGATCACGGCGGACCGGTAGAGGAGCTTACGCAGGAAGCCCAGGCCGATAGTTGCCTTGCGGGCCAACGGAAGAACCAACTCAATGGTGCTCATCGCGCCACCTCCAAGCGCTGCGCCCGGGCCACCTCGTCGTGCAGCAGCTCCCAGATCTCGTGCCGGTACCGTCCGAACTCCGTGCTGGAGCGGAGATCCCGCACCTCGCTGCGGTTGCCCAGGTCGATCCGCACGGTGCGCTTGACCCGGCCCGGCCGAGAGGTCAGCACGGCGACCGTCTGTCCCAAGTAGACGGCCTCGTCGACGCTGTGCGTGATGAACACGATGGTCTTGCCGGTGCGCTCCCAGATCCGCAACAGCTCGTCCTGCAACGACTCCCGGGTCTGCGCGTCGAGGGCGGCGAACGGCTCGTCCATCAGCAGCACCTCGGGGTCGTAGGCCAGGCTGCGCGCGATCGCCACCCGCTGCCGCATGCCGCCGGACAGCTCGTGCGGGTGCCGCTGCTCGAATCCGGTCAGGCCCACCAGGTCCAGGAACTCGCGTGCCCGCTCGACCCGTTGCCGCCGTGGAACTCCGGTGGCCTCCAAGCCGAACTCGACGTTGCCCAGCGCGGTCCGCCACGGCAGCAGGGCGTACTGCTGGAACACGATGCCCCGATCGAGACCGGGGCCATCGATCGGCTTGCCGTGCAACAGAAGCTGGCCGCTGGTCGGCGTGGTCAGGCCGGCCAGCAGGTCCAGCAGCGTGGACTTGCCGCAGCCGCTGGGACCGACCAGCACCACGAACTCGCCGGCCGCCACGTCCAGGTCGATGCCGTCCAGCGCGGTGAAGTCGCCGAAGTCCTTGGTCACGCCGCGCAGGCTGATCACGGTCCCACCCCGTTGAACTCGTTGGTGTACAGGCTCGGGATGTCCACCTTCTTGTTCGCCAGCTCGCCGCGGCCGGCCAGCCAGTCCACCCACATGGACAGCTCGTGCTCGGACACCCGGCCGCCCTTCTCGGCCACGCCCCACGACTTCCAGTACTTCAGCGCGGAGCCGTCCTCGTTTCGCTTGCGCCGGGCCACGATCTGCGTCATCCGGTCCACGACCTGCGCGGACGGCGTGCTGCGGCTCCACTCGATGGCCTTGCCGACGCCGGTGACGAAGGCCCGCACCGTGTCGGGGTTCTGCTTGATGAACCGGCCGGTGAAGACGTAGGTGCCGGCGGTGAACGGGCCGAGCAGCTCGAAGTCGGTGAACAGCTTGCGGATGCCACCGGTCTGCAGTGCCTTGTCCCGCAGGATGCCGCCGAGCACGGCGACGTCGATCTGGCCCTGCCGCAGCGACTGCTCGGTGCTGACCGGCGGCACCACGAGTGGCTCGGCCTTCTTCGGGTCGACGCCGGCACGGTGCAGGTAGATGTCCAGCATGGCCTCGCTGTGCGCGCCGAGCGTGTTCATGCCGATCTTCTTGCCGGCCAGGTCGGCGGGCGATCGGATCGAGCTGTTCGCCGGCACGTAGAAGCCGTTGTAGGCGTGCTCGTCCGAGCCGT
>DASWRQ010000042.1:0-9008 GCA_036403095.1 Kutzneria sp. | reverse complement strand
CCGTAAACCGTGATCAACCGTTGGCGCTCAGAACGGGAAGCCGTGGGCCTGGGGACGGGCGGTGACCCACGGGCAGGCCGGCGGGCTACGAGGACACTGAGCTTTAGAGGACACCGGGGCTCTAGGGAGACACGCCGGGCAGTAGGGTCATCCGGTGCCCGAGCTTCCTGAGGTCGAATCGGCGCGGGCGGTCATCGAACGGGCCGGGTTGCGGCGTCGCATCGCTGACGTCGACGATTCCGACCGGTTCGTATGCCGCCCGCATCCGCCGGGTGCGATCCGGCGCACGCTGCTCGGCGGTGAGCTGGTCGCCGCCCTGCGGCAGGGCAAGAGCATGTGGTGCCAGGTCGGCGGGGTGGCCAGCCCGGTCACGCTGGGGATCCACCTCGGGATGTCGGGCAAGATCGTCATCGCCGACCGGGACGGCTCCGAGATCGACGGCGGCGACTACTGGGAGGGCCGCCGCGTGCCCGGCGACTACCGGTGGTCGCGGTTCGCCGTCACGTTCGACGACGGCGGCCGCATGATGCTGGTCGATCCCCGGCGGCTCGGCCGGATCACCCTGGACCCGCCGGTCGAGCGCCTCGGGCCGGACGCCGCGACCATCACCGCCGCCGCCTTCAAAGCCGCGCTGGCCAGCGGAAGTGCGCCGGTCAAGGCCCGGCTGCTCGACCAGCGGGCCGTCGCCGGCATCGGCAACCTGCTGGCCGACGAGATCCTCTGGCGGGCCAAGATCCACCCCGGGCGGCCCGTCGACGACCTCACGCACCGCGAGGTGGGCAAGATCTTCCGCGCCGTGCAGGCATCCGTGGCCGATGCGCTGGCCGGCGGCGGCGTGCACACGCTGAGCATCATTCCGTTCCGCCACGCCGGTGGTCTGTGCCCGCGCGACGGCGCGCCGATGGCCCGGGGCGCGGTCGGCGGCCGGACGAGCTGGTGGTGCTCGGCCGAGCAGTCGCTCTGAATATGTTGCCCGAGCGGGCATCGCCGGCGAGATCATGATCGGCGCTACTAGGGTGGCGACATGAGATTCGGGCTTCATCTGCCGCAGGGCGAACTGGCCGATCCGCGGCGTGACGTGATCAGGGCCGCGCAGGAGGCCGAGCGCATCGGCTACGACAGCCTGTGGGTCATGGAGCGGACGTTGTTCCCGCTGGAGCCGACCGACGGCATGTACGGCGTGCCCGGTCTGCCGTGGGCCGACGCCTACCGGCACGTCATGGAGCCGCTCACCGTGTTGACGCTGGCCGCGGCGGTCACGGAGCGGGTCCGCCTCGGCACCGGCATCTTGGTCGCCGGCCTGCACTCGCCGCACGAGCTGGCCCGCGGCTTCGCGACGCTCGACCAGCTCAGCGGCGGCCGTACGGTGCTCGGGCTGGGCGCCGGCTGGTCCAGCGACGAGTTCCGGGCCGCCGGTGCCGACGTCCGGCACCGGGGCCGGTTGCTGGCGGAGACGATCGACGCCTGCCGGGCGCTGTGGGGGCCGGACCCGGTGTCCTATCGGGACAGTCGTATGGTCGTCGACAACGCGCTGGTTTCGCCCAAGCCGGTGGGTCGCGTGCCGATCCTGGTCGGCGGCGGTCATGCCGACGCGGCGCTGGACCGGATCGCACGCAAGGCCGACGGCTGGATTCCGTCCGGGCAGGGGCCGGCCGCGGTCGCCGCCACCTGGAAGCGGATCAAGGACCTGGCCGCCGACCACGGTCGCGACCCGGCCGAGCTGGGCTTGTACGCGCAGGTGCAGCCGGTGGTCGCCGACACCGCGCTGGGCGCGGACCGGCTGCCGGGCCGGGGATCGATGGCCCAGGTCGTCGAGGATCTGGCCGCGTTCGCCGAGGCCGGCGCGAGCGAGATCCTGATCGCGCTGGTCGACGCCCGTAACGCGGACGACGGGATCGAGAAGGCGGCGGCCGTGTTGGCCGCCGCGGATGAGGCCGGTCTGCACGGCTGAAACGGGGGAGTCATGAAGGCGCTGCGGTTGGAACGCTGGCATTCCGATCCCGTGCTGACCGAGGTCCCGGACCCGACGCCGGGTCCGGGGCAGGTGGTCGTGCGGGTCGGCGCGGCCGGGGCGTGCCACTCGGATCTGCATCTGATGCGGGACTTCGGCCCTGGGCAGGCGCCGTGGAGCCCGCCGTTCACCCTCGGGCACGAGAACGCCGGCTGGGTGCACGAGCTCGGCCCCGGCGCGAGCGGCGTCGAGGTCGGGCAGCCTGTTGCGGTGTACGGGCCGTGGGGCTGCGGGACGTGCGGGCGTTGCCGGCTGGGCATCGAGTCGTACTGCGAGAACAGGCTGGGCGCGCCGGCTCCTGGCGGCGGTTGTGGGCTCGGCCTTGACGGCGGCATGGCGGAATTCGTGCTCGTGCCCGACGTTCGGCATCTCTTGCCGCTGCCCGACGGTCTCGACCCCGTGCTGGCGGCCCCGCTGACCGACGCCGCGCTGACGCCGTACCACGCGATCCGCCGCTCCTGGGCCAAGCTGTATCCCGGGGCGACGGCCGTGGTGATCGGGATCGGCGGTGTCGGGCATCTCGCCGTGCAGATCCTTCGGGCCACCACCGCCGCCCGGGTGATCGCCGTCGACACCCGCAACGAGGCGCTGGAACTGGCCTCTCGGGTCGGCGCCGACCACACGCTGCTGGCCGGCCCCGAGACCGTCGACACCATTCGCGAGCTCACCGACGGCCGCGGCGCCGATGCCGTCTTCGACTGCGTGGGCAGCGAGCGGACCGTGGCCCTCGCGGCCGCCTCCGCTCGCATGATGGGCGATCTGACCCTCATCGGCCTTGGCGGCGGCGCGGTGCCGGTGCGCTTCGGTGTTGTGCCGCATGAGCTTTCCGTGCAGACCACCTACTGGGGCAGCCGACCCGAGCTCGAGGAGGTGCTCGATCTGGCCGCACGCGGCCGTCTGCACGCCGAGGTCACCACGTTCACCCTCGACGACGCCCCGGAGGCCTACCGCCTGCTCGAAGCCGGTGAGATCACCGGCCGTGCGGTCATCGTGCCCTGAAACCGAGGAGTGCCATGCGGAGCGTCATCGTGACCGGGGCCGGATCGGTGGTGGTGGACGACGTCAACGGCGACGCTGCCATGGCGGTGGTGGCCGAGATCGACGCGACCGGCGGCAAAGCCGTTGCGGGAACGCGTGCTCGGCGTGAACCTGACCGCGCCGTTCCTGCTCACGCGGCGGCGCTGCCGCACATGCTGGCCGCTTTCCATGCGCTGCTGCGAAGCTGGCGGGCCAACGGCGGCATGGACGACGTGCTGGTGCCGGGCTGATGAGCAACCCGTTCCAACGGCGTCGCGTTCGGCTCCGACCTGTCGGCCACCGCAGCCGGCGCGGTGATCCGCTATAGGTGTGCCTTGAAGGCCGTTGCCTTGACGACGTCGTCGCACTCGACGAAGTCGCTGCCGTCTTCGAGCTGCAGCGTGATCCCGCCGTGGGGCACGCCGAGCAGCACCACCGGACCCTGGGTCGGCTCCTGGCCGGCCCGGCACCGGGTGAAGGTCAACGTCACCATCGCGCCCTCGCCGGGCGCGAGTATGACCATGTCGGCCGGCCCGTCCTGGATCACCTTCAGCTGCTTGCGCGGCCAGTCGCCGGTGGCCGGCGGCAGGCCGGTGATGGCCACCGTCGGATAGCCGTCGATCGAACAGGTCAACGTGCCGGTGTTCTTGACCGTGGTCGTGACACTGAAGGTGTCACCGGGCGTCTTCGCGCCCGGCCCGGCCGTCATGACCTGCGGCGAGCAGGGCGGGGGCGGTGGTGACGAGATCGGCTGCACCGGGCTGGCCGTCTGCCTGGCGATCGACGTGCGCGTATGCACCGTGGTCGCGGCCGGCGGGGTGGCGGTGCAGGCCGCCAGCGCCAGGCCGGCGACCGGCAGCAGTAACAGGCGGGTGAGGCGCATCGTGTCTCCTGTGGTCCCGGTGTCGTCGTCCCATCGACGGCCGGGCGGGAGGCACCGTTGCAATTCGGGTCGAGGTCTGCCCGTTCGGGCGGGCCCCCGTGTGGGACTCCTGCCTACGACTGGCCCGTACGCCGCCCTACTACGCGATGGCCGTGATCTGGGCCAACGAGTGGCTGGCCGTTCGTTCGGCCTGTTCGACGCCTACCGCCGGCCGCGCCGAGCTCATTCGGCCTTTGGCGCGCGGGTGACGACTGCCGGCGGCGCGTTGTGGAAGAAGGCCAGTTCCTGGGCCCGCTCCGCGATGCGCCAGCCCTCTTCGGTGCGTACGAACCGGTCGATGTACCAGAGGCCCACGAACATCACCTTGCCGCCCTTGAACACCAACGGGTTGTGGCACATCGTGCGGCCCGTGGCGGTGTCCCCGGCCAGCTCGATCTTGCTGGCCGCCACCAGGTGTTGCGAGGCCGTGAAGTGCTGTTGCGCGTCGGCCAGGAACCCTTTGATCGTCGTCAGGTCCCCGCACACCCCGCCGGTGGCCGTCAGATCGATCCTGGCGTCCGCGGTGAACACCGCGTCCAGCGCCGGCCACTCCCGGCGGTCCACCGCATAGCTGTAGTCGACCAGCAGATCCTGGATCTCCAGCCGGTCCGACAGTTCCTGCAGGGACTTCGTCATCGGCGCTCCCGGTGATTAACGTGTCAGCATGTAACGATAACCATTGCGAGGGCTGTCGTCACCAGCGAATGGCGGGCCTTCACCGAGGATGAGGAAATCCGTGCCGCTGCGGCGAAACTGCTGGGCTGACCGACCCGCCGGGAGTCCGGCGGGTCGGTCGACATCAGAACGGCTTCTGGTCGATCGGGCAGGTGGTGCCCTCGGCCGGCAGCACGCCGGAGATCAGGTAGGTCCGCTTGGCCTTCTCGGCACAGGTGCTGTGCACGTACATGGTGCTGTGGCCGGAGCCCTCGACCACCAACAGCCGCGCCCGGGCCAGTTCGGCGATGCCGTCCTTGGCTCCCTGTAACGGCGTCGACGGGTCGAACCGGCTGTTGATCACCAGTATCGGCGCGGCGGTCACCCGGTTCCACGGGCCGCGGTAGGGCTGCACGGCCTGCTGCGGCCAGTAGGCGCAGGACATCATGTCGAACACGCCGATACGGCCGAAGTACGGCACCCGCTGGTCCTCGCTGACCGCCAGCGCGCTGTAGGTCGACTCCGAAGTGGGCACGGTGCTGTCGGCGCACTGGATGGCGTTGAAAGCCTCGGTGGCGTTGCCCAGGTACGGCTCACTCCTGGGCTTGGCGGCGAACGCCGTCACACCGCTGGCCACGTAAAGCTGTTGCAGCACAGCGGCATTGTCCTTCCACGTCTCCGGCTTGGCGAGATCGCCGGCGAGGTTGATCACCGCCGAGTAGGTGAAGACGCTGGTCGTGCCGTCGGCATTGGTCACGGTGATCGGGTGTTGCCGCGCGCGGTCGGCCAGGGTCCGCCACTTGGCGTGCACGTCGCCGTCGGCGAAGGCGCAGTTCGGCCCGGCGGCCGCGCACTGGGTGAGGAAGGACTCGAAGGTCTCGGCGATCCCACCGGCCACATCCTGCCGCGTGTCCACCGGCAGGGTGCCGCCGGCATTGCCGTGACCGGTGGCGCTGCCCTGGAAGTCCATCGTGCCATCCATCACCAACGCCCGAACCCTTGCGGGGAACAGGTTCGCGTAGATCGCGCCGATATGGGTGCCGTACGAGATGCCGTGATAGGTCAGCTTGGCGTCGCCCACGGCCCGCCGCAACAGATCGATGTCGCGGGCGGTGTTGACGCTGCTCATGTACGGCAGCAGCGCGCCGGCCTGCTGCTGGCAGCGGTCTGCGAGGTCCTTGGACGCACGGTAGTAGGCGGCCTCCCCGCTGGCGTCGCCGGGCATCTCCGGGAACGACCCGAAGAACTGCTGCTGCTCGGCGCTGGTGCCGAAGCACCGCACCGCGGTGCTGTGGCTGACCGCCCGCGGATCCCACGACACCAGGTCGAACCGGGAACGCAGCTCGTCGGAGAACAGCCAGGGCCACTTGGCCCGCTGCCGCAGTCTGTCCACTCCGGACGGTCCGGGGCCGCCGAAGTTCACGAACAGCGTGCCGATCCGGTGCGCCGGGTCGCTCGCCGGCAGCTTGATCAGCGCGAGGTCGATCTTCGAACCGTACGGGTTGGCGTAGTCCAGCGGCACGCCGGCCGTGGCGCACTGGAAGCCGTCGGCGCAGTCGGACCAGGTGAGCGCCGGTGTCGGCGCGCGGTCGGCCAGCGCGTCGGAGCCGTCCGCGGTGGCGGCGGCCGTCGCGGGAAACAGGCCGAGACCGCAGGCCAGGGCCGCGGCGACAGCGGCGACCCCGATCCACTGTCTTGATCGGCTGGTAAATGGCACCTCAAGATCTCCTCACGGTCGTTTTCCGATCGACGCCGTGACGATCACCGAGGTTGTAGAAGAGTCACGCCCCCCAAGACACCGTGGCGGACGACGGCGGTGGGGACCACGGTCCGGCGGGCCGGCTCCTCGCTGCCGCGCTCGATGCGGTCCAGCAGCATGCGGGCCGCGCGCCGGCCGACCTCGTGGGCGTCGTAGGACACCACGGTGATCGGCCGGTCCAACAGGTCGGCCAGCTCGAAATCGTCGAATCCGGCCAGCGCCGTGTCAGCCCCGAACGATCGGATCGCCCGATACGCGCCCAACGTGATCCTGTTGTTGGCACAGAACAACGCGGTCGGTGGCTCCGGTGAGCCGAGGACCTCCACCGCGGCCTCGGCCGCGGGGAGGATGTCGTCCGGACCGCGACGAATCCACTCCTCACGCGGCGTCAGCCCGGCCTCCTCGTACGCCGCCCAGTAGCCGCGGAACCGCTCCGCCCCGGTGTACAGGGCGGGCGGGTTGCCCAGGAAGCCGATCGCCCGGTGCCCGTCGGTCAGCAGCCGGGCGGTGGCCGCGCGGGCGCCGCCGAAGTCGTCAACCAGCACAGAGTCCACGTCGATGCCGGCCGGCGGGCTGGCCGCCAGCACGATCGGCACCCCGCCGAGCACGGCCGGCGCCAGATGCTGGTGCCGCGTGCCGGCCGGGACGACGATCATGCCGTCCACCCGGCGGGACACCAGGTCGTCGACCAGCTCGTGCTCGCGCTGCACCTGCCCGGCGGTGTTGCCGAGCACCAGCCGCAGCCCGTGCTCCTCCGCCACCTGCTCCGCGCCCAGCGCGAGCTGGGAGTAGAACGGGTTGCCGAGATTGGTCACGACCAGACCGATCATGCCGCTGGGCCGGCCCAGTCGGAGGTTGCGGGCCACCTCGTTGCGCCGGTAGCCCAGCTCCCGCACCGCGGCCAGCACCCGCTCCCGGGTCTCGGCGCTGACGTTCTCATCCTTGAACACCCGCGACACCGTCATCGCACTGACCCCGGCCCGTGCGGCCACGTCCCGCATGGTCGGCTGCGTCACCGCGCCGGCACTCCCTGGGAAACCGTTGCCCACCAAGCAGCACCGAGCAGGGCGGCGTCGGTCGGACGGCTGGCGGGGCGGAGCTCGACCTCGGTCGGCAGGCCGGCACGCAGCGGGCCTTCGACGAGATCCCAGGATGCGGCGATGGATCCGCCGACGACCAGCACCGTCGCGTCGAACGTTGTGAGCCACGGCCCGATCGTCGTGCCCAGGGCGCGAAAGGCGTTGTCCAGCACGGACTTCGCCTCGTCGTCGCCGCTACGGGCCCGTTCCGCGATGGCCTGCACATCGGGAGCCTCGGCATTGGTCGCCCGGGCATAGGCGGCGCGGATTGCCCGCCGTGACACGGTTTCCTCCAGCGGCCGGCCCCCGTGTTGCAGCAGGTGCGCACTACCGTCCGGCGGCACCAGCGGGCCGTTGTCGACCGGCAGGCCGCGGTCGAGGAACGCCGAGCCGACGCCGCTGCCCAGGGTGAGGCACACCGCGCGCGGATGTCCCGCTGCCGCGCCGGAAACGTACTCGCCGATGCCGAACGCGTCGGCGTCGTTGAGGAAGTGCAGTGTCGGCGTCGGCAACCGCCGGCGCAGCTCGGCCCCGACATCCACGCCGCACAGCGCATCGAACTTGCCGACGTCACGGAACAGGCCGATGCCCGCGGCATAGTCGAACGGCCCCGGCACGGCGACGCCCCACCGCGACCCGGGCGGGGCGTTCAGCGTCGCGGCCGCGGCGGCAATGCCGTCGAGGATCTCCGTCGCGCTGCCGTTGGCCGGCAACGGCAGCCGCGCGGCGGTCTCCACCGTCGCGTCGGCGACCAGCGCGGCCGTGACGTGTGTGCCGCCGATCTCCAGCACGGGCACCGCTTCCAATGGCTCCTCCGAGGTCAGCGCATCGCTCGAAAGGTACCGGCCCGCAGCGCGTGCCCGATGACTTCCGGGCTTCGCCCGCGTGTCTCCGGCACGAAGCGCTGCACGAAAGCGAAGGCTATGGCGTTGATCACGGCGCACAGCCAGCAGGTCCCGGCGGCCGATCCGCTCCACCAAACGGACGCTGATCGCCGCTACGGCCAAGTCGACCGCGGCCAGCATCGGTCTTGACGATCATGGCCGCCTCCGGACGAGTGCCTTGATCACGTGCACGGTCTCGTTGCCCAGCGGCCGCAGTCGATACGCGCCGACCGCCGCCGGCACGGTCAGCGTTTCAGCGAAGGCGAGGTCGTGGTGGCGGCCATCGACGGTTTCGATGACCACGCCGTCGCCGGCGGAGACGTTGAGGACGTGGAACCGGCCGTCGGTGTTGTCCTCGGCTTGAGCGTCCAGCACAAACCGGCGGACCTCGTAGAACAGTTCCGGCAACGCGCCGAGCAGCTCCTCCCGCCAACCAGGCCCCTCGCGCAGGGTGCGCGGCGACGGAACGAGGTCTTGCTCGCGGTGGTCCTGGTCGAGGTTGGCGAAGCCATGCTCGTATGGCAGTGGACGGGACCGGCCGTGCGCGTCCCGGCGCAGCCAGTCGTAGAACCGCAACGAATACAGGTACGGCGTGGCGCTGATCTCCAACACGAGGTTGCCAGCGCCGGAGGCGTGCGGCGTGCCGGCGGGGATGAGGTACAACTGGCCGGGTTCGGCCGGA
>DASWRQ010000041.1:0-11115 GCA_036403095.1 Kutzneria sp. | reverse complement strand
CCTGGGTGCCGAACGGCGCGGCGAGGTAATTGGCGATCCGCAGCAGTTCCCTCACCTGATCGTCGGTCAGCTTCTTGTTCAGGTACGAGAACATGCCGGCGGCCGGGTAGAGCGCCAGCGACGGTTTGCCGCCGTCGAAGGCGAAGAGTTTGAAGCCCTGGCGCACATAGCCCGGGTTGGCCGCCATGCCGCTTTGCGCGTCGCTCTTGTTCCAGGCGCCGGTGCCGTCCGCGGTGATGACGGTCTTGCCGGCCCAGAACCGGTTCTTGGTCTTGGAGGAGTCGCCGGCCAGCGCGTCCGGGTGCACCCAGCCGTTGGTCGCCAGCGAGTTGGCGAAGTTCAGGAACTCCAGATACTCGGGGGTCTCGTAACCGTTGATCAGCTTGCCGCTGCTGTCGCGCTTCCAGCCGGTGTGACCGTTGGAGAACGGGATGTTGAAGACCTGGTAGAGGTAGTAGGTGAGGTCGTCGAACGCGTACTGCCCCTTGGACTTGACCGTGAGCTCGGGACCCAGGGCCTTGAGCTTGTCCGCCGAGGTGATGGAGGAGGCGTCGACGCCGGCCGCCTTGAAGATGTCCCCGCGGTAGAACAGCAGGCCCGGAAAGTTGGCGGCCGACGTCCACAGCGGGATGCCGTAGAGCTTGCCGTTCCACACGGCTGCCTGCCAGCCGCCGGTCGGGATGGCCGCCAGGTTCGGGTAGTCCAGCACCTTGTCGCCGGCCAGGAAGGGGGTCAGGTCCTTGAAGTACTTGTCCACGCCCTCGGCGAAGTTCTGGATCGCCGAGACGTTCCAGCCCGGCACGTCCAGCCAGTCCGGGATGTTGCCGGAGGCGAAGCGGGTGGCGAGCATCGTGGCGTAGTTGTTGCCGTCCGACGGGCTGTCGGTCAGCGTCGCGCCGATCGCCTGGTTCACCGCGGTGTAGTAGCTGTTCCCGGGCGGGGGCACCGAGCCCCACAGCGGGGTCACGGCCTGGTAGCTGCCGCCGGACCCGACGGGGCCGGTCACAGACTTGGCCGGGTTGGCGGGGAAGGTCAGGAACCCGGGGTCGCTGGCCGCGCTGTTGGCTCCCTGGACCGACGGGATGTCGGCGGTGACCGCGGTGGACGCCTTGTAGGTCGGGATGACCGACTTGATGGTGTTCGTGTCGGCGACGCCGCTGTTCTTGGTGGACGCCTTGCCCGACCCGCACGCGGACAGCAGCGGGGCCGCCGCTATCGCGCCGCCGACGGCGGCGGAGGTCCGGAAGACCTGGCGGCGGGTGAAGCCATTCGATGTTGCCATTTCAACCCTCCATCGAAACGGATGTGCCTGATGTCCTGGTCCGGCCGGGCCCTTCCGGCTCGGGCGTCACCTCAGTCCTCGATCGTGATGACCACGCTGTCCCGCGCGGCCGTCACCACCGGGCCGAGCGCGTCCGATGCCACCGAGCCGCCCTCGACGGACGCGCCGGCGATCCCGGTGACCTGCACCTTCCAGCCGTCCGGGGCTCCGTGGGAGGTGACCCGGATGGTTCGGCCCCGGCGCGTCGTGGTGAACTCCGCGAGCTGCGAGCCGTCGGCGGCCGGGACGACCGTCGAGACCTGCGCGCCGTCGGCGAGCTCCGACACCCGCAGCGTGACGCCCACGGCGTAGTCGTATTCGGGCCGGTCGTCGACGGCGCCGAAGGCGATGACCGAACCGGGGCGGGCCAGCAGCGGGAGGCTGTCGAAGCCGTGCTGTTCGGTGACCCAGCGCGGCCCGGCGACCTTCTCCCCGGTGAGCAGATGCGTCCAGATCCCGTCCGGCACGTAGTACGACACCCGTCCCTCGGCGCCGAACACCGGCGCGACGAGCAGGTCGTCGCCGAGCATGTACTGCCGCTCGAGGTGGGTGCAGGCCGGATCGTCGGGGAACTCCAGGAGCATCGCCCGCATCATCGGGACGCCCGAGGCGACGGCCTGCTCCGCGGTCCGGAGCAGATACGGCATGAGCCGCGTCTTGAGCTTGGTGAAGCGCCGCAGCACCTCGACCGCTTCCTCGTCGAACAGCCACGGGACCCGGTAGGAGGAGTGCCCGTGCAGCCGGCTGTGCGAGGACAGCAGCCCGAAGGCGGTCCAGCGCTTGAACACCGCCGGATCCGGCGTGCCCTCGAAGCCGCCGATGTCGTGGCTCCAGTATCCGAACCCGGACAGGCCCAGCGACAGCCCGCCGCGCAGGCTCTCGGCCATCGCCTCGAACGTCGACTCGCAGTCGCCGCCCCAGTGCACCGGGAACTGCTGGGAACCGGCGGTCGCCGACCGGGCGAAGACCAGCGCCTCGCCCTCGCCGCGCCGCTTGCGCAGCAACTCGAAGACGGTCTGGTTGTAGTAGTACGCGTAGAGGTTGTGCATCCGCTCCGGATCGGCGCCGTCGTCGTACACGACGTCGGTCGGGATGCGCTCGCCGAAGTCGGACTTGAAGCAGTCGACGCCCATCTCCAGCAGCGCGTCCAGCTTGCCGGCGAACCACTCGCGGGCCTGGGGGTTGTTGAAGTCGACGACCGCCAGGCCCGGCTGCCACAGGTCCCACTGCCAGACGTCGCCGTTGGCCCGCTTGAGCAGATACCCGGCGGCCTTGGCCTCGGCGAACAACGGCGAGCGCTGGGCGATGTACGGGTTGATCCACACGCAGATCCGCAGCCCGCGCGCCTTCAGCCGCTCCAGCATCCCCCGCGGATCCGGGAAGGTGCGCGGATCCCATTCGAAGTCGCACCAGTTGAACTCGCGCATCCAGAACGAGTCGAAGTGGAACACCGACAGGGGCAGGTCGCGGCGGGCCATCTCGTCGACGAACGAGCCGACGGTGGCCTCGTCGTAGGGCGTGGTGAACGACGTCGACAGCCACAGGCCGTAGGACCAGGCCGGGACCCGCGGCGGCCGGCCGGTCAGCGCGGTGTACTTGCGCAGGATCTCGCGCGGGGTCGGGCCGTAGATCAGGAAGTACTCCAGCTGCTGGCCCTCGACGCTGAACTGGGTCCGGGTCACGACCTCGGAGGCCACCTCGAAGGAGACGCGGCCGGGATGGTTGACGAAGACGCCGTAGCCGGCGTCGGTCAGGAAGAACGGGACGTTCTTGTAGGCCTGTTCGCTCGCTGTGCCGCCGTCGGCGTTCCAGCTGTCCACCACCTGGCCGTTCTTCACCAGCGGGCCGAAGCGTTCGCCGAGGCCATAGACGTGCGCGTCCACGGCGAGGTCGAGCTGCTCGCGGATGAAGTGCCGGCCGGGGCCCGGACCGGGCTCGGAGCTGAAGCCCAGGCCGGTGCCGGAGGCGGCGTCGGCGCCGGTGTCGATGATGGCCGTGGCCTTGGACCCGCTGCCGGTCAGGCGCCGGCCGTCGGCCAGGAAGTCCACGCCCCAGTGCGGGCCCTTGGCGATCCGGGCGGTCAGGGCCCCGGAGGTGAACGTCAGGGCCTCGCCGTCCTCGGCGATCAGCGGCAAGGCCGCGTCGCCGTCGGCTCCGCCGGCTCCGTCGACCCCGTCGGCGAGCACGAAGTCCGGCTTGCGGTCCTGGCCCGCGAAATGCGTCACGGTCACCCGGATCACGTCCGCCAGCGGCGCGGCGAAGGCCACGGTGAGGGCGGGACCGCGCAACAGGTCGCGGCGCTCGCGCACCGGATAACAGGGAGCGTGGACGACCAGCGAGTCCGGACCGAGGTCGGCGTCCAGCACCTGCGCGGGATAGGCCGCCTGGACGCCGGGTCGCATGATCCAGTAGCCGTCGGTGAACTTCACGCGTGGTGCCTCTCTGTTCGGCGAGCTGATCGAAGCGCTTCGATCATCGTCGCCGACGAGCCCGTATCCAGCCGAAGTCGGAAGACAGGCGGTGACGAGGCACGATCAGCGCTCGCGTCACGCATCGGCGCCGACCGCGATGGGCCGCTCAGGAGCGGCCAGCGTCGAAGCGCTTCAATTGGCGGAAATAGTAAGCGCCCGCGGATGCGCGGAACAATACTTGGCGGAAACTTTCTTGCCGCGGCCCCGTCGGGACACACATCGAACACGCGTCGGAACACGCGCGGGAACACGCGCCGGGACACGCACCGGCGCGCCCGGACCACCCGTGGTGACGGAGGGTCCGGACGCGCCGGATCGCTTGACCGGCCGCTGGCCGGTCGCCTTCAGCCGTTCAGCCGCTCAGCCGTTCAGCTGTGCGTCCATTTCTGGTTGCCGCCTCCGTTGCAGGTCCACAGTTCGAGCAGGGTGCCGTTGGCGGTACCGGCGCCGGTGGCGTCCAGACACAGTCCGGACTGGGTGCCGGTGATGGTCCCGTCGGCGTTGAGCGTCCACTTCTGGTTGGCGCCGCCGGAGCAGGAGTTGATGTCGACCTTCGTGCCCGCGGTGGTGCCCTGCCCCGCGGCGTCCAGGCAGGAGCTGCCGTAGACCCGCAGTTCACCGGCGGGGGTGGCGGTCCACTGCTGGTTGGTGCCGCCGTTGCAGTCCCACAGCTCGACCTGCGTGCCGTTGTTCTGCGTGGCGCCCGGTACGTCGACGCACCGGCCGGAGGCGCTGCCCACGATCGCGCCGCTGCCGCCGCCGGTCCCGCCGCTGCCGGGCGTGATCGACAGGTTGTCGAACTGCGCGGTCTCGCCCTGGCTGGTGGCGTAGCCGGCCTGGCCCGCGCCCCAGGTGCCGTTGTTGGCGCTGCCGACGGCGGTGCCGTCGATGCTCGCGGTGATGGTGCTACCGGAGAAGGCCAGGGACAGGGTGTGCCAGCGGTTGGTGCCCAGCGCCGCGACGTTGCCGCTGGCCAGGGTGGTGACATTGGTGTTGTTGCTGGTGTTGGAGTTCAGGATCGACCAGGCTCCGCTGTCGCTGACCCGCAGGTGGTAGGCGTTCAGGCCGCTGGCCCCGTTGTTGCCGTACGTCTGGGTGTTGGCGCGGCCGAGCAGCTCGGCGTAGCCGGACTTCTCCAGCAGGACGTCGGAGGTGACGGTGTAGTTGCTCCAGCCCACGTCGCCGATCATGGCGTGCGGATCGGACAGGTTGTCCCAGGTGATCGGGGCCTGCGCGCTCATCTGGCGCACGCACTGGCCGGTGCGGCCGCCGCCGCAGCCGACGACCTCGAAGGAGCCCTGCCAGTCCTCCAGGTACTTGGCCTCGGTGCTGGTGGCGTTGGCGTCGAAGTTGTCGCTGTAGGGCAGCGCGAAGCCCTTCTGGGCGGGGCTGGTCGCCGTGCCCTTGCCCTGGCCGGTCGTGGTGGTGATGGTGTAGACGTAGCCGGGCTGCACGGTCAGGCTGTAGCTGCCGCCGCTCGGGGTGATGTCGGAGGCGTGCACGAAGTAGTCGGACGAGCTGTTCGACCGCACGTTGGTGGACCAGACGTGCACCGCGCCGGTGGACAGGCCGCCGGTGACGTTGAAGTTCAGCGTCTGGGCCGAGGAGGCGTCCTGCGTCTCGATGACGGTGGAGTAGTCGCTGTTGTTCGTCGACTTGAGCGTGACGTAGCTGCCGTTGTTGCGGTTGCCGCCGATGTAGCCGCTCGACTGGTCGAGGTAGTGCCATCCGGGCGAGGTGAACTGCGTGGTGTGCGCCATCACCCAGGCGTTCTTACCGATCGAGTAGTAGCCGGACCACGGCTGCGGGGACAGCGCCACACCCATCGTGGGCCACGGCAGGTTCGGGGTGATCGCCGCGACGATCGGCCAGTTCAGGTAGGCGGTCATCTTCCCATCGATGTACCCGCGGTTGATGCCGCGCGCCATGGCGTTCGCACCGGCGTTGTAGTCGTCCGACCCGTTCTCACTCGCCCACAGCTGCTTCCCGGACGACGTGGCGGCCGACGGCACCGAGCAGTTGGACTGCGAGGACCGGTAGCCGCACGGGTAGTGCGTGCCGAGGATGTCGACCGCGGAGGCGAACTGCGGGTTGGAGTTGACGTCGTTGGCTATGTTCCAGCCGGAGTCCGAGCCGACGACCTTCACCGCGGAGTATCCGTTGGAGTTCAGCGCGCTGCGCAGCTGTTCGTACCAGCCGACGTTGTACTCGCGCTCGTTCCAGCCGCCGAGGTAGTCGATGGTCAGGCCGTGCTGCTTGGCACAGCCGAGGTAGGAGATCAGATAGTTGACCATGTCGGTGGACCAGAAGTTGCCGTTGCCGATCCATCCCGGGGCGCCCCAGGCCAGGCTGTACAGCTTGATGTTGGGGTTGCGGGCCTTGGCCTGTTCGGCGAGCCAGAACTCGTAGCCGACGTTGCAGTTCACCACGCCGCGGGTGTGCTCGATGCTCGGCTCGGCGCCGGAGGTGGAGTTGGTGTCCCCGCCGATCTCGATCTTCAGGATCTGTGCGGAGGCGCCGTAGTTCGGCTTGAAGAGGTAGTCCAGGATGTCGGAACGCTGTGGGTCCGGATAGTCGATCAGCAGCCTGCTGTTACCGCCGCCGCCGCTGATGGCGCCGACACCGTCGAAGGTCCGGCCGCCGGAGCTGCCGTTGATGGTGATGGAGGTGGCCGCGTGGGCCGGTGCGGCGACGGTGGCGATGACGCCGGCCGTGGCCAGGGTGACGCCCGCGAGCACGGCCGTCGAGGTGCGTAGACGTTTGAGGAGTCGGCTGAATCCCGACACGTTCGGGCTCCTTTCACAACAGAAGCATCCCGTGGCGGTCGTCGAGGCCGACCACGGGACGCTCGATGGTTTCCCGTTTCCCCGTGTCAGCTCGTGGTACAGCTCAGCGTCGGCGACGCGTTAGTACCCGAGTAGGTGGCCTGGAAGCCGAAGCTCGTGCTGCCGCCCGGCGCCATCGAACCGTTGTAGCCCGCGTTCGTGACGGCCACGGACTGGCCGCTGCCGGCCAGGACGCCGTTCCAGACGTTGCTGATCTGCTGGCTGCCGCCCCAGTTCCAGCTCACCTTCCAGCCGTTGCTGGGGGCGGTCCCCTTGTTCGTCACCGTCACGTTGGCGGTGAAGCCGTTGCTCCACTGGTTCGTCACCGAGTACGTCGCTGTGCATCCGTTTCCTCCGCCGCCGCCAGCCGATGTCGTCGCGGTCACGCCCGAGGACTGGCCCGAGACGTTCCCCGCCGCGTCATAGGCGGCGACCTTGTACGAGTACTGCGTCGAGGCGGACAGCCCGGAGTCGGTGTACGACGTGCCGCCGGTGGTACCGACCTGGACGCCGTTGCGGTAGACCCGGTACCCGCTCACGCCGACGTTGTCGCTGGACGGCGACCACGACAGCGACGCCGAGGAGCTGCTCACGCCGCTGACGGCGAGGTTGGACGGCACCGAGGGCGGGGACGTGTCGCCGCCGCCGCCACCGGTCGTGGTCGTGACCGAGAAGCTGTTGGTGGCCAGGCCCTGGCCGCCCTGCCAGATCTCGAAGCCGGCCTCGACGTCGAGCAGGTAGTGCGAGGGGTTGATCGATCCGCGGTTCACCGAGTCCTGGAAGATGGCCTTGAGGTCCAGGTTCGAGACCGACGTGGCCCCGGGGTTCAGGACGTAGGAGATGATCTTCCACGAGCTCTGCTGCCCGGTCCAGACGTTCCAGTTCAGGCCGCTGATGTTCGCCGAACCGGTCTGCGACCCGAACGGCTGCACCCCGCCCCGGCTGTTGATCCAGATCATCACCTCGGTGCCGTCCGGCTGCCCGCTGGTGCTGGGCGTGGAGTTGAACCAGACGTCGTAGGCGACGTCATACGCCCCGGACGACGGCTGCGAGGTGTTCCACGAGGAGACGGCGCTGCCCAGCTTGCTCATCTGGATCGGCAGGCCGCTGTTCGGCGTGCACAGGCCCCAGTGGCAGCCTTTGAAGATCGACGGATAGGTGGCCGGGGCGCCTCCGCTGAGGTTGAAGTTGGCGGTGGACACCGACCACGCGGTGCCGCCGGTGTAGGTGAGGCACTGCTGCGCGCTGGAGTTCCACTCGTTGGCCTGGATCTCGTAGTCCCCGGCCGCGATCGTGGCGGTGCCGGAACACGTGGTGGTGGCGGCCTGCGCGCCGGGCAACGCGATCGCGGAGACCGCCGCCGCGAAGACGATCGCCAGGGCCGCCGCTAGCACCCGCGGCCGGCGGAGAAACCTTGGAGTCATCCGGTTGCCTTCCGTTCCGATGTCCCGTCCGGGATGACCGTGCCAAGGCGGCGGCCAAAGCTCAAGGGCTGTCGAATCGGTTCGTGCGGAGGAGTCCGTAGCAAGGAGGAAACGTGCTGCTCGTGGGCGGATGCGGTGGAGAGGCGGTCCCGGAGGCGGGCGAAAGTTTCACCATTGGATCAACGACGTACGGCCCACGCGCTGGTGCGGCGCGTGGGCCGTATCCATCAGATCCGGGTGAAGACGACCCCCGCCTTGTCGACCCCGTCCCCGCTCCGGCCCGCGAACCCGGCGATCTGCCAGCCGGCCGGCTGCCCGACGCGGGGGTGCCGGCCGCGGCCCGCGCGACTGTCGACCCGGTCAGGGCGGCGCAGGCCGGGAAGAGCACGGCGAGGATGAGAGCACTGATTCGTAGACGCGATCGCAAGGATGCCTCCTGGTGGACGAGAGCTGCTGCGGGGAGACGGTCAGGGATTGCGGCGCAGGCGCACGAACACGCCACAGCCGGTGTACTCGGCATCGCTGCGGAAGCCCAGCGCCGTCACGGAGCCGAACCGGCCGTGGACCCGGCGCGCCCTGATCGTCACCAGCAGGCCGCCGCGCGTGGCGAGGCGCTCGTCGTCGATCCGGATCGCCAAGGAGCTGGCGCGGCCCAGCGTGAGCGTGCCCGTGACGTCGAGTTCGGCGTCGCCGGAACCCGGGCGCCCGACCGCCAGGCCGAGCACGGCGCGGTCGGCGACCTCGACGTCGCCGCTCCCGAAGGCGTGCGCGGACGCGGCGACCAGCGTTCCGGCCTCGACCACCGTGCCGCCGCGATAGGTGTTGCGGCCGGCCAGCGTGAGGCTGCCGGTGCCGGCCTTCACCAGCCGGCCCGCGCCGCCGATGTCGTTGCGCCAGGTGTCGGCGGCGCTGAATCCGCCCTCGGCCGCGTTCACGGCGACGCGGACAGCGGTGTCGAAGGACCCGTAGCCGTCGGCCGCCGCGAACAGGTCCAACCGTCCCCACAGTTCCGGCCCGTCGAGCAGCACGTCGCCGGACGGCAGCGCCGTGGTCCGCAGCACCTCGCGGCGCTGCGCGGCGTCCAGGTACGGCAGCCGCGTCTCCAGCAGCACCTCCGCGCCCTTCGGCACGACCATGGGCCGCTGGCGGCTGCCTCGGCGCGGCAGGTTGTAGGTGTGGCGCGGCGCGGTGGCGCGGATGTTGGCGGCGCGATCCGCGTAGGGGTCGGTGTCGGCCCCCGCCGAGTGCGCGTAGGCGGCCAGCGTGTCGGGCGTCGTGCCGGTGCGCGCCGTGAAGTACTCCAGCGCGGTCTTGCGGGCCAGGGCCTTGATCTCGGCGGTGGCCGGGTCGTTCAGGACGGCGGCGGCCAGCGCGGTGCCGAGCATCCGGCCTCCGATGACGTCGAGCGGCGAGTGCATGCCGGCGATGACGCGGGTGTCGGCGAGCTCGTACGCCCGGGTCACCAGCTCCTGGAAGCGCTCGGGGACCGCGTAGGCCAGGGCGAGCGAGGCGAGGAAGAAGGCGTTGGTGTGACCGCTGGGCAACCCGCCGTCCGTGGCCGGAGTGAGGCTGCGCTGCCGCAGCAGCTGGGGGGCCACGACGACGTCCGAGTCGTACACCGGGTAGCCGAACGCGTCGACGGCGCCGGTGGCGACGACCGTGCTGTCCCCGGTCAGCCGCCAGGGACGCGGGTAGCCGTAGGCGAGTTTGCTGGGATTGGACGACGAGTGCGCGCCGCGCAGCGCCTGCACCAGCTGGACCACCGCGCCCAGCGCGGAGGCCGGGGAGCCGGCGCCGGTCGCCGCTCCGGCGGGGGCGTCGGCCGGCACCACGTCGTTGATCTGCGCCGGCGGCGTAAAGTCGGGAGCGGAGGTGATGCTCGTGACCGCCAGCGCGCCCTGCTTGTACAGCTCCGCGAGCGGGCCGAGGCCGCCGATCGCGGCGTAGCTCTGGTCCTGCCGGTCGAAGACGAACGCCTTCTTCGCCTCGTCCGGGCCGCGGTGCCGGGTGATCCGCACGCAGTGCCGCACGTTCGCCCGCAGGAGCTCGCGGTCCAGGACCGAGCCGTTGTCCCACGCGGTACCGGGACGCCATACCGCCGCCATCCCGGACAGGATGTCGACCGCCGCGTCGGTCAGCGCCGTCAGGTTCGTCGCCGCGTTGGTCGCGTAGTGGTCGACGAACGGCAGCATCGGGTCGGCGGCCGAGGCGCCGTCCGCCACCGCGGCGGAGGCGCTCGGGGCGAGCACGATGCCGGCGACGGCGTCGGCGGCCACGGCGGCGGCGCCGACCCCTGCGGCGGAAAGCAGGAATCGGCGCCGGGCGAATCCGGGAGACGCGGTGATCGAGGACTGAGTCATGCCGAGAGCCTCGGGCGGTGACATGACGGCGACCTCAACCGAGCACCGCGCTCCGGTGAACGACCGCGATTGTCACCGTTAACATCCTTGCAAGGACGCCGCCGGTGAACCGCGGCCGAATCTCACTCCCGAACCGGACTCACCCCAGTTTCCACTGCTGGTTGGAAGCACCGCTGCACGTGTACAGCTGGACCGGCGCCCCGTTCGCGGTACTCGCCCCGCTCACGTCCAGGCAGAGCCCTGACTGCACTCCGGTGATGGTGCCGTTGGAGTTGACGTTCCACTGCTGGTTCGCACCGCCGTTACACGTCCAGGTCTCCACCTTGGTGCCGGGAGTGGTCTGGTGGTTGTAGGCGTCCAGGCACAGGGTGGTGCCGTTCATGGTGACGGTCAGCTGACCGGACGAGGTCTTGGTCCACGTCTGGTTCGCGCCGCCCCAGCAGTCGTAGATCTGCGGCTGCGTCCCCAATGTCGTGGAGGAGTTGGGCACGTCCAGGCACCTGCCGGCACCGACCGCGTGCACCTCGCCGGCCGTGCCTCCGCCGCCACCGCCCCCACCACCGGTCGTGCTGTCGATGGTGATGTTGGAGTTGCCGCTGCTCTGGTAGCCCTCGGTGGCCAGGACCATGTAGTTGTGCTGGCCCATGTTCATGCCGTGGCTGGCCCAGGCGTCGAAGAAGTTGCCGGTGGTGATGCTGCCGCCGACCCGCTTGG
>DASWRQ010000040.1:0-17000 GCA_036403095.1 Kutzneria sp. | reverse complement strand
CCGCCGAGCCGACCATGCTGGTCGGCGTGAATCCGCTTCGTGAACTGCCGAAACCCCTGGTGCTGCCCAATGCCTGGGACCCGCCGTCGGCCGCCGCGATCCAGGCCGCCGGCGCGAAGGCGATCGCCACCACCAGCGGTGGCGTCGCGTGGTCGCGGGGTGTGCCCGACGGCGGCGGCCTGACCCGCACCCTGGCCCTGGAGGCGCTGCGCCGGATCGTGCGGGCCGTGACGGTGCCGGTGACCGCCGACATCGAGGGCGGCTACGGCGACACCCCCGAGGAAGTGGCCTGGACGGTCGCCGAGGTGGCGTCGATCGGCGCCCTCGGGGTCAACATCGAGGACAGCGCCGCCGGCCGGCTGCTCGACGTCTCGGCGCAGGCGGATCGCCTGGCCGCCGCACGCCAGGCCGGCGACCTGGTGATCAACGCCCGTACCGACACGTTCCTGATGGGTTCGGGCGACGTGGACGAGACGCTGGCCCGCGCGCAGCGCTATGCCGCCGCCGGGGCGGACGTGCTGTTCGTGCCGGGTGTGGTCGACCCGGCGGTGATCAAGGTCCTGGTCGACGGACCGTTGCCGCTCAACGTCATGGCCCACCCCGGGGCGCCGTCCGTCGCCGAACTCGCCGCTCTGGGCGTGGCGAGGATCAGCGTGGGCACGGGCATCGCCCAGGCCGCCTACGGGGTGGCCGCCGCCGCGGCGCGGGAGCTGCTGACCGCCGGCACCTACGAGTCGATGGCCGAAGGCCTGTCCTACGGCGAGCTCAACAACATGGTTGGCCGAGCCGCCGGCTGATCCGCTGCGCGGCCGGCTCGGCAACGCCGACGGCGGCCAACGCGGCGAGCAAGTCGCCGGCCGGCTCGGCCCCGTCCAGGCGGAGCCGGCCGGCCACGACCGCCCGCGCCACCTCGCCGACCGGACCCGGCTCGCCGGCCAGCGGCTCGGCGGCGGGAAAGGCATGGGACAGACCGAAACAGAGCCCGTCGATCGGCGTGCCGTGCCGGCGGACCAGCGCGGCCACGTCGTCGGCGACGGCGTTGACGGCGATCTCCAGCGGTGCCCACGCGCCCGGCTGTCCCCGGTCGACGCCGGCCAGCCGGGCGGCCCGCTCGACGACGTGGATCACGCCCTCCCAGTGCGGCAGATGGGCCCGCAGCAGCAGGTGGTCCACGCCGCCGGGCCCGATCTCCAGCAGCCCCGGGTCGCCGTCCAGGGTGATCGTCCGCCGGTAGACGTCGTCCACAATGGACGCGACGCCGGGCACGGCGTCGGCGCGCAGCACGGCGAGCGCCGCGGGCCAGTCGTACGAAGGGCCGAACGGCATCCGCAGCAGCAGGCCGCCGTCGGCGGCGAGGCGGTCGGACCGACGGCGACGGGCCCGAAGGTCGCTGGGCGCGGCCCGGAACACCTCGCGCATGGTCCGGTTGAACTGCCGCAGGCTGCCGAACCCCGACGCGAACGCCACCTCGGCGATGCCCAGGTCGGTGTCGTCGAGCAGCCGCCGGGCGAAGTGCGCGCGACGCGAGCGGGCGAAACCGTCGGGCGTGACGCCCAGGTGATCGGCGAACAGCCGGCGCAGGTGACGGGCCGAGATGCCCAACCGGGCCCCGACCGCCTCCTCGGTGGCCCCGTCGAGCACCCCGTCGATGATCAGCTGCACCGCCCGGCATACCAACTCCGGTGCGTCGTCGGGGACGGCGCCCGCCACCCGGTACGGCCGGCAACGCAGGCAGGCCCGGTAGCCCGAGGCTTCAGCCGAGGCCGCCAGCTCGAACGTGCGGACGTTCTCCGCGAGAGGCTTGGCGCCGCAGCCCGGCCGGCAGTAGATGCCGGTCGTGCGCACGGCGGAGTACGTGGTCACCGCGTCATCCTCGGCGGCGAACCCAGGCCGGTGCTAGCGGTTTTCGGACTCCACCGCCCGGAACGGCAAGGCGGCCAGCGCGTCGAAGATCGCTTTCCTCGGCTGGCACCCGTCGGTCGGCAGAACCGGTTCGATCGCGTTGCCGGCGGCGTCGACCAACGCGAACGGCGCCCGCAACACCTCGATCGCCGCGCAGGCCTCGGGCCGCGGACCGCTGGGCATCGTCAACTGCCGCACCAACTCGGTCGCTCGGCCGTCCGCACGCTCGCTGACGCGCGCACCGGCGTTGACCCGAAACGGGCAGCGCAGCACCCACGACACGACAAAACCGTCCAGCGTCACCGTGTCCGATGACGGCTGGAACGCCCCGCACACCGGCTGGACCCGATGTCCGGAGCCGGCGGTGGACGTCGGCGCGGCAGCGCATCCGGCCAGCAGCACCCCGACCAGGATCAGCATCACCTTCACGCCCGTGGGACGTAGCCCGATGATGGGTTGGTTGCCCGACCCGACACACTCGTGCGGTGACCGAGAACCTGCTCCTCACCCAACCCGTGTCCGCGCCCGGCGTGCTGCTGCTCGGCGGGGCCGAGGGCGGCCTGCACGAGCGTGACGCGCGGGCGCTGCACGCCGAGGGCTACAACGTGCTGGCCCTGGCCTACTTCGGCGCGGCGACGCTGCCACCGGGGCTGGTGGACATCCCGCTGGAGTACTTCTTCGCGGCCGTGGACAAGATCGCCTCCTTCGCCACCGGCAAGATCGCCATCGTCGGCGGCTCCCGCGGCGGCGAGGCGGCGCTGCTGGTCGGCGCGCACGACGACCGGGTGGGCGCCGTGGTCAGCGTGGCCGGCGGCGGGCTGGTCACGCAGGGCATCGACTACACCAAGGGCACGTTGCTGGACATCCTCGGCACGCCGGCGGCGTCGTGGACGCTGCGCCGCAAGCCGCTGGACTACCTGCCCTACGAGATCCGTGACGAGCTGCGCGAGCAGGTGGCCAACGGCGAGCCGGTGCGGCTGCGGCTGGCGTTCCCGGACGTGCCCCCGGACGCGTCGGCCTACCGGATCCCGGTGGAGCGGATCGGCGGCCCGGTGCTGATGCTGTGCGGCGAGGACGACCAGAACTGGCCGACCGTGGCGTACAGCCAGGCCGCGGCCGCCGGCGCCGACAACGTGGAGCTGCGGATCTACGAGGGCGCCGGGCACCCGCTCAACGGCCCGCCCGGGCAGCCCTACACCGACACGCTCTCGGACGGGCCGGGCGTGCGGTTCGAGATGGGCGGCTCGCCGGAGGTCAACACCAAGGCCCGGGCCGCGGCGTGGGCCGCCACGCTGGAGTTCCTCCACGAGAACATCGGCATCACCCGATAGGGTCCGGCGCTGTGCGTTCCCACGAGTACGGCCGCGACGTGCTGTCCGGTCCGCAGAAGCGCCGCGAGATCCCCGAGGTCGAGGCCGAGCCGGGCCTGGTCGTGGAGGACCCGGCGTCCGGGTTCTGCGGCGCGGTCGTCCGCTTCGAGTCGGGAAACGTGGTGCTGGAGGACCGGCACGGCCGGCACCGGCTGTTCCCGCTGACCCCGGCCGGCTTCCTCATCGACGGCCGGCCGGTGACGCTCGTCCGCCCGCAGCAGGCCGCCGAGCGGGCGATGTCGGCCTCCGGCTCGGTGAAGGTGGCGGGTCTGCGCGCCCGCACGGCCCGGGACAGCCGGATCTGGGTCGAGGGCCTGCACGACGCCACGCTGGTGGAGCGCGTGTGGGGACACGACCTGCGGGTCGAGGGCGTGGTGGTGGAGCCGCTGGACGGCGTGGACGTGCTGCCCGAGCGGATCGAGGAGTTCGGCACGAGCCCGCAGCGGCGGCTGGGCGTGCTGGTGGACCACCTGGTCGACGGCTCCAAGGAGTCGCGGCTGGTGTCGTCGATCCGGGACGAGCACGTGCTGGTCACCGGGCATCCCTATGTCGACATCTGGCAGGCGGTGAAGCCCGCCTCGGTCGGCATCAGGGCGTGGCCGACCGTTCCCCGGGGCGTGCCGTGGAAGGAAGGCATCTGCGACGCGCTCGGGTGGGGCGAGCCGGCCGAGGGCTGGCGGCGGGTGCTGGCCGGCGTGCGCGGCTTCCGCGACCTGGAGACGCCGCTGCTGGGCGCGGTCGAGCGGCTGATCGACTTCGTCACGGAACCGGTGTAGGTCACGCCCGTGTCACGTGCGGGGTGGTCGCCCGATGGTGGCGCGCCGGTTCTGCCACGATGGAGTCATGGCCGCTCTGTTGTGGCTCCTGTTCGGCGTCGCGTTGGTGCTCGCCGAGGTGGTGTCCGGGGACTTCGTCCTCGTGATGCTCGGCGCGGCGGGGCTGGCGGCCGCGCTGGCCGATGTGATCGGCGGCAGCCTGCTGGTCGACGCGATCGTCTTCGCCGTCACGGCGGTGGTCGGCATCTTCGCCGTGCGCCCGATCCTGCGCAGCCGGCTGATGTCGGGCCACGAGCACCTGACGACGAACATTCAGGCGCTCAAGGGCGTGCAGGCCGAGGTGGTCGCCACGGTGGACGAGCACGGCGGCCGGGTGCGCATCAAGGGCGAGGTGTGGTCGGCGATCGCGTTCGAGCCGACGCAGCGGCTGGAGCCGGGCCGACAGGTGATCGTCATGGACATCTCGGGAGCGACGGCAATCGTGTGGGCGGAGAACTGATGGAGGCAGCGACAGTGACCACGATCATCGTCGTGATCGTCATCATCCTGGTGGTGTTGACGATCGCGGTGAAGTCCGTGCTGATCATCCCGCAGGCGCAGGCGGCGGTGATCGAGCGGCTGGGCCGGTACCGGGCCACGGCCACGCCCGGACCGAAGCTGCTGATGCCGTTCCTGGACCGGGTGCGGGCCCGGATCGACCTGCGGGAGCAGGTGGTGTCGTTCCCGCCGCAGCCGGTGATCACCGAGGACAACCTGACGGTCTCCATCGACACCGTCGTGTACTTCCAGGTGACCGACCCGCGGGCCGCGGTCTACGAGATCTCCAACTACATCGTCGGTGTCGAGCAGCTGACCACCACCACGCTGCGCAACGTGGTCGGCGGCATGAGCCTCGAGCAGACGCTGACCTCGCGTGACTCGATCAACAACCAGCTGCGCGGGGTGCTGGACGAGGCGACCGGCCGCTGGGGCATCCGGGTCGCGCGGGTCGAGCTCAAGGCGATCGACCCGCCGCCGTCCATCCAGGACTCGATGGAGAAGCAGATGCGCGCCGACCGGGAGAAGCGCGCGATGATCCTGACCGCCGAGGGCCAGCGGGAGTCGGCGATCAAGACGGCCGAGGGCCAGAAGCAGGGCCAGATCCTGGCCGCCGAGGGCGCCAAGACGGCGGCGATCCTGGCCGCCGAGGCCGACCGGCAGTCCCGGATCCTGCGGGCCGAGGGCGAGCGGGCCGCCCGCTACCTGCAGGCGCAGGGCCAGGCCAAGGCGATCGAGAAGGTCTTCGCGGCGATCAAGGCGGGCAAGCCGACCCCGGAGGTGCTGGCCTACCAGTACCTGCAGACGCTGCCGCAGATGGCGCAGGGCGACGCCAACAAGGTGTGGCTGATCCCGTCGGACTTCGGCAAGGCGCTGGAGGGCTTCGCGCGGATGCTGGGCGCGCCCGGCGAGGACGGTGTGTTCCGCTACGAGCCGCCGGCCCCGGACGTGGCGGCGCCGCCCGTGGAGGAGATGGACGACTCGGTGGCCGACTGGTTCAACCCGCCGGCGCCGACCGAGGCGACCCAGGCGGTGCGGGCCGCCGAGCGGGCGGCCGCGCAGATCACCTCCGAGGAGCCGGCGCGCAACACCGGTTACACCGAGTTGTCGGACGGCCCGCGCTCCTGAGTGTGCGGCGAAGCCCCCGGACCCGCTCGGGTTCCGGGGGCTTCCGCATTTCCGGGATAAGCGGACGGCCTCGCCCGTCCGGCCGTGTGCAATGCGTTTCCGAGATTTACGACACACCGACGGTGGGTGCTCGACTACGCGTCGAGACGCTCCAGGACGAGGAGGTCCGCCGTTTGGATTACCGGCTCAGCCGGCTCGCCTTCGGCGGCCCGCGCGGCCCGCTCCATCGCGGCCATGCCCTCGGCGATCTCCTCTTTCGTCATATGTTGCAAGGTGGAAAAGGAACGATGTCGAAATCGCTCGAAATAGGCGGGCAGGCTGGCCGCGACCTGCTGGTCGACCTGGTCCAGGCCGACGTAGCCGATGCCGGCCTCGGCGAACTGGTCGATGACCTCGTCCAGCCGCGGGAAGACCATGTCGTCGACCTCGCGGGCGCGGGCGAAGTAGCGGTACCAGACGTGGTCGTGCATCTGGCCGGAGAAGCCGCTGTGCACGCACAGCCGGGCGCCCGGTCGCAGCACCCGGGCCAGCTCCTTCACGCCGAGCATGCGGTGCTCGATGTGGTGCAGGACCAGGAACATCACGGACAAATCACAGCTGTTGTCGGGCAGCGGGATCGCCTCGGCCCGCCCGTCCAGGTAGGACACGCCGCGGTGCGGGTGCGCGGCCGCGGCGACCTCGCGCATGCGCGCGGACGGCTCGACGCCGTAGACCGGGCCGCCGAAGGTGTCGGCGATGGCGTCGCTGAACCGGCCGGTGCCCGAGCCCAGGTCCAGCACGGTGAGCGGGCGGCGCGCCGGCGCGTTGCGCTCGAGGGCGGCCATCCACGTGGCGACGGTCTCCGGCGGCAGCACGCGTCCTCGTTCGTAGACTGCGTGCAGCCCCTCGTCGTAATCCACGTGATTATGCATGGACCAACCCTAGAGATGCCGATATGCTGCCGCACTGCTCCGGTCGAGTGATGACAGCGAATTGGTTGCATGCGCTTCACCATCGTGACCGGACGGCAACAATTGACGGTTCTTCCGGACGTGAAATGCGCGTCACGATCGGCGCACCTGTGCTATCGATGCGTGCCGGCCAATTCGGTGGGCGATGACGCTGTCGGCGGCCCCTGTCGGTCACACCCCGCGTTGTTTCGCGTCCGCGCGGTGACCGGACTGCTCCGAACGGTTCGACTGCGTTCACCTGTCGTGTGAAGTGGGGTTTGATTGTCCGGTGATCAGCGGCCAACCCGGTGGTCCGGGCGCGGAGGAGATCGGGGACGCGGTGCGGGCCCGCGTCGCCGTGGAGGTCGCGCTCACGCGCGGTGACGATCCGGGACGGGCGCTGACCGAGGTGGTGTCGGCGCTGGAGGGCCTGGTCCGCGCGGCCAAGACGATCGACGCCGTGGAGCTGGCCGAGTACGTCGTGGAGGCGTTGGCCTCGGCGCTGGCCCGGCTGCCGGAGCGGGTGCCGGTGATCCGCGGGCTGGCCGAGCGGGCGCTGGCCGCGCACGCCACCGCCTGTCGGCTGCACCAGGGCGATCCGCTGCGGCTGGCCCGGTGGCTGCTGGCGTTGCAGGTGGAGCATCCGGAGGGGCCGCAGGTCCGGCTGACCGACTACGCCGGCGCGCTGGGATCGACCGGGCTGGTGGCGTACCGAGAGGCGGCGGAGGCGCTGTGCACGGCGCTGCCGGTGCTGGAGTTCGCGCAGCGTCCGGCGTTCGACCGGCACCGCTGGGCCGTGCTGCACGTGACCTTGGACCTCGCCGAGCACCTGGGCGACGTGGACCTGCACGTGGCGGCGCTGGCCAAGGACCTGTCCTCGGGCTGGCACTACCTGCGCATCGCCACGCTGCTGCAGGAGGCCGGCCGGTCCGAGCAGGTGCTGGAGTGGGTCGGGCGCGGTCTGTCGGCCAGCGGGTGGCGCGGGGTCGCCTCGCGGCTGGTCGACGTCGCCGTGGACGAGTGCGTGCGCATGGGCTGGTTCGACCGGGCAGTGTCGATGCGGATGCGCATCTTCAGCAACCAGCCGGCCATGGACACCTACCTGCGACTGCGGACCGTCGCCGAGCATGCCGGCAGCTGGTCCGAGCAGCGTGACGCCGTGGTGCGGCGGCTGTCGGAGGCGGCCTCGGATGTGGCCGTGAACTCGGTGCTGGTGCGGGTGCTCATCCACGACGACCAGCCGGAGGCCGCGTGGCAGACCGCGGTCGCGCACGGCTGCACCGACGAGGTGTGGGCCGAGTTGGCTCGCGTGCGCTCGGCCGACCATCCGGGCGACGCGATCGCCGTGTACCGGGGGCTGGTGGAGCAGGCGCTCGACAACAACACCCACGCCCACAACGAGGCGCTCGTGGTGGAGCTGCTGGCCCAGCTGCGCACGCTGTTCACGCGCACCGGCCGCCAGGACGCGTTCAACTCCTATCTGGACGGCGTGAAGGGCCGGCATATCGCCGACCGGCAGCTATTGGACGAACTGACCAAACGCGGCCTCTAGCCTGGGCCGGTGTCCACCGTCTACCTGATCGACATCGGCTCCGAACCGGCGGACGCGGACGCGCGGAACACCGTTGGCGGGTGGCCGGTTCTCGATGCCGGGCTGCCGTGGCCGGCATGTGACTGCGGCGCGCGGATGGTCCTGTTGTTCCAGCTCGACGTGCCGACAGAACTCCCGGTCTTCGGCGAAGATCACCTGCTGGTTTTCCAGTGCCCCAAGCACAACGACGCGAACTGCCCGCCGTCGGGCGACCAGCTTCCGGCGCGGTTCTGGGACACGCCGCCGGCCGGCCAGCTGCGGTTCTGGCAGATCCTGCTGCACCGGGGGAGCGTCTCGTCGACGGAGCCCGACCCCTACCTCCAGCCGCGGCCGCTGACTCTGCGCAGTGCCGAGGAGCAGCTGAGCGAGTCCGGCCGCGGCCGTGCGGGGTTCAAGCTCGACGGCGTCCCCTCGTGGGCCCAGGATCCGGAGCACTACCGCTGTCAGTGCGGCGCCGCCATGACCCAGCTCTGCCAGGTCCCCGAGGACTTCGGTTTCGACAAGCGGCCCGACCAGCCGGTCCAGCCCGACACCTTCAACAGCGACCAGTACGGGCTCTTCCTGGGCAACGAGGTCTACATCGTGGCCTGTCCCGAGCACTGCCACCCGGCCGCGGCGTGGCCGATCCTGCAGAACTAGGCGCGTTTGCGGGACCGGAAGGCCGCGACGTGCACGCGGTTGGCGCAGCGCTGGGAGCAGAACCGCTTGGCGCGGTTGGTGGAGGTGTCGAGGAAGAACCTGCCGCAGTCCTCGGCGGCGCAGCGGCCCCAGCGCTCCAGTCCATAGTGGACGATGCCCTGCGCGACGCCCCAGGAGACGGCGGCGGCGACCTCGGTGGCCGGCGGCTGACCGGGGTCGGCGACGTGGACGTGCCAGTTCTCCCTCTCGCCGTGCCCGGAGGACAGCTGCGGCCGTAGCGGGTGGGCGGCGAGCAGGGCGTTGGCCTCCTTCTGCACGGTCTCGCGGTCGGCCGCGACGGCGGCGGCCAACACGCGGCGGAGGCCGTCGGCGACGGGGCGCAGCGCCCGCAGGTCGGCCTCGTGCACACGCTCTGCCCACCACGGCTCCTCGTAGAGGGCCTCGCGCAGGCCGTCGACCCCAGCCTGATCGACCCCAGCCCGATCGACGCCGTCCAGATCGGCGTTGGCCAGCCGGAGCGCGACGTCCAGGTAAGCGGCGTTGTCCACAGTCGGACCTTACCGTAGGCTCCGCCCGTCAGGGGCTCACAGGCTTAGTGCTCATTACAGGGGGCGTCGTGCGGGAGTTGCTGAGGCTGGCGCTGCCGGCGCTGGGCGTGTTGGCCGCCGAGCCGCTCTACCTGCTGGTCGACACGGCGGTGGTCGGGCACCTCGGGGCCACGCAGCTGGCCGGGCTGTCGGTCGGGTCGATCGTGTTGTCGCAGGTCGGGCAGCAGATGGCGTTCCTGAGCTTCGGCACCACGGCCCGAGCCGCCCGCCTGCACGGCGCCGGCCGACGGGCCGACGCGGTGGACGAGGGCGTGCAGGCGACGTGGGTCGCGGCGCTGGCCGGCCTGGTGCTGCTGGCGCTCGGTCAGTTGCTGGCCGACCCGATCGCCGGGCTGCTGGCGGGTTCGGGGCCGACGGCCGCGGCGGCGGTGGGGTGGCTGCGGATCGCGCTGTTCGGGGCGCCGCTGGTGCTGATCACCATGGCCGGCAACGGGTGGCTGCGCGGCGTGCAGGACATGCGCCGGCCGCTGTGGTTCGTGCTGGCCGGCAACGGCATCTCCGCTGTGCTGTGTCCGGTGCTGGTGCACGGGTTCGGCTGGGGTTTGAACGGCTCGGCCATCGCCAACGTCGTCGCGCAGCTGATCTCCGCCGCCCTGTTCGTACGGGCGCTTCGCGCCGAGGGCGTGTCCCTCAGGCCGGTGCCGTCCCAGCTGCGCGCGCAGCTCGCCTACGGTCGTGACCTCGCGCTGCTCGGCCTGGCATTCCAGGCCTCGTGGATCTCCGCCACCGCCGTCGCCGCGCACACCTCCGCGGCGGCCGTCGGCGCGCACCAGATCGTGTTCCAGCTGTGGATGTTCCTGGCCTACGTGCTCGACGCCCTCGCCGTCGCCGCGCAGGCCCTGGTCGGCGCGGCCCTCGGCGCCGGCGACCGTGAGCGTGCGCAGCGGGTGGCGTGGCAGGCCACGCGCTGTGGCCTGGTGTTCGGCGCGGCGCTGTCGGTGGTGTTCGCGGCGCTGTCCGGGGTGTTGCCGCACGTGTTCACCGCCGACCCGGCGGTGCTGGCGGAGATGCCGAAGGCGTGGTGGTTCTTCGTTGCCGTGCAACCCATCGGCGGCGTGGTGTTCGTGCTCGACGGCGTGCTGCTCGGCGCCGGCGACGCGAAGTTCCTGCGCACGGCCAACGCCTGCGCCGCCGTGCTCGGGTTCCTGCCCGTGGTGTGGGCGTCGCTGGCGCTGGGCTGGGGCCTGGTCGGCATCTGGTCGGCGCTGACCGTGTTCGTGCTGTTCCGCCTGGCCAACAACCTGACCAGGCTGCGCTCCGGCCGCTGGGCGGTGCTCGGCGCTACAGCAGTTCCAGCGCGGCGGCCACGGACTGCGGGCCGGCGGGCAGCAGCGGGAGCCGAACGTCCGGCGTAGGGATGCGGCCCTGGGCGTGCAGCACGGCCTTGAGCACGGTCGGGTTGGGCTCGGCGAACAGCGCGGTCGCCAGCCGGGCCAGCGTGTGACCGAGGGGACGGGCCGTGATCGCGTCGCCCTTGTGCCAGGCCTGCACGAGCCGGGCGAACTCCGCGGTGGCCAGGTGCGAGGAGGCGGAGATGCCGCCGCGCGCGCCGAGGGCCAGCATCGGCGACAGGTAGGCGTCGTCCCCGGCGAACACGGCGAAGTCCGGCGGGCAGTCGCCGAGCAGCGCGATGGCGTCCTCGGTCATGCCGCTGGCCACCTTGGCCCCGACGATGTTCGGGATACGGCTCAGCGTCAGCAGCGTGGCGGCGCTCAGCGGCTGGGCCGTGCGGTGCGGGACGTGGTAGACGAGCAGCGGCACCGGGCTGTCGGCGGCCAGCCGCGTGAAGTGCGCGATGACGCCGGCCTCGCCGGGGCGCACGTAGTACGGCACCGGGACGAGCGCCGCGTCGGCCCGCGAGTGCGCGGCCAGGGCCTCGGCGCTGGTGCGCGTGTCGCTGGTGCCGGCCCCGATGACCAGCACGGCGCCGTGGTCGGCGCAGGCCCGTGCGCACACCTCCAGCACCGTGCGCTTCTCGTCGGCGTCGAGGGCAAACGCCTCGGCCGTGGTGCCCAGTGCGACGATGCCGGCCGCGCCCTGGGTGAGGACGTTGTCGGCCAATGCCGCGAGCGCATCCGCTGCGACCGTGCCGTCGGCGGCGAACGGCGTGATCAGGGGTACGAGGATGCCTTCCATGAGCCCAGCCTGGGGGCGGTGATCGTGCAGGTCCAGTTCGCATTTGTTCGGCTGTCCGTAAGCTGGGCTGATGCTTGACGTGCGCCGGCTGCGGTTGCTGCGGGAACTGGCCCACCGCGGCACCATCGCCGCGGTCGCCGAGGCGGTCTCGTTCACGCCATCGGCGGTGTCGCAGCAGCTCAGCGCGCTGGAACGGGAGGCCGGTGTCCCACTGCTGACCCGCAGCGGCCGCGGGGTCGTGCTCACGCCGCCCGGCCGCACCCTCGTCCGGCACGCTGAGGCGGTGCTGGCTCAGCTGGAGCGGGCCGCCGCCGAGCTGGACGGGGCTCGCCAGGGCCTGTCGGGGTCGCTGCGGATCGGCACGTTTCCCAGCGCCGGCCGCGCCATGGTGCCGACGGCGCTGGCCTGCCTGGCCCGCATGCATCCAGGGCTGGAGCCGATGGTCGTGGAGCTGGATCCGGCCCAGGTCGCCGACGCATTGCGGGCCGGGGACCTCGACGTCGCGCTGGTGCACTCCTACGACTTCGCGCCCGTGCCGGCCGAGGCCGGTATCGGCGTGATACCGCTGTGCCGGGAGGCGATGTTCCTGGCCACCGCCTCGCCGACGCTGGTGACGGTCGCCGACTGCCGTGACCAGCCGTGGATCCTCGCGGTCGAGGGCACCTTGTGCCACCGGATGACCGTGCACGCCTGCGAGACCGCCGGCTTCACCCCGCACGCCCGCCACCAGATCGACGACTTCGCGACCGTGCTCGCGCTCGTCGCCGTCGGTCAGGGCGTGGCGCTCGTGCCGGAGCTCGGCCTGGTCGACCGGCCCGACGGCGTGACGCTGACCCGACTGCCGCTGGGCCGGCACACCCGCATCGCCCACCGCAGCGGCGCCGAGGACCACCCGGCGGTGCGGGCCTTCGCCGACGCCATGCGCACTGCCGTTCCCGAACGGCTTTAGAACCCTGGCGGCCGCAGGTCGGCCCAGGGACGCGCCTGCTCGATCTGGGACGAAAGGGACAGTAGCGTGCACTCGTCGTGCGGCCGGCCGACCAGCTGCACGGCCAGCGGCAGCCCCTCCGGCGTGAACCCGGCCGGCACCGAGGCGGCCGGGTTGCCGGCGATGTTCCACTGCGGCAGGAACGCCGTGTACCGGTTGGCCGCCAGCAGCGTGGTCAGCGTGGACCGGCCCTGCCACTCGCCGACGCGGATCGGCGGGCGGGTGAGCGTGGGCGTGAGCAGCACGTCGGCGTGGTCGAAGATCTGGTTGGCGACCTGGGAGAAGCGCTCCCCGAACCGCCGCGACCGCACGACCAGCCAGCGCGGCACGGCCCGTCCCATCGCCGCCACCTGCTTCGTGCGGCGCTCCACGGCCTCGGGCCGATCCAGCGCGGCCACGGACTCGGCGGCGCTGGACAGGTAGCGCGGGGCCAGCGCGAGCTGCGTGGTCGGATCCAGCAGCGTCGGGTCGCGCTCGATGACCTCGTGCCCCAGCTCCCGCAGCAGCTCGGCCATGCCCAGCACGGCGGCCCGCACGCGTGGATCGACGGGCGCTCCGGCGACCCATGGCTTGAGCGACACCGCCACGCGCAACTTGCCCGGCGGCGTCGCCGCGGCCTCGACGAAGCTGGTGCGCGGTGGGATCGCGGCCACCGGGTCGCTGGGCAGCGACCCGCGGATCTGGTCGGCCACCAGGGCCCAGTCCCGCACGTGCCGGCTCAGTGGCCCGGCGACGACCATGCCCGTCCACTGCTCGCCGTTGGGGTGCAGCGACACCCGCCCACGCTGCGGCTTGAGGCCGTAGACGCCGGTCGAGGCGGCGGGGATGCGGATCGAGCCGGCGCCGTCGGAGCCGATGGCCGCGCCGGCCAGCCCGGCGCACACGGCGCTGGCCGAGCCGCCGCTGGAGCCGCCCGAGGTGTGCTCGGCCGACCACGGGTTGCGGGTCGCGCCCGCGAACGCCGACTCCGTGTACGGCCACAGACCCAGCTCCGGCATCCGGGTGCGGCCCACGATCACCGCCCCGGCCGCGCGCAGCCGGCGCACCACCTCCGAGTCCGCGGGCTCGGTGCGGTCCACCGCGTACGTGCCGGTCGTGGTGGGCAGGCCGGCGATCGCCATGTCCTCCTTCACGGCGATCGGCACGCCCAGCAGCGGCGCGTCCTCCCCGTGGGCCCGGCGCACGTCGGCCTCGGCCGCTTCGAGCAGCGCCTGCTCGGCGAACACCAGGCGGTAGGCGTTGAGCTCGCGGTCGTGGCGCTCGATGCGCCGCAGCGTGGCGTCCACCAGCTCACGGGACGACAACTCGCCGGCGCGCAGCAGTTCGGCCTGGGCAGCGGCGCCGGCGAAACACGCGTCGACGAGGTCCATGCCACGACCCTAGGGTGTTTCCTACATCCGGGCAGGGTGCCCGGGCCGGCTCCAGCCGAACTTCCGGGGCCCGAACCTCACGGCCAGGATGACCAGCGGAATCAGCGGGAACAGCCAGCCGTGCGTGACGACCATCACCGCCGCGAGGGCGGCCACGACCACCAGCACGCGGGGGTCGAACCCCGGCCGGCGGCGGCGTTCGCGTTCGGGCTTCGGGGGAGTCGGGTCGGGCAGGTCTTCGGTCAGCGGCGGCAGGTCGTCCAGGTAGCGGGCCGCGTAGGCGGTCGCGATGCGCTCCTCGGCCTCGGGCAGGGTCAGCAGGCCCAGGCCGACGGCCTCGTTCAGCCGTGCGACGACCCGTTCCCGGTCTTCGTCGGACGCCCTCATCTGAGTGGTCATGACACCCATGCTCCGCGCCCCATCGGGCACAGACGTCGGTTCAGAAGCGGGATGTCGGCGTACGTCGAGCGACGTAGGTCCATGATCGAAGCATGGGTTCCACATTTGCCGGCAGGACCGCGTTGGTGACCGGCGCGGGTCGGGGGATCGGTCGGGCGATTGCGGTGGGTCTGGCCGCCGAGGGCGCGGATCTGGTGCTGGTCGCCCGCTCCCGTGACGAGTTGGAGGGCACCGCCGCCCTCGTGTCCACCAAGGCCACGGTCATCCCGGCCGACCTCGGCGAGCTGTCCCAGGTGGCCGCCGTCGCCGCCGCGGCCGGCCCCGTCGACATCCTGATCAACAACGCCGCCGTGCCGTGGCCGGCCGGGCCGACCGCCACGCTTGATCCGGCCGAGTTCGCCCACGCCGTCTCGCTCAACGTCACCGCCGTGGCCGCGCTGAGCATCCACCTGCTGCCCGGCATGTTGGAGCGGGGTTGGGGTCGCATCGTCAACCTGTCCAGCGGCGCCGCCCAGGTGCCGGCATTCCTCAACGGCGGCAACGCGTACACCACGACCAAGTACGCCGTGGAGGGCCACACCATCAACCTGGCCGCCGAGCTCGACGGCACCGGCGTCACCGCCAACATCTACCGTCCCGGGACCGTCGCCACGTCGATGATGACCTGGGTGCGGGAGGGCGGCGGCACCGCGATGGACGCCACCGTGCAGGCGTACTTCGCCGACGTGCAGCAGCGCGGGGACCTGATCACCCCCGAGCAGAGCGCCGGCTTCCTGCTGGCCCGCCTGGCCGGCGAGGACACCGGCCAGACCTGGCACGCCGCCGACGGCATCATCACCCGCCTGGAGCCCTGACCCCACCACCGCCGTTTTCGCTACGTGAGTGGCTCATTTTCGCTCCAGCGCCACCTGAGTCACTCACGTAGCCGCCGCGGGTGCACGTGAGTGGCTTAGGTGCGCCCGGATGCGAAATGAGCCACTCACGTAGCGCGAAGAGGGTGGGCGCGTGGGCGGGCGCTCGCGGTGTGGCGATCTTAAAACGTGATCGACATCGCTGCTGGCCTGCGGCGCGTTGCGGGCACCACAGGCGTGGTACCACAGCTAGGGTGATCATGTGGGTGATCGACGTCCGGGGCCGAGGCGGGCGCTGCTGGGAGACGCGGCGATCGCGATACTGGCGCGGGAGGGCGGCCGCGGGCTGACCCACCGCGCGGTGGATCGCGAGGCCGGCGTGCCGCAGGGCACGACCAAGAACTACTTCCCGACGCGGGAGTCGCTGCTGGAGGCGGCGGCCGGCCGGATGGCCGAGGAGCACCGGGCGGCGGTGGAGCGGCTGCACAGCACGACGCCGTCGCAGGTGTCGCCGAGCCAGCTGGGGGAGCTGTACCCGGCGCTGCTCAACCGCGCGGTGAACGGGGACCCGACCCAGCTGCTGGCGATGGCCGAGCTGTACCTGGAGGCGGTGCGCCGGCCGGGGGTGCGGCAGGCGCTGGGGGAAATGGCGATCGCCAATGCGGAGTCGGCGGTGGCACTGCACCGGGTCGCCGGGCTGGACAGCTCGACGCGGGATGTCGGCGTGCTGGACGCCTATCTGTTGGGAATCTCGTTGTCGCTGCTGGCATTGCCGCCGGACGCGCTGCGCAGGATCGGGTTGGACGACCCCTATTCGCTCGGACTCGGGGTGTTCGCGGCGGCCGCTTCCCGGCCGGCGGACAGCGCCGACCAGGAATGCTCCTAAACGCGTTTCACCCGGCCGGACGAATTGTTTTTGCCTTTTCGTGTGTCATCCTGACGTTTGTGCATGACCGGCAGGTGAGCACGTCCGTGCTGGTGGACGTGGTCTACGTGCTGGGCGGCGACGTGAATCTCACCCCGGCCGCCCGGCTGCTGAGTGACGCCGAGACCGCGGAGCGACTGCTGGCCGCGGCGGCCCTGATGGGCATTGCCCGTCAGATTATGCATGAAATCGTGGTGGCGAACGGACTGCCGATCGATCAGGCTCGTCGACTGGCGACCGAGGCGATGGCCGCGGCCGGGTGGATTTCCGGTGACGGCGGCGGAACGGAATGGTTGCGCGCCGGCTGATCAGCGGGTGCGAATGACGGTGTCGGCGACAAAGGCGCTCGGCACCGAAGGCGCCTTGCCACAACTGGTCGGACGGGCCGGCGGCAGCGGGTGTTCCGTCACGGTGACGGCCCATTCCCGGCCATCCGAATGAGTGACCACAACACCGTCGGCGGATACCGACAACGCCTCCGGGTTCGGTTCGGCCAGCAGTTCCCGCACCGCCAGCTCGGCCACCTGCCCCGGCCGTGACCAGCAGGAACGTCCCCGGTTGCCGGTCAGCTCGATCCCGTCGGAATCGAGCAGCCGCTGCCCGTCGGCCGGCGATACGCGGCCGTAGAGATATCCCGTCGGCAGCAGCACGGCCGTCGGCGAGAAACGGTGGCCGCCGGTGTGCGTGGTCTCCCAGACCCGACCCGGGTTGACGGCCGCCAGCGCGCCGGCCAGCGGGCGGCCTTCCACCGCGCAGCACACGTCCCGGCGGCCGTTGGTGCACACCAGCAGCACCGCCTCGTCGGACGGGCCGCCCAGGCCCACGTGCAGCCCCGCGCCGGCAGACTGGAA
>DASWRQ010000039.1:0-7572 GCA_036403095.1 Kutzneria sp. | reverse complement strand
CCGCCGCCCGCCCGAGCTCCAGGAACGCCACCACCAGGTCTGGCCCGGACTCCACCTCGTGCACGCCCAGGGCCAGCAGGGTTTCCCACGTCGTCGACTGCCTGAATGCGTCCCGCAGCGCCTGCGCGAACTGCCGCTGCTCGTCGGACAGGGTGAACTTCATCGCGGCAGCCCCAACAGTCGCTCGGCGACCACATTGCGCTGAATCTCGTTGGTGCCGGCGTAGATCGGACCGGCCAGGGCGAACAGGTAGCCGTCCAGCCATGATCCCGGCTGCCCGGCCAGCTCGGCGTCGGGGCCCAACAACTCCAGGGCGGTCTCGTGCAGGCTCAGGTCGAGCTGTGACCAGAACAGCTTGGTGACGCTGGCTTCCGCGCCGACCGGCCGGTCCAGCGAGCCGAAGACGTGCAGGCGGTAGGCCTGAGCGCCCATCCAGGCGTCGAGGACCTTGTCGCGCAGTGCGGTATCGGCCGGATCGCCGACCTCGCGCCACAGCTCGATCAGGCGGTCCGCCGCTGCGCAGAACCGGCCGGGACTGCGCAGCGACAGACCTCGTTCGTTGCCCGCGGTGCTCATCGCGACGCGCCAGCCTGCACCTGGCTCGCCGAGCACATCCGCGTCCGGCACGAACACCTCGTCCAGGAAGATCTCGGCGAAGCCGGCCTCCCCGTCGAGCTGGGGGATGGGCCGCACGGTCACGCCGGACGCCCGCAGGTCGAACAGGAAGTACGTCAGCCCGCGGTGCCGCTCGGCCTCGGGTTCGGTGCGGAACAGTCCGAACCCCTTGTCCGCGAACGCCGCGCGCGAGCTCCAGGTCTTCTGGCCGGTCAACAGCCAGCCGCCGGACGTGCGGACGCCACGGCTGCGGATCGCCGCCAGATCGCTGCCCGCCTCCGGTTCCGACCACGCCTGCGCCCAGATGTCCTCGGCCCGGGCCATCCGGGGCAGCAGGCGGTTCTGCTGCTCCTCGGTGCCGTGCGCGTACAGGGTCGGGGCCAGCAGGAAGATTCCGTTCTGGGCCACCCGTCCCGGCGCGCCGGCGGCCCAGTACTCCTCCTCGAACACCAGCCACTGCGTCAGTGACGCACCGCGGCCGCCGTGCTCGGCCGGCCACGACACCGCCGACAGCCGCGCCTTGGCCAGCGTGCGCTCCCACTCCCGGTGCTGCTCGAAGCCGTCGGCACTGTCCATTGAGGACAGCTGTCCGGGGACGTTGTCGTGCAGCCAGGTTCGGACCTCGTGCCGGAACTCGAGGTCGGAGTCGTCAAGATCCACTGGCCCCACGCATCGCCTTCGCGTCCAGGCCGGCCAGGGAATCCTTGGACACCTCGGCATTGTGGGCGTGGGCCAGGTGGTGCAGGCCGAACACCGAGTCCATGCCGGCCCGCAGTCCCATCTGGTCCTCGGACTGGTTGACCGCCTTCTTGGCCAGGGCGAGCCCGAACCGGGGCATCTCGGCGATCCGCGCGGCCAGGGCGTCGACGGTGTCCCGGAGTTCCGCGCGGGCGACGACGCGGTTGACCATGCCCCACTCGTAGGCCCGCTGGGCGCTGAACCGGTCGCCGGTGAACAGGATCTCCTTGGCGGCGCGAGGGCCGAGCACCCAGGGGTGGGCGAAGTACTCGACGCCGGGTATGCCCATGCGCACCACGGGGTCGGCGAAGAAGGCGTCCTCGGCGGCCACGATGAGGTCGCAGACCCAGGCCAGCATGAGGCCGCCGGCGATGCACGCGCCCTGCACCATGGCGATCATCGGCTTGGGGATCTCCCGCCACCGCCGGCACATCCCGAGATAGACCTCGGACTCGCGGGCGAAACGCTGGTCGCCGCCGGACTTGTCGACGTGGTCCCACCACAGCACGGCCTTGCGCTCGTAGGAGACGTCGACGTCCCGCCCGGGCGTGCCGATGTCGTGCCCGGCGGAGAAGTGGTCGCCGGCCCCGGCCAGCACGATGACCGACACCTCGTCGTCGTTGACCGCGCGCTCGAAGGCGGCGTCGAGGGCGTAGGTCATCACGGAGTTCTGGGCGTTGCGGTAGCGCGGCCGGTTCATGGTCACGGTCGCGACGGCGCCGCCGCGTTCGTACAGCACGGCTTCCTCGGTCACTGGGTCGGCTCCTCGCGTAACGAGCGTTTGAGCACCTTGCCGGACGCGTTCCGTGGCAGCGCGGCCAGGAACTCCACCTGTCTCGGCACCTTGAAGTTGGCCAGCAGGGCCCGGCAGTGCTCGATGACGTCCCCGGCGGACAGTTCGGCCGCCGTCACCACGAACGCCTTGCCGACCTCGCCCAGCCGGTCGTCGGGCACGCCGATCACCGCCGACTCCGTCACGCCGTCCAGCCGGGCCAGGGCCTGCTCCACCTCGGCCGGATAGACGTTGAAGCCGCCGCACACGTACATGTCCTTGAGCCGGTCGGTGATCGTCAGATAGCCGCGGTCGTCGAGCACGCCGACATCGCCGGTGTGCAGCCAGCCGTCCGGGTCGATGGCCTCGGCCGTCGCGGCGGCGTCGTCGAGATAGCCGATCATGACGTTGGGGCCGCGCAGCAGGATCTCGCCGGAGTCGGCGATGCGAACCTCGAAGTCGGCGGTGGCGCGGCCGCAGGTGTGGGAGACGGTCTCGGCGTCGTCGTCGGGCCGGCACATGGTCGCCACCACGGCCTCGGTCAGCCCGTACGCGGTAAGTACCGTCCCGAAACGCTTCTGCATCCGCTCGGCGAGCGTGACGGGAACCGGCGCGGCCCCGGTGACGGCCAGCCGCAAGGTGTCGCAGCCGGGTTGGGCCAGCAGCGTCTGGTAGATCGTCGGCGGCCCGGGCAGGACGGTGATCCGCTCCCGCTGCACCAGCTCGATCGTGCGGGCGACGTCGAACACGGCCTGCGGCACCAGGGTCGCGCCGGTCAGCAGGCAGACCAGAATCCCGGCCTTGTAACCGAAACTGTGGAAGAACGGGTTGATCACCAGGTATCGGTCGTCGGCCACGACGTTGCCGCAGTCGGCCCACGCGGCGGCGACGGCCAGGGCCTGTCGGTGCGCGCTCATCGCGCCCTTGCTGCGGCCGGTGGTGCCGGAGGTGAACAGGATGTCGCTGAAGTCGTCGGCTCGCACCGGGGCGGCGTCGACCTCGTCGGTGAACGACCAGTCGCCGGTCGTCAGCACGAATTCGGGCACGCCGCCGAGCTCGCGCAACTCGGCCAGCCGGTCGCGGCCGAGGAAGTCGGTGGCCACCACGAGCGCGGCGGCTTCGCTGCGGGAGATGATGTCCAGCATCTCCGCCGCGGTGAAGCGGGTGTTGAGCGGCACGAGAATGCCGCCGGCGTAGCTCGCGCCCAGCGCGGCGACGACCCAGTGCCAGGTGTTCGGCGCGCAGATCGCCACCCGATCGCCGGGCCGCAACCCGCCGGCGACGAACGCGGCGGCCACCTGCCGGACGCGTGTGCGGAGGTCACGGTAGGTGAGGCGCACCTCGCCGTCGACAACGGCCTCGTGGTCGCCGAAGCGTTCCGCCGCGGTGTCCACGGCGGCGGGAATGGTGTCGGGCGCCACGGCTACACCTCGCCGGCGCTCGGCGCAGCCGCGCCACCGGCCGCAGCACTGAATGGTGAGCTCGCAGGCTCGCGCACGGCACCTCCTACCAAGCAACTGCTTGGTAGGCTAGCCTACGGTCATGGCGGTGACCAGATCCGAGATCCGGCGATGGCTCGCCGAGCATCTCGTCGGGCGCTTCGCCGAGCTCAAGGGGCTCGGCGGGCCCGGCCGCGAGCACGAGGCGTTCGACGAGCGCCTCGACTGGGAACGACACCTGGCCGCGCACGGTTGGACCTGCCCGGCCTGGCCGGTCGAGTACGGCGGCCGCGGCCTGACCTTCGACGAGCAGGTCGCCTTCCATGAGGAGTACGCCCTCGCCGACGCGCCGGCCCGGGTGAACCACCTCGGCGAGAACCTGCTCGGCCCCACGCTGATCGATCTCGGCACCGCGCAACAGAAAGCCCGGTTCCTACCCAGGATCCGGGCCGTCGAGGAGCTCTGGTGCCAGGGCTACTCCGAGCCCGGCGCGGGCTCCGACCTCGCCGCCGTCGCCACCTCGGCCCGGCTTGTCGACGACCAGTGGATGATCACCGGCCAGAAGGTGTGGACCTCGCTGGCGCACATCGCCGACTGGTGCTTCGTGCTGGCCCGGACCACCCCGGGATCGGTGGGACACAAGGGGTTGTCCTATCTGCTGGTGCCGATGAAGCAGCCCGGCGTCCAGGTGCGGCCGATCCGCCAGCTCACCGGCACGGCCGAGTTCAACGAGGTCTTCTTCGACGGCGCGCGAACCGATGAAGACCTTGTCGTCGGCGAACCGGGAGGCGGCTGGGCGGTCGCGATGACCACCCTGGCGTACGAACGAGGCGTCTCGACCCTGGGGCAGCAGGTCGGTTTCCGGCGTGAACTGGACGCGGTCATGGCCTTGGCCGACCCGGAAGACCTGGTCCTGCGAGAACAACTAGCCCGGGCGGCGGTCGAACTGAGCGTCATGCGCTCACATGCCCTGCGTGCCAAGGGATCCGATCCGTCAGTGAGCAAGCTGCTGTGGGCTGGCTGGCACAAGCGGCTGGGCGAGCTGGCCATGCGGGCCCGCGGCGCGGACTCCATGGTCATGGACGACGACTTCGACCAGTGGCAGCGGCTCTACCTGTTCAGCCGGGCCGACACCATCTACGGCGGCTCCGACGAGATCCAGCGCAACATCATCGCCGAACGGGTGCTCGGCCTGCCCAGGGAGGTGCGCGGATGATCGAGTACGTGCCCGGCCACAATCTGTTGGCGGACAAGGTGGTCGTCGTGACGGCGGCGGCCGGCACCGGCATCGGGCAGGCGGTGGCCAAGCGGTGCCTCGAGGAGGGCGCCAAGGTCCTGATCAGCGACTGGCACGAGCGCCGGCTCGGCGAGACGCTGGAGAAGCTCGCGTCGGAGCATGGCGCGGATGTGACGGCGGTGCCGTGCGATGTCACCGACGAAGCCCAGGTGCAGGCGTTGATCGCCGGCGCGGTGCTGCGCTTCGGGCGACTCGACGTGATGATCAACAATGCCGGGCTGGGCGGCACGAGATCCGTGTTGGACATGGCCGACGACGAGTGGTCCCGGGTGCTGGACGTGACCCTGAACGGAACCTTCCGCTGCACCCGGGCCGCGCTGAGGCAGCTGGTGGCCCAGGGCGGCGGCGGCGCGATCGTCAACAACGCCTCGGTGGTCGGCTGGCGGTCGCAGGCCGGCCAGGCCCACTACGCCGCGGCCAAGGCCGGCGTGATGGCGCTGACCCGCTGCGCCGCCGCCGACGTCGCCGGGCACGGGATTCGGGTCAACGCCGTCGCGCCGAGCCTGGCGATGCATCCCTTCCTGGCCAAGGTGACCAGCGAGGAACTGCTCACCGAGTTGACCGGACGCGAGGCGTTCGGCCGGGCGGCCGAGCCCTGGGAGGTGGCCAATGCCATGGTGTTCCTCGCCAGCGACTACGCCTCGTACCTGACCGGCGAGGTGCTGTCGGTCAGCAGCCAGCACCCCTGAGGAGAACCATGAGCCGTCGAGCTGAGCTGCTCGCGCTGGCCGCGAGGATGTTCGCCGAGCGCGGCTTCCTCGCGACCACGGTGCGCGACATCGCCGACGCCGCCGGCATCCTGTCCGGCAGCCTCTATCACCACTTCGACTCCAAGGAGTCGATGGTCGACGAGATACTGCGGAGCTTCCTGGACGAGCTGTTCGGGCGCTACCGGGAGATCCTGGCCGCCGGCGACGCCCCGCGCGAGGCGCTGGAAGCCATTGTCGTCGCGTCGTTCGAGTGCATCGACCGCAGCCACGACGCGGTCGCGATCTACCAGCGGGAGGCCGCGTACCTGTCGAAGTTCGACCGGTTCGGCTACCTGACCGAGCGCAACACCGAGTTCCGCAAGCTGTGGGTCGGGCTGCTGGAGGAGGGCATCCGGGCCGGGGCGTTCCGCGACGACCTGGACGTGGAGCTGGTCTACCGCTTCATCCGCGACACGGTGTGGGTGGCCGTGCACTGGTACCACCCGGGCGGCCCGCTGACCGCGGACGCCGTGGCCCGGCAGTACCTGTCCATCGTGCTGGACGGCATAGCGCAAGGGAGGGCCGATGGCCCAGGCGTACCTGGTTGACGCGGTGCGGACACCGGTCGGCAGGCGCGGTGGCGGGCTGAGCCACCTGCACCCGGCCGACCTGGGCGCCCGCGCCATCGAGGGACTGCTCGCGCGGGTGAACGTGGACCCGGGCGAGGTGGACGACGTGATCCTGGGCTGCGTGGACACGATCGGCGGGCAGGCCGGCGACGTGGCCCGCACGGCCTGGCTGGCCGCAGGCTTCCCGGAGGAGGTGCCGGGCGTGACCGTGGACCGGCAGTGCGGCTCCAGCCAGCAGGCCATGCACTTCGCGGCGCAGGCCGTGCTCAGCGGCACGGCCGATCTGGTGGTGGCCGGCGGCGTGCAGAGCATGAGCCGGATCCCGATCGGCGCGGCGATGACCGTGGGGGAGCAGTTCGGCTTCCCGACGCCGTTCGAGGGCTGCGACGGCTGGGCCCATCGTTACGGCTCCGAGGAGGTTTCCCAGTTCCGGGCGGCCGATCTGATCGCCCAGCGCTGGGAGCTGAGCCGCGTGGAGATGGAGGAGTTCGCCTTCCGCAGCCACGCCAAGGCGATCGAGGCGATCGGCGCCGGCCGGTTCGAGCGGGAGATCGTGCCGGTCGACGGCGTGGCCGCCGACGAGGGGCCGCGGCGCGACACCAGCCTGGAGAAGATGGCCGCGTTGCGGACCTTGCGGCCGGACGGCCGGGTCACGGCGGCGCTGGCCAGCCAGATCTCCGACGGGGCCAGCGCGGTCCTGGTCGCCTCCGAGCATGCCGTTCGTACGCATCGGTTGACGCCGCGGGCCCGCGTGCACCACCTGTCGGCCCGGGGCGCGGACCCCATCTACATGTTGACCGCGCCGATCCGCGCCACCCGGCACGCGCTGGCCAAGGCCGGCATGTCGATCGACGACATCGATCTGTTCGAGGTCAACGAGGCGTTCGCCAGTGTGGTGCTGGCCTGGGCCAAGGAGCTCAAGGTCGACCTGGACCGGGTCAACGTCAACGGCGGCGCGATCGCGCTGGGCCACCCCATCGGCGCCACCGGCACGAAACTGACCGCCACACTGCTCGGCGAGCTGGAGCGGACCGGCGGCCGGTTCGGGCTGCAGACCATGTGCGAGGGCGGCGGCCAGGCCAACGTGACGATCATCGAGCGGCTGCCCTAGATTCCGGCGTCTCCACGACCTACAGACCCCCGGCGAGCGCACCACCAACCGCGACAAACCCCTAGGCTCAGAGCGTGTCCGAGGAGCCGATCATCGCCTGCTCGCTTGTCGACGGCGAGCAGCAGGACCGTGCCGAGCAGTGGCTGCTCACCACCGCCATCCGCAGCGAACCGGTCGACCGCGGGATCCGCTTCGTGCTGCCCACGGCGATGTCCGCCCAGGTCGCCGGTCTCGCCGCCGCCGAGCTGAGCTGCTGCCCGTTCTTCGAGTTCACGCTGAAAC
>DASWRQ010000038.1:0-10393 GCA_036403095.1 Kutzneria sp. | reverse complement strand
GCCTGGCGCCGCTGACCACCGGGGCGGCCCTGGGCTGGGGCCAGGAACGCCCCAGCGAAGGCCTCAGCCTTCGGCGGCGAGCTGCCCGCAGGCGGCGGCGATCTCCTGACCACGAGTGTCGCGCACGGTGCACTCCACGCCCTGATCCTTGACCCGCCGCACGAACTCGTCCTGCACCGGCTTGGGCGAGGCATCCCACTCACTGCCCGGCGTCGGGTTCAACGGGATCAGGTTCACGTGGGCGTACTGGCCAAGATGCTTGTGCAGCTTCTTGCCGAGCATGTCGGCCCGCCAACCCTGATCGTTGACGTCACGGATCAGCGCGTACTCGATCGACACCCGACGACCGGTCTTGTCGGCATAGCCACGAGCAGCCTGCAACACCTCGGAGACCTTCCACCGGGTGTTGACGGGCACGAGGGTGTCGCGAAGCTCGTCGTCGGGAGTGTGCAGCGACACGGCCAGCCGGACGTGCAGACCCTCCTCGGTCAGCTTCCGAATCGCCGGCACGAGACCGACGGTCGAGACCGTCACCGAACGCTGCGAGATGCCCAAACCGTCAGGAGCGGGGTCGCAGATGCGGTGCACGGCGTCGATCACCCGCCGATAGTTCGCGAGCGGCTCCCCCATGCCCATGAACACGATGTTGGACAGCCGGCCGGGACCGCCGGGCAGCTCGCCGTCACGCATGGCCGCGGCGGCGGAACGAACCTGGTCGACGATCTCGGCGGTGGACAGGTTGCGGGTGAGCCCGCCCTGACCGGTGGCACAGAAGGGACAGGCCATCCCGCAGCCGGCCTGGCTGGAGATGCACAGGGTGGCCCGGTCGGGATAGCGCATGAGCACGCTCTCCAACAGCGTCCCGTCATGCGCCCGCCACAGGGTCTTGCGGGTGGTGCCGTCGTCGCAGCTGAGCTTGCGCACCTCGGTGAGCAGGCCGGGCATGAGCGACGAGACGAGCCGGTCCCGCGTGGCGGCGGGGATGTCGGTCATCGCGTCGGGGTCGACGGTCAGCCGGGAGAAGTAGTGGTTGGACAGCTGCTTGGCGCGGAACGGCTTCTCCCCCAGGTCGGCGACGGCCTGGGCGCGTTCGGACGCGGACATGTCGGCCAGGTGCCGGGGCGGCATGGCACGGCGGGGGGCATCGAAGACAAGGGGGAGCGCAGTCATAACCCGTCCATTCTCCCATGTCGACCCGTGTGACGACCGTCACCCAGTCGGACGTTGTATCGCGATGTATCAGCGATATATCGTTATCGACGTCAGAGAGACACCACGAACCCGAAGGGAGCGCATCATGCGCAGCCACTCTCATCACCGACACGATCGACACGGGCACGGCTTCGGCACGCTGCCGGGCCAGTTCCCGCACCACACCCCGCCCCGCCCGCCGGAACCGCCGATGGGCCCGATGCCCTTCGCGGCCGGCGGCCCCTGGCCCGGCGCCCTCGGCGCGATGGCCGGCTTCCGGGGCGGCGGTCGCCGCGGCGGCCGGCGCCAGCGTCGCGGCAATGTCCGCGCGGCGGTGCTCGCCCTGCTGGCCGAGCGCCCGATGCACGGCTACGAGATGATCCAGGAGCTCGGCCAACGCACGAACGGCGTCTGGCGGCCCAGCCCCGGCTCGGTCTACCCGACCCTGCAGCTGCTGGACGACGAAGGCCTGATCACGGCCGACGCGGCCAGCGGCAAGAAGCTGTTCACGCTGACCGAGACCGGCCGGGCCGAAGCGGCCAAGCTGGGCGAGGCCAAGCCGTGGGCCGACGCGGTCGGCGAGGCCGACGAGGTCCGCGAGCTGCACACCGCCCTGCGCCAGCTGTTCATGGCGGTGGAGCAGATCAGCCAGGCCGGCACCGAGGACCAGAAGTCCCGTGCCGTCGACGCGATCAACGAGGCCAAGCGCCGGATCTACGGCCTGCTGGCCGAGGACGTCGACGCCGATGACACCGAGTCGATCTGATGGGCGAAGTGATCACGAAGGCAGGATGATCCCGGTCGGCTTCCGCCGCACGTGCAGGCGGTAGCCGACCGGGATCTCCGTGCCGGTCGCCTCGGCGATCGCACGGGCGGCCACCGCGGCCGAGAACTCGATGCGCAGCACGGCCTCCAGGTCGGCCCGACGCTCGAACCGCCACACCGTCTCCACCCGCCGAGTGCTGAACCCCTGATCGTCGAAGAACCGTTGCACCGCAACGGGATCGTAGCCACGGACGTCCTCGCACAGCCAGCTTCCGTACGGTGCCGCGGCACCGTCGAGGTCGACGACCGCCAGCGCGCCGCCGGGCCGTAGCACACGATCGGCCTCGATCAGCCCGGGTTCGCAGCCAGGGCCGAAGAAATACGCGGTACGCGCGTGCACCAGATCCGCGCAGCCGTCGGGCAGCGGCAGCCGCTGTGCCCCACCCTCCAGCACCCGGACGTCTTCGATGTCACGCGTGCGTTCCTTCGCCCGCTCGACCAGCGGCGGATGCGGCTCCACCCCGGTCACGCTCGCGGCGTCACGGGCGAACACCGGCAGATGGAATCCGTCCCCGCAGCCGACGTCGACGACGTCCAGCCCGGCCCAGTCGCATTCGGCGCGCAGCGCACGCCAGATCTCGCCGGTGCTGTCCTGGGCGCGGTTCTCCACCGCGTACAGCTCGGGCCACTGCCAGATGTTGGGGCTGGGAAGCACGTGCACGGCCGTCATTCTGGCCCTCATCCGGGCCGCGAGCTGCGGCACCCACGCCATTCCCATGCCACAAGCCAATCATGTGGCGGCTTGCCATGGGGATGATGCTGCGTTGACCATTGACTACACGCCGTGAACACGCGAGGAGGTGCCCATGACGCACACCACCGGCATCCTCCCCGGAACGCCCTGCTGGGTCAGTCTCGACAGCACAGATCCCCCGGCCAGCCGCGACTTCTACGCCGCGGTGCTCGGCTGGCGGTACACAGTGGACCGACGCGGCGGCGCGCTCGCGCACGTCGGCCGGGACGAGGCGGCCGCCGGCATCGATCGCGGGCGACGCCACGAATGGCGGCTGCACCTGGCGATCCGCAATCCGTGGATCGCCTCGGAACGCGTGCGCCAGCACGGGGGTCGCGTGGTTCGCGGTCCGCTGGAAGGGCGCATCGTGATCGCCGAGGACCCCAGCGGCGGCGTGGTCGCGCTGAGCGCGCCGAGACCGGATGTCTCGATGGCGTACGGGATTCACGGCTGCTTCGAGTGGGCCGACCTGAACACGCGGGACGGCCACCTGGCCGACAAGTTCTTCCGCGGCCTGTTCGGCTACAGCCAGGGCCAGGTCGGCGACGGCGTCGACGTGGACTACACGGTGTGGTGGCTCAACGGTCGGGCCGTGCTCGGCCGCTACCGCATGGACGCCGAGTTCCCGGCCGACACGATGCCGCACTGGATGGTGTTCTTCCGGGTCACCGACACCGACGAGGCGGCCAGCGTGGTCCGCCGGCTGGGCGGAACCGTTGTGGCGGAACCGTTCGACTCCGCCTACGGCCGGGCGGCCGTGCTGTGCGACCCGCAGGGCGCGCCGTTCTCGGTGATCGAGCCGCACGAGGAGGAAGAGGAGCCCGTCGATCCGTACGACGACTAGGACAGCAGCCGGCGCCGACCGTGGTCGACCGCCCAGGCGAGGGCGCCGCGCATCGGCGCGGCGTCGCCGAACTCGCCGGCGGCGACGCGGACCGGGGCCGGTGTCGCGCCGTCGATGGCGGCCCGGATGTGCGGCAGGATCTCGGGATGCCCGCCCAGCGGGCCGCCGAACAGCACCAGTTCCGGGTCGAACACCGTGCACGCCGAGGCGACGGCCCGGCCGATCGCCCAGCCGAACTCCCGGCGATCGCCGGCCAGCACGGTCGGCACGTCGATCGCCGGCGGCGTGCCGAATCCCTGGCGCAGCAGGGAATCCGTCAGCGTGAGGTCGTCGTCGGCCTTGAGGTAGCCGATCTCGCCGGCCAGCCCGTGGGCGCCCCGGACGAGCTGGTCGCCGAGGTAGAGGCTCATGCCGATGCCCGCGCCGACATGCACGTAGGCGAAGCTCTCCGCCCCCTTCGCCGCGCCGCTGCGCCGCTCGGCCAGCGCCGCCCAGTTGACGTCGTTGTCCACCATCAACGGCACGTCGACCACGTCGTCGAGGCGGACGAAGCCCTCGGGGAACGGCGATCCCGGCAAGGCGATCACCTCGCGGGTGGCCGGATCAACGGGGTTGGCCACGGCCACCGCGACCGCCCGCAGCGGGCCTTTCGCCTCGATGCCGGCGATCGTGGCCCGCACCTCGGCCACGAGGTCGGTACCGGGCGCCACGCGCCGCTCGGCCAGCACCGTTCGCGTCAGGTCGTACGCGATCGCGTGCACGCCGAACTGGTTCAGCTCCACGGCGATCACGTGGCCGGTGCCGGCGCCGAGCTCGTAGAAGGTGGCGATCCGGCCGCGCTGGCCGGTCTCCCGCGATCCCGTGGCCACGAGCAGGCCGGCCGCCTCCAGCCGGCGCACCGACTCGGAGATCGTGGGGCGGGAGATGCCGGTGCGGTCGGCCAGTTCGACCCGGGTCACCCGGCCGTGCTCGAAGACGTCGTCCAGCACGGCCCGGTCGGTCAGCTCCCGCAGCATCTGCAGGCGCGGCAGCGGCCGGGCGTCGGTGTCTTGTGGCTGACTGGCGATGGGGCTACGGTAGCAAAATGTTCTAGTTAGGAGTCCTAATCAAAAGGAGCTGCCGTGGTCTCCGTCCTGCCCGATGACATGCCCGCCGCCATCCGCGCCACCAAGGCCCGACTGCGGGCGGGCATCGGCGACGTCGCCGGCCTGTTCGCCGAGGTCGAGAAGGACATGCTGGCCGAGGTGGACTCGGTGCTGGCCGCCGGATCCGCCGCGTTCCCCGTCGTGGCCTACGACGATGTCGCCGCCGGCACGGTCCCGTCCGCCACCGTCGAGGCCATCCGCCGCCGGGGCTGCGCCGTCGTCCGCGGCACGTTTCCCCGCGCGCAGGCCGAGTCTTGGGACGCCGAGCTCGCCGATTACCTGGCCCGCAACAACTTCGCCGCCAACTATGCCGGCCCTGCCGACGACGTGTTCGGCGGCCTCTCGTCGAGCAAGCCCCAGATCTACCCGATCTACTGGTCGCGACCGCAGCTGCAGGCCCGTCAGTCCGAGCGGATGTCCACCGTGCGGACGTTCCTGAACTCGTTCTGGCGCAACGAATCCGAGGGTCGCGTCTGGTTCGACCCGACCCTGGACACCGGCTACCCCGACCGCATCCGCCGCCGCGAGCCCGGCTCCTCGTCCAAGGGCCTGTCCGCGCACACCGACTCCGGCTCGGTCGAACGCTGGCTGCTGCCCGCCTACCAGCAGGTCTTCCGGCACGTCTTCAGCGGCCGCTGGTCCTCCTACGATCCCTGGGACGCCGCCTACCGCACCGAGGTCGACGAGTTCGAGTCCACGGTCATGTGCTCGTCGTTCCGTACTTTCCAGGGCTGGACGGCGCTGTCCGACATGCGCCCCACCGACGGCGTGCTGCACGTCGTCCCGATCCCGTCCGCCATGGCCTATCTGCTGCTCCGGGCGTTGCAGGACGATGTCCCGGCCGACGATCTCTGCGGCGCGACCAACGGCCGGGTGCTGGCCGTCACCGAGCAGTGGCACGCGCCCCTGCTGGCCGCCCTGACACCCATTCCCGCCGTCGAGCCGGGCGACACCGTCTGGTGGCACGGCGACGTCATCCACTCCGTCGCCGACGTCAGCGACCAGGAGCGCTGGGGCAACGTCATGTACATCCCCGCCGCTCCTCTGTGCCCCAAGAACGCCCGCTACGCCGCCGACTGCGGCCGCCGCTTCCTGGCCGGCGCCAGCCCGGGCGACTTCGCCGCCGAGGACTACGAGACGTCCTGGCCCGACCGCGCCATGCTCGCCGACCTCACCCCGGTCGGACGGCAACAGCTGGGCTTGTAAGGACCTCGTCCGAACGGGCTTTGCTAGGCCGGGATGAACAGGCGCAGCAGCAGCCAGGCCACCACCGCGGACGGCAGCAGCGAGTCCATCCGGTCCATCAGACCGCCGTGCCCGGGCAGCAGATTGCCCATGTCCTTGATGCCGAGATCCCGCTTGATCAGCGACTCGACCAGGTCACCGACGGTCGAGGTGATCACCAGCGCGGCGCCGAGCAGGACACCCTGCCACCACTGGCCGTGCAACAGCAGGGTGACGGTCAGCGCGCCGCCGACGGTCCCGGTGACCATGGAGCCGGCGAAGCCCTCCCAGGACTTCTTGGGGCTGATCAGCGGGGCCATCGGGTGCTTGCCGAACAGCACTCCGGCCGCGTAGCCGCCGGTGTCCGAGCAGACGACGCCGATGAGGAAGGCCAGCGCCCGGTACACGCCGTCGGCCGGCACCACCAGCATCGCCGCGAACGAGGCGAACAGCGGCACGTAGGCGGCGACGAAGATCGAGCCGGTCACGTCCCGCACGTAGCCGGACACGCCGTCCCGGAACCGCCAGATCAGGCAGCCGAGAATCGTCACCACGAACGCCGCGAGCAGGCCGACCCGCTCGAACGGCCAGGACAGCCAGACCATGGCCTGCCCGCCGACCAGCACCGGCACCAGCGCGACCTTGATGCCGCCGGCCCGCTGCATCGCGCCGGACAGCTCGACGGTGGAGATCGCGACCGCGATGGCCACGATCCCCACGAACGTCTGCGGCACGGTGAACAGGCAGACCAGAATGACCGCGCCCAGCCCGCAGCCGACCGCGACGGCGGCCCACAGGTTGCGGCCCGCCCGCGATGTCTTTGCCGGCGGCGGGTCGCCGGAGTCGCCCGCGGACGCGTCCTGATCGCCCCGTCGGCCACGTGTGGAAGTCACGTCCGTCGAACTCTCTTCTGCCGGCCGGTCGTCAGACCTCCAGCAGCTCGGCTTCCTTGTGCTTGACCAGCTGCTCGATCTGCGCCACGTACTTGTCGGTGAGCTGCTGCAGCTCCTTCTCGGCGCGGGTCACGTCGTCCTCGCCGGCCTCGCCGTCCTTGGCGATGCGGTCCAGCTCCTCCTTGGCCTTGCGGCGGATGTTGCGCACCGCGACCTTGGAGTCCTCGCCCTTGCTCTTGGCCACCTTGACCATCTCGCGGCGGCGCTCCTCGGTCAGCGCCGGGATCAGCACGCGGATGATCGAGCCGTCGTTGCTCGGGTTGACGCCCAGGTCCGAGTCGCGGATGGCCTTCTCGATCTCCCGCAGCTGGCTGGCGTCGTACGGCTTGACGACAGCCATCCTGGCCTCGGGGATGGTGATGCCGGCCAGCTGGTTCAGCGGCGTCGGCGAGCCGTAGTAGTCGACGACGATGCCCTGGAACATGGCGGCGTTGGCCCGCCCGGTGCGGACCGAGGCGAGATGGTCCTTGGCCACCGACACCGCGGTTTCCATCTTCTCCTCGGCGTCGAGAAGGGTCTCGTCGATCACGGCTGCTCCTTAACGATGCTGCTGGCCGGTTGCCACTTTGCCGGTGCCCACGATCCCAGCGTCAGGCCGAGGGCCTGCTGTCAGGGGTGCTCACCACGGTGCCGATCCTCTCACCGCGCACCGCGCGGGCGATGTTCCCCTCGGTGAGCAGGTTGAACACGATGATCGGCATGTTGTTGTCCTTGCAGAGCGCGAACGCCGTCGCGTCGGCGACCTCGAGGCCGCGTTCGAGCACCTCCTGGTGCGTGATGGTGTCGAACATGCTGGCGTTCGGATTGCGCCGGGGGTCGGAGTCGTAGACGCCGTCGACCGCCTTGGCCATCAGCACCACGTCGCAGCCGATCTCCAGCGCACGCTGGGCGGCCGCGGTGTCGGTGGAGAAGTACGGCATGCCGACGCCGGCGGCGAAGATCACCACGCGGCCCTTCTCCAGGTGCCGCTCGGCCCGGCGCGGAATGTAGGGCTCGGCGACCTGGCCCATCGTGATGGCGGTCTGCACCCGGGTGTCGATGCCCTTCTTCTCCAGGAAGTCCTGGAGCGCCAGGCAGTTCATGACGGTGCCGAGCATCGCCATGTAGTCGGCCCGGTCCCGGTCCATGCCGCGCTGGCTGAGCTCCGCGCCGCGGAAGAAGTTGCCGCCGCCGATGACCACGGCCACCTGGGTGCCGCCGCCGACCACGTCGGCGATCTGGCTGGCCACGGTGTGCACCACGTCCGGGTCGACGCCGACGGCTCCGCCGCCGAACATCTCGCCGCCCAGCTTCAGCAGCACCCGGCGGTAGCCGTTGCCCTCGCCGGCGGTGCCGTCCTTGGTCGATCGGTCCTGGGTCAGCGACATCGGTTTCCTCTCGTCGTCCGCGGTGTGATCCAACGCTGGGTGGTCCTGGCGTGCGAAAGCGGGGCCGCCACGTACTGTGGCAGACCCCGCCTTGCGCCGGGCCTCAGCCCTGGCCCACCTCGAAGCGAGCGAAGCGAGTCACGGTGACCCCGGCCTCGTCCAGCAGGGCCTTCACGGTCTTCTTCGACTCCTGCACGGACGCCTGCTCCAGGAGCACCACGTCCTTGAAGAAGCCGTTGACGCGACCCTCGACGATCTTGGGCAGCGCCGCCTCCGGCTTGCCCTCCTCGCGGGCGGTCGCCTCGGCGATGTTGCGCTCGCTGTCGACCAGGTCGGCCGGCACCTCGTCGCGGGTGACGTACTTGGCCTTCATGGCGGCGATCTGCATGCCGACGCCCTTGATCGCGTCACCGTCCGGGCCGGTGTACTCGACCAGGACACCCACGGCCGCCGGCAGGTCGGCCGAGCGGCGGTGCAGGTAGGTGCTCACCTGGCCGTCGAACGCGACGACCTTGGCCAGCTCCAGCTTCTCGCCGATCTTGGCCGAGAGCGCCTGCACGGCGTCGGCGACGGTGCCGTCACCCAGCTTGGCGCTGCTCAGCGAGGCCACGTCGGTCGCGCCGGAGTCCTTGGCGGCGGCCACGATCTTGGCCGCGAGCTCCTGGAACTCCTCGTTCTTGGCGACGAAGTCGGTCTCGCACTGGAGCTCGATCATCACGCCGCCGTCGGCCGCGACCAGGCCGTTGGCGGTGGCCCGCCCGGCGCGCTTGCCAACATCCTTGGCGCCCTTGATACGCAGGATCTCGACGGCCTTGTCGAAGTCGCCGTCCGCCTCCTCCAGGGCCTTCTTGCAGTCCATCATGCCGGAACCGGTGAGCTCGCGGAGTCGCTTCACGTCGGCCACGGAGTAGTTCGCCATCGTGCGGTGTCCGTTTCCTTCTGCGGGTACGCGCGGGGTAGTGCGACGGGCACGCGCCCGCCCGCGCTCTCACGCGGGCGGGCGGGTCGCCGGTCAGGACTGGGCGGTGACCTCGGTCGCGGCGGCCGGGGCGGCCTCAGCGGCCGGAGCCGGGGCGGCGGTCTCGGCGTTCGCGCCGACCAGGAGCTCCTGCTCCCACTCGGCCAGCGGCTCCTCGACCGAGCCCGGCTTGTCCGCCGGCTGGGTGCGGGCGCCGGAGCGGGCGATCAGCCCGGCGGCGGCGGCCTCGGCGACCACCCTGGTGAGCAGGGTGGCCGAGCGGATCGCGTCGTCGTTGCCCGGAATCGGGTAGTCGACCTCGTCCGGGTCGCAGTTGGTGTCCAGGATGGCCACCACCGGGATGTTCAGCTTGCGCGCCTCGCCGACGGCGATGTGCTCCTTCTTGGTGTCCACGATCCAGACGGCGCTGGGCACCTTGGACATGTCGCGGATACCGCCGAGGGTCTTCTCCAGCTTGTCCTTCTCACGGGTGAGCATCAGGATCTCCTTCTTGGTGAGACCCTGGAAGCCACCCGTCTGCTCCATCGACTCCAGCTCCTTGAGCCGCTGGAGGCGCTTGTGCACGGTGGTGAAGTTGGTGAGCATGCCGCCCAGCCAGCGCTGGTTCACGTACGGCATGCCGACCCGCAGCGCCTCGTGCGCGATCGCTTCCTGCGCCTGCTTCTTGGTGCCGACGAACAGGATGGAGCCGCCGTGCGCGACGGTCTCCTTGACGAACTCGTAGGCGCGGTCGATGTACGACAGCGTCTGCTGCAGGTCGATGATGTAGATGCCGTTGCGCTCGGTGAAGATGAAGCGCTTCATCTTCGGGTTCCAGCGCCGGGTCTGGTGCCCGAAGTGCACGCCGCTCTCGAGGAGCTGGCGCATCGTGACGACGGCCATGCCGTGTTCCTCCTGGTGACCGCGTCGGCCCTCGTCGCGCGGGGGCGGCCGCGGTGCTCTAGGTTCGTCCGCGCCGGCCGGGCGGCCGGTGCGCCTGGTGCCCGCGGCGTCCGTACCGGCCCCGCGAAGGGACCGGACCGAGCGGATCGCCCCGCCGGAGAGCGGCGGGCTGTGGGCACGCGAATTCGGCCAGGCGGACCTGGCCGTGGTTCATCCTACGCGCTGCGTGTGCTGCGGCCGAACCGCAATT
>DASWRQ010000037.1:0-8996 GCA_036403095.1 Kutzneria sp. | reverse complement strand
ACACGATCCTGCTGGCCGCGCTGAGTGCACCGGTGATCAAAAGACTCGCCCCGTACCGGCGGACGCGGGTGGTGATCGCGGCCGCGGGCCTCTGGGCGGCCTGGTGCCTGGCGTTCGCGGGGCTGGTGCCGAACCAACCCGGTTGGGTGATTCCGGCGCTGGTCGTGGCCACCCTGCTCTACACGGCCGCTGACGTGATGCACGCCCCGGTGTCGATGGCCCTGGCCACGGCGCTGTCGCCGGCCGCGGCACGTGGTCGCTACCTGGCCGTGTTCCAGTACTCCTTCGTCATCGCCGGCATGATCGCCCCGGCCTTCTTCACCACCCTGTTCGAGCTGCACCCGGCACTGCCGTGGCTGGCGTTGGCCCTGCTCAACCTGGCCGCGTTGGCCGGGATGCGGCTGCTGGAGCGGATCGTGCCGGTCTCGGCGCAGCGTGTCGCCGAGCCGGCACGGGTGTGAGTCAGAGCCGGCGGACGTCGAAGGCCGTCTCGACGACCTCGCCGCTCGCCTCGTCCCGGCGCACCAGATAGGCGCCGCCGCGCCGCCGTTCGGAGACGGCCTCGACCAGTTCGGTGCCGTGATAGACGAGGCCGGCGCCGTCGTCCGTGCAGTGCGTGTCGGTCAGCTTTCCGGACGCCACGGCCTCGTGGATCGTCGGACGGCGCTGCTCCTCGGAGTCCAGGTGCACGCCGCTGGCGTAGGGCAGCAGCCCGAGGCCGTTGGTCACGACCCGCAGGTTCGGGCCGAACGAGTCGGTGACGCCGCCGGTGTACCAGCAGATCGAGCCGGCCGAGACCCCGCCGAGCACGACGCCGGCCTCCCAGGCCGCGCGCATGACCTCGCCGAGCCCGTGCACCTGCCAGACCGCGAGCAGGTTGGCCACCGAGCCGCCGTTGACCCACACCACGTCATGGTCGAGCACGAAGCCGGCCAGGTCTTCGGTCGGCGGCATCGGGAACAGGTTCAGGTTGGACACCTCGACGCCGGCGACCCGGCCGGCCTCGTTCACCATCGCGTTGGTGCCGCGGCTGTCGCCGTTGGCTGTGCCGACGTGGCACAGCCGCGGTCGGCCGGTCGCGCCGGACAGGTCCAGCGCGAGCCGGATCAGCGGCCCGAACTCCAGTTCGGTCCGCTCGCCCCGGACCCATCCGCCCGAGGTCGCCACGATGGTCGGTTGATCGGCTGCCATGGTCGGATCCTGTCAGCCGTGGCCGGGACCATGCCAGTTGTCATGGGGGACTGTCCGCCTCCTGCCCTAACGTGATGCGCATGGGCGACCGGTGCACCTCGGACCCGGCGGACGGCGACAAGGCCGACCGCCGTCGGCGCGTGGGTGCGACCGCCTTCTCGTTCGTCTTCCTGTCCTGGTCGGTGCCGGGCGTGGTGGACATCGCCCGCTCGGACAGCCCGGCCGGGCTGAAGGCGGCGCAGCTGGCGGTGACGATCGCGTACCTGCTCAGCTACCCGCTCGGCACCTGGCTCTCCAGCTTCGAGCGGCCACGGCTGAAGGTGTGGTACGTCGCCCTGGCCACGGCCCTCGGCCTGGCCACGGTGTGGCTCGACTGGCCGGGCACGTCGATCTTGCTCATCTACGCGCTCGCGCTAGCTGCCATTCTGTTGCCACGGCCCGCGTCGATCGTGGTCGCGAGCGGCATCACCGCCGCCGCGTTCATCGCGTCGGCGCTGGCGCCGGACGGGCCGGACTGGGGGAACCTCGCGTTGATGGTCGCGCTGACCATCGGCATCACGAGTTTCAACAAGGTCGGCGGCGACCTGCGGGCGGCCAACCGGGAGGTGGCCAGGCTCGCGGTCGCCGAGGAGCGGGCCAGGGTGGCCCGCGACGTGCACGACGTGTTGGGGCACAGCCTGACCACGGTGACGCTGAAGCTGGGGCTGATCCGCAGGCTGCTGGAGACGAGACCGGGGGAGGTGGAGCGGTTGATCATCGAGGTCGGGGAGGCCGAGCAGTTGTCCCGGCAGGCGTTGTCGGAGGTGCGGGCCACGCTGTCGGGCTACCGGAGCGCGTCGCTGAGCGCCGAGGTCGCGGGGGCGCGGGCGGTGCTGGCGTCCGCGGGCATCACCGCCGACCTGCCCCGGGCGGTGGACAACGTGCTGCCCGAGTACCAGGAGTCGTTCGCCTATGTGCTGCGGGAGGGGGTCACCAACGTGTTGCGGCACAGCGGTGCGACGAGCTGTGAGGTGCGGCTGGGGGAGTCCTGGCTGGAGGTGCGGGACAACGGGTCCGCGGAGGTGACCGACGCGGCTGCTTCGCGTGCGAACGGCGGCGGAGCCGGCCTGACCGGGTTGGCCGACCGGCTGTCCGCGATCGGCGGCCGGATCGACGCCGGTCCGGTGCCGGGCGGCGGTTTCCTGCTGCGGGCCAGCGTGTCGAGGCCGGTGCCGGCATGACCGAGCAGATCGTCCGCGACAACCACCGGGGCTGGATCCTCACGGCGTGCTTTTTCGACTTGTTCTTGTTGCCGAGCCTGGTCGGGCAGTTCGATGTCGACCGTCCGGTGTGGATGACCGCCCTCATCGTCGTCGGCATCGTGGTCTACGCCGTCGGTTACATGGTGCTGCCGCTCATGGTGTGGGGTAGGCCGGTGGTCTGGCAGCTCCCCTGCGGCATCGCGTACATGGGGCTGGCGGCCGCGCTGTCCCCGGCGGCGTCGCCGTACATCTTCATCTGGGCCTTCGCGCTGTGCTCGGTGATCGTGCGGGGCTGGTGGCTGGCCGGTCTCCTCGGCACGGTGTTCGTGGCGCTCGCTGTCGTGCTGCCCACCAGCTACCTGGGACTGTTGATCATTTTGTTCTCGGTGGCCGTGCTGTGCCGGTCCGTGGTGCACATGGTGGACATCAACGCCATGTTGCGGCTGGCCCGGGACCAGGTCGCCGCCCTCGCCGCCGCGGACGAGCGCGGCCGGATCGCCCGCGATCTGCACGACGTGTTGGGGCACAGCCTGACCACGGTCACCGTCAAGGCTGGCCTGGCCCGACGCATGCTCGAAGCCGGCGTGGCGACCGATCGCGCGCTGATCGAGATGCGCGACGTGGAACGGTTGTCCCGTCAGGCTTTGGCCGACATCACCGCGACGGTGTCCGGGGTGCGCGCGGCGTCGCTGGCGGCGGAGTTGGTCGGCGCCAAGGAAGCGCTGCGGGCGGCCGGGATCGACGCCGACTTCCCGCTCGCGGTGGACGACGTGGAACCCGCCTATCAGGAGGCGTTCGCGTTCGCCCTGCGCGAGGGCGTGACGAATGTGTTGCGGCACAGCGCCGGCGCCACCCGGTGCGAGGTTCGACTGGGCGACAGCTGGCTCGAAGTCCGTGACGACGGCGACCCGTGGCCCGCGGCGACGGAGCCGTCCCGCGTCGCCGGTGGCGGCAACGGCCTGTCCGGGCTTTCCGAGCGGCTGACCGGGATCGGCGGCCGGCTGGATGCGGGACCGCTGCCCAGCCAGGGCTTCCGGTTGCGGGTGGAGGTCGCGGCATGAGGATGCCTCGGTTCGACCCCGAGCTGGGTTGGCCCCTCAGCTGTTTCTTCCTGCTGTTCGCGGTGCCGAGCCTGTGGCAGCTGGTCACCAGCGGCCGGCCGACGTGGCTGATCGCCGCCGGGCTGGCCGGGTTCGCCGGCTACGCCGTGCTGTATGTGGTGGCGTCAATCAGGATGTGGAACCTGGGCCTGCGGTGGAAGCTCGTGCTGACGGTGTTCCTGCTCGCGCTGCCGACGGCGATGGTGGCACTGCTCGGGCTGACGTCCTCGTGGATGTTCGTCTACGGCCTCTCGCTGATCGCCATCATGCTGCCGACCGGACTGGCGTTCGCGGTGGGCCTGCCGACGCTGCTCGTGCTCGTCGTGCTCATCACCGTGAACCTGGGCGCCGACTACCTGTTCAGCGACTGGGTGATGCTTGCGGCCGTGTTCGCGGCGACCTGGTTCATGGGCCGGTTGATCCGGGCCAACTACGCGCTGGCGACGGCGCAGGAGGAGATCGCCCGGCTGGCCGCCGCGCAGGAGCGCGCGCGGCTGGCCGAGGAGTTACGTGAGGATCTCGGCCGCAGCCTGGCCGCGATCACCGCGAAAGCCGGCTCGGTGTGCGCCGAGCTGGAACAGGGCGGCACGCCGGTGGCGCATGTGCGTGAGGTCGAGGACCTGGCTCGTGAGGCGGTGACGCAGGTGCGGGCGACCGTGTCTGGTTATCGCACGGCCTCGCTGGCCGCCGAGGTCGTCGGAGCGCGGGCGGCGTTGGAGGCGGCTGGCATCACGGCCGATCTGCCGTCAGCGGTGGACCGGGTGGCTCCTGCATACCAGGAGACCTTCGCGTACGCGCTGCGCGACGGTGTCACGGCGGTGCTGCGCCGCGCAGCCGGCGCGACGCGGTGCGAGGTCCGGCTGGGCGAGTCCTGGCTGGAGGTGCGCGACAACGGCACAGCCTGCGTGCCCGTCGCGGACAGTGGTGGAGTGGACAGTGGTCTTGTCGAACGCGTGGCGGGCATCGGTGGTCGGATCGACACCGGGCCGTGCGCGGAAGGAGGTTTTCGGTTGAGGGTGGCGGTGCCGTCGTGATCAGGGTTCTGCTCGCCGACGATCAGGCGCTGGTGCGCGGCGCGCTGGCCGCGATGCTCAGCATCGAGTCGGACATCGAGGTCGTGGCCGAGGTCGGCTCGGGCGACGAGGTGGTGGCGGCGGCGCAACGCACCAGTCCGGATGTCGCGCTGCTGGACGTGCAGATGCCCGGCAAGGACGGGTTGACGGCGGCCGCGGAGCTGCGCAAGGCGATGCCCGGCTGCCGGGTGGTGGTGTGCACCACCTTCGGCCGGCCCGGCTACCTGGCGCGGGCGATGGCCGCGGGCGCGGCCGGGTTCGTGGTCAAGGACGCGCCGCCGGAGCAGTTGGTGGAGGCGGTCCGGCGGGTGCACGCCGGGCTGCGGGTGGTCGATCCCGCGCTCGCCGCGGAATCGCTGGCCAGCGGGGCGAGCCCGCTGACCGAACGGGAGAGGGAGGTGTTGCTCGCCGCCAGTGACGGCGGCACGGTGTCGGACGTCGCAAGGGCCTTGCACCTGTCGGAGGGCACGGTGCGCAACCACCTGTCGTCGGCCATCGGCAAGACCGGGGCCAGGACCCGGGCCGAGGCAGCCCGCCTCGCGGAGGACCGCGGCTGGCTGTGACACGATGGACCCGTGAGTGGGTCGACCGTGCGCCGGGTGTTTCTGCGGGTCGTGCTGGGCGCGCTCCTCGTGGCCGGACTGGTGATCGGCGGCACAGCCGTGCGGGTCTGGCAGGTGGCGCGGCTGGACGACCGGTCGCCGGTGGACGTGGCGATCGTGCTCGGCGCGGCGCAGTACGACGGCCGGCCGTCGGACGCGCTCGAGGCCAGGCTCCAGCATGCCAAGACGCTGTACGACGACGGCGTGGTGAAGTACGTGCTCACCGTCGGCGGCCGGCAGCCGGGCGACCACTTCACCGAGGCCGAGTCGGGCCAGATGTGGTTGGCCGACAACGGGGTTCCGCAGGACCGGATCATCTCCGTCGGCACCGGCAGCGACACGCTGGAGAGCCTGCGGGCGGTGGCGCCGGTGTACCGCAACCACGGCTGGAGCTCGGCGGTGCTGGTGAGCGATCCCTGGCACTCGTTCCGAGCCCAGATCATGGCGCGGGACAGCGGTATCGACGCGAACGTGTCGCCGACCCACACCGGGCCGATGGTGCGGACGCGGGAGACGCAGTTCAGCCAGATCGTCCGGGAGACCGGGGCGTTGCTGTTCTACCGGCTGTCCCGGGCACCGGCCGACGAGTTCGGGGCGAGCGCCAGTTGACCGGCGGCTACACCGAGCACGACACGGCTCGCCTGCTGCCGGACGCGCCGAAGCGGGCGGCCCTGCCCGGTTCGCTGGCCGAGCAGCGCAGCGCGTTCTCCCGGGACCGGGCGCGGGTGCTGCACTCGGCGGCGCTGCGCCGGCTGGCCGGCAAGACGCAGGTGGTCGGGCCGGGCGAGGGCGACGTGCCGCGGACGCGGCTGACGCACTCCCTGGAGGTCGCGCAGATCGGCCGCGGTATCGGGGCCGAGCTGGGCTGCGACCCGGACGTGGTGGACACGGCCGGGCTGGCGCACGACATCGGGCACCCGCCGTTCGGGCACAACGGGGAGCGGGCGCTGCACGTGATCGCGGAGCCGTGTGGCGGCTTCGAGGGCAACGCGCAGACGCTGCGCATCCTGACCCGGCTGGAGCCGAAGGTGCTGGCCGACGGGCGCGGCTACGGGCTGAACCTGACCCGGGCGTCGCTGGACGCTGCCACGAAGTACCCGTGGCCGCGCACCGCCGGCGTGGTCAAGTTCGGTGTGTACGAGGACGACGTGTCGGTCTTCGAGTGGGTGCGGCAGGGCTCGCCGGAACGTCGACGCTGCCTGGAGGCGCAGGTCATGGACTGGGCCGACGACGTCGCCTACTCGGTGCACGACCTCGAGGACGGCGTGCTGTCCGGGCGCATCTCGCTGAGCGAGCTGGCCAGCCCGGTGGAGCGGGCCGCGGTGGCGGAGCTGGCCGCCAAGCACTTCTCCGACGAGCCGGTCGGCGCGCTGGAGGATGCGGCGACCGAGCTGCTGCGGCTGCCGGCCGTCGCCGAGCTGGCCGAGCACGACTACGACGGGTCGCTGGGCGCGCAGGTGGCGCTGAAGGTGCTGACCAGTGAGCTGGTCGGCCGGTTCGCCGCGGCCGCGATCACCGAGACGCGGCGGCTGCACGGCGACGGGCCGCTCAGCCGGTACGCCGCCGACCTGGCGGTGCCGGCGCTGGTCGCGGCCGAGGTGGCGCTGCTCAAGGCCGTCGCGCTGCACTACGTGATGAGCGATCCGCACCGGCTGGCCTTGCAGCGCGTGCAGCGGCAGCAGCTGGTGGAGCTGGCCGAGGTGCTGTCCGAGCAGGCGCCGGACGCGCTCGATCCGGCGTTTCGGCCGGCCTGGCTGGCGGCCGGCGACGATGCCGCGCGGCTGCGGGTGGTTGTCGACCAGTTGGCCTCGCTGACCGATGCTCAAGCAGTCGCCTGGTACGACCGGTTCTGCCTGCGGTGAACCGCCGGTCCGACCGGCCCGTCCGGTGGGACTCTCGGTGTCATGGGCATAGCTGGAGCGGTGCGGCGGGGACTGCGGCGGCTGTTCGGCCGCCGGGTGTCGGCAGGTGTCACCCGAAGGGGTGGTGAGGGGCAGGGCGACGGCGCGGCCGGGGTGCGTGAGCCGCGGGTTCCGCGGCCGAACGGGCCGCGTGGGGCCGGTGCTCGACCACTTCCGGAGGAATCTGCGAATGTCAAATTGCGCGACCCACGGCGTTAGCGGCAGGCGGATGGCAGACTCGGGACACCCCCCACTCCAGGAGGTGTCGTGGACCTGGCGTTCACCCTCGCCCTGCACCGTGCGGTCGACCCCGATCCGGACAACGACCTGTGTTGGTCGCCCTTCTCGGTGCTGAGCGCGCTCGGGCTGACCGCGGAGGCGGCCGAGGGCGCGAGCCGCGACGAGCTCGTCGGCTCCCTGCTCGGTGCCCCGGCGGCTGCCGCCGGCCGTAGCAGCACGGGCAGCGTGGGTGACTCGGCCGGAGACCGTGCGGGCGAGCTGCGGGCGCAGGCGGCCCTGCTGGCGACGGCCTCCGAGCTGGACGACACCGGGCATGGCGATCCGCCGGTGCTGGCCGTGTCCAACACGCTGTGGGCGGTCGAGGACCTGCCGATCCGGCGGGAGTTCGCCGACGAATTGGCGCGCTGGCCCAACGGCTCGGTCAGGGGCGCGCCGTTCGCCGACGCGCCCGAGGACGCCAGGAAGCTGATCAACACCGACGTCGCGGAGACCACGCGGGGCCTGATCCCCGAGCTGATCCCGCCGGGCAGCATCAAGCCGATGACGGTCGCCGCCCTGGTCAACGCCCTGTACCTGAAGGTCGCCTGGCAGCATCCGTTCACCGACGGGACCACCGCGCCGCGGCCGTTCCACGCGCCGACCGGCACCTACGAGCCGCCCAGCATGCGGCAGACCCAGCGGCTCGGCTACGCCAGCCGCGACGGCTGGCAGGTGGTCGTGCTGCCGGCGGCCGGCGGTGTGGATGCCGTCGTGCTGCTGCCGGACGAGCCGCTGACCGAGGCCGAGCCGGCGCTCGACGCCGCGAAGTTGGCTGACCTGCTCGGCACGACGTCGTCGCAGCGGGTGCAGCTGACCATGCCGAGGATCAACGTCAGCACCCGGGCCAGCATCAAGCACCCGCTGCTGGACCTGGGCGTGCACCTGCTGTTCAAGCCCGGGCAGGCCGGGCTGACCAGGCTCTGCCCGGATCCTCGGCTGTACGTGGACGACGTGCTGCACGAGTCGGTGCTGAAGTTCGACGAGCAGGGGCTCGAGGGCGCCGCTGCGACCGCCGTGGTCATGCGGACGATGTCCATGTCGCTGCCGGCGGAACCGGTCGTCGTGGACGTGGACCGGCCGTTCCTGGTCGTCGTGCGGCACCGGCGCACCGGCGTGCCGTACTTCGTCGCCAGGGTGGTGCATCCGTAGCTGTCACACTCGCGCCAGGCCCCTCGTCCCATGGATATGACGAGGATTCCTGTGGTGAGCAATGACCAGGCCGGCCTGCTGGTGCGCGGGGTGTACTGGTTCGCCAAGCGTCGCTACGGCGCGGTGCCCGAGCCGTACGGGGTTTTCGCCCAGCACCGAGGGCTGCTCAAGGCCGGCGCCGTGCACGAGCTCGCGGTCGAGCGGACCGCGACGACGCTGCCGCTGAGCCTGCGGCACCTGGTGCAGTACCGGGTCGCCGTGGTGCTGGGTTGCTCGTGGTGCGTCGACTTCGGCACCATGCTGCACCGGATGGACGGGTTGGACATCGATCGGTTGCGGGACATCGACGACTACGAGTCGTCGTCGCGCTACACCGACATCGAACGCAAGGCGCTGGCCTACGCCGACGCCATGACCGCCACGCCGACCACCGTCACCGACGAGCAGGTGGCGGAGCTGG
>DASWRQ010000036.1:0-16366 GCA_036403095.1 Kutzneria sp. | reverse complement strand
GCATTGCTCACATACGACAGGGAAAGGCTTGCACTGAAAGCAATAGCCGCTCAGGTGGCGACGATATGGGCGCCGGGGATCGTCAGCGTGCCGCCGGACTGGTCGGTGTTGGTCACGACCACGTTCTCGAAGGTGACCTCGCCCGGGGTGATCAGCGGCGGGCTGGTGGCGGTGTAGTCGATGGGCAGCCTGACCGGGGGCAGGCCGGGGATGATCGTGACGGCGGCGGTGCCCTTGATCTCGGCGGTGAGCATGGTGATGGTGCCGCCGGTGATGGTGGAGGTGCTGCCGGTCGCGGCGGTGGTGATGATCTTGTGGCCGCCGCCGCTAGTGGCGGTCTGGACCAGGTTCTTGATCTTCACGGACGTCGCGGTGAACTTGAGGACCTTGATGGTCTTGGCACCGACGACGGCATCGACGACACCGTGGTAGCTCAGGCCGCTCATGGCCACGGAAGGCGACTCCAGGGTCCACACCCGCGTCCCCGCCGGCAGGGCGGGCGGGGACGGGGTGGCGGAGGTGGTCGTGGTGGCCGCCGCCGAGGTGGACGTGGTGGTGGAGGTGGCCGCCGCGCTGCTCGACGACGACGGCAGTGTCGTCGAGGATGGCGCGACGGTGGCCGTGGTGGTGCTGGCCGGAACCGAGGTGACGGAGGTCGTCGACGACGGGGTCACGGGATCGGCGAGGGCCGCGGCGGGGTGGCCCAGGCCGTGCACGGCGAGTCCGGCCAGCAGTACCAGCGCGACGGCGGCGGGCGGCCCGGCCTTTGCCACCTTTCGCTTGTGGGCCTTGGGAGTCCACGCCATGGCGAGCGCAGTGCCGATCAGGCCGAGCAGGGTGCCCAGCAGGAAACCGCCGAAGTTGGTGGTGATGATCGCGGCCAGCGACATGATCATCGCGGCTATGGCAGCCGGCAACCGGAACTGCGGCCGGATCCACATCGTCAGCGCGCACACCACCATCAGGGTGCCGATGAGCGCGCCGGACAGGCCGCCGAGGGTTTGCATGGACATCGCCATGGCCCCGAGCTTCAGGCCGGCGAACGGCGGGAAGATGACCACCAGCCCGGACAGGAGCATGAACAAGCCCGCCCAGAACGGACGGCTGCGCCGCCATCGGCGGAAGGCGCGCCACGCCCTGCCGACTACGGAACCAGCCACGTGCGAACTCCCTTCCAACCGCGATTGCGGCAGCGCCCGGGGGATAGCGCTGCCGCAATCACGTGTGATCGGACTACTTGATGCACTGCTGGTTGCCGGACACGATGCGCAGGCTCATCCCCTTGAAGGAAATGGTCCCCGCGGAGGTGCCCCAGGCGACCTGCTTCACGTTGTCGATCGTGACGGTGTCGGCCTGCATGCCGAAGTCGTTGTCCCGGCCCACCACGCCGGACGGGCCGCCGGCAACCTGGCTGGCGTCCACACCGATCTCCGGTGCCTTCAGCGTGAAGTCACCGTCCACCTGCGCGACCTGGACCACCATGTCCTCGGCGTGCATACCAGCCTTGCCGTCCGCGGTGATGCGCAGCGTCAGATCGCCGATGAACGGGTTGTCCGGCAGGAACACCGACTGGCAGAAGTTGTCCAGGTCGGCGGTCTTGAAGGCGTTGATCGCCACCGGGTGGGGCGCCACGTCGGGGTTCGCGGCGATCCCGGGGAACTGCACGAATCCGGTGCCCCTTAGCTGACTCGCGGTCACCTCGAAGCTGGTGCCGGACACTGCGAACGACGCGGCGAAAGCGCCCTGGCCCACCCCGACGAGCAGGCCACCGGCCAGCACGCCGCCGATGGCGAACGTGCCGGCGAAGCGCAGCCACCGGGTGCGGCCCCGGACCGGCTCGACCTCGGGTTCGACCTCGTCGCCGAACTCGATGCCGTCGGCTTCGCGCATGGCTTTCTCCCTTCCAACAGGCGAAGTACCCGTCGGTAACTTCGTGACGAGACTCACTCGCCGCACAAGCCAGCACAAGCGAACGGCTCGTCGAAACCCAGAATTCACCCCGCAGAGTGAGATATTTTCACGTTCCGATCACGGCTGAAACGCATCGCCAACCGCCGGACAGGGGGGTCGCTACGCCAGTAGGGTGCTCGCGGCGTAGCAAAGGGCGGCAAGGGGAAACACGGTAATGAGCACGGCAGGTCGGCGCATCGGGTCGACAATTCTGGCGCTGGCGGCCGCGATGGCGCTGCTGAGCGACTGCTCGGCGAAAGTGGCGGGCACGGCGGGACCGCTCGGCCAACTGGATCCGGGCTCGGCCGGCGGCATGCCGGTCAATTCGGGCGCCAGCGGACCCCGGGCCGGCGTGCCGGACGCGACGCTGCCGGTGGCCGACAGCGACCACGGCGAGATGGACCGCCTGGCCGTCAACACCCTGTCCGACGTGGACGATTACTGGCGCGACCAGCTGCCCAAGGTCTTCGGCAAGCAGTTCAAGCCGGCGGCCAAGCTGACCTCGTACGACTCGGACGGCGTCAACGTGCGAGTCTGCGGCGGCCACGAGGACACCGCCGGTCAGGTCAACGCCTTCTACTGCGACCTGGACAACAGCGTCTCCTGGGACCGCGGCGTGCTGCTGCCTGGACTGGTGCAGAGTTTCGGCCCGCTGGCCGTGACGATGGTGCTGGCCCACGAGATGGGCCACGCGGTGCAGTCGCAACTCGGTTCGTTGTCCGGCATCAACAATGCGACGCCCAGTATTGTCCTTGAGCAGCAAGCGGATTGTTATGCCGGCGCGTTCATGCGCTCGGTGGCGGAGGACAAGGCCAAGCATTTCCAGCTGTCCACCGGCGACGGACTGAACAAGGTGTTGGCGACGACATTCTTCGTCCGCGACCAACCCGGCGACTCGTTCAAGGGCAAGGGCGCGCACGGCAACGCGTTCGACCGGGTCTTCGCCGTCCAGACCGGTTTCACCGACGGTCCCAAGCGCTGCGCCCGGATCGACGTGGCCGAGATCAACGCCCGGATCACCGAGACGGCCTTCCGCGACGACACCGACGCGGCCCAGAACGGCAACGAGCCGATCACCACCGGCAACATCCAGCGCGTCGGCCACACCCTGGACCAGGTGTTCGCGCGGAACGGCGCGAAGCCGCCGACCGTGAGCACGGCCAAGGCGGCGCAGTGCGGCAACGCCAAGGCGACCTCGCCGGCCGCCTACTGCCCGGCGACCGACACCGTCTCGATGGACCTGGCCAAGCTGAAGGTCATCGGCACGCACACCAAGAAGGGCCCGGGCATCGGCGACTTCGCGGCCTTCGGCGAGGTGGCCTCCCGCTACGTGCTCTCCGTGCAGAAGGCGGCCGGCCTCCCGCTGGACGACGCCAACACGGGTCTGCGCACGGCCTGCCTGGTCGGCTACTGGGGCGCGGCAATGAAAAAGGGCGTCGACGACCTCTCGCTGAGCGCCGGCGACCTGGACGAGGCAGTGGCGGAGCTGCTCACCACGAACAGCCTGATCGCGGCCGACGTCAACGGGACGGCGGCCGCGTCGGGCTTCGCGCGGGTGGAGGCGTTCCGGATCGGCTTCCTCCAGGGGGCCGCCACCTGCACGCAGAAGTTCGAGTGAGCAGACGTGATCAGCCCGCGGCGTCCCACTCCCGGGCCAGCCGGATGAGCTCGGAACGCCGTCGGCTGCCCAGCTTCTCCCGGATGTTCTCCAGGTGCCGGTTGACCGTGCGGACGGCGACGCCGAGCTCCTCGGCGATCTCCCGGTTGTCGTAGCCGCGGGCGAGGCAGCCGAGCACCTCGCGTTCCCGCCCGGTCAGCGACGACCGGTGCTGGAACTCGCCGACCAGCCGCGCGGCCAGTTCCGGCGGCAGCACGGGGCCCTCGGTCACGGCCAGCACGGCGTGGGTGAGCTCGGCGGTCGTCGCCGCTTTGCTGACGTAGCCGTGCGCGCCGGCCTTCATCGCCGCCAGCACCTCGCCCGGCGACGCCTGGGAGAGCACGAGCACTCTGGTCTGCGGCCGGGTGCGGGCGAGCCGTTCGATGAGGTCCATGCCCTGTTCGTCGCCTAGTCGCAGGTCGACCAGCACGACGTGGACGAGTTCCACGTCCAGCACGCGCAGCGCCATGGCGGTGCTGTCGGCCTCGCCGACCACGGTGACGCCGGGATGCTTGTCCAGGCTGGCCCGGATGCCGGCCCTGGTCACCGGATGGTCCTCGACGACGAGCACCCGCACGATCCTGGTCGGTCCGAGGTTGATCGACGCTGTCATGACCCGCTCCTCAGTTCCAGCCGCACTTCGGTCCCCCGGCCGGGACGGCTCCGGATGGTGACACTGCCGCCCAGCCGCTCCAACCGGGCTCGGACGCTGACCGCGAGGCCCAGCCGGCCGGACGCGGTCAGCTCGGACTCGTCGTAGACGAATCCGACGCCGTCGTCGCGCACGTCGACCGTGATGACGGCGCCGTCGTCCAGCACCGAGATCCACACGTGTTCGGCCTGGGCGTGCTTGACGACGTTGCCGAGCAGCTCGTTGACGGCAGCCGCCAGCTCGGCGGCGACGTCGGCCGGCACGGCGATGTGGCCGCTGTCGACCAGCCGGACCGGCCACTGCCGGAAGCCGTCGGCGACCTCGGCGATGGCCTCGACCAAGGACCGGGTGCCGGACGCGGCTGCCGGGTCCTCGGCCAGCACGAGCCGGCGCAGGCTTGCCTCCTGCCGTCCGACGTCGGCCAGCAGGGCCCGCAGCTCGGCCCGGGTGACGCTGCCGCGGTCGGCCAGGTCGCCGCCGTGCTTGCGGATGTGGCCGAGGCGTTGCAGCACGTCGTCGTGGATGTTGGCGGCGATCCGCTCTCGTTCGCGCAGACCGGCGACGACGGCGCGGCCCTCGGCCAGGCGCAGCGAGACCCGTTCGAACTGCGCGGTGGCGATGCCGACGGCCCCGCCGAGCACCACGTAGGCCAGGGCGCTGCCGAGCAGGCTCACGGTGTCCAGCTGGCCGGCCAGGAAGAGGGAGCCGTTGAGGTAGTAGCCCACTGGCAGGCACAGGCCGACAGCCACGCCGGCGAGCAGGCCGCCGCGCACGCCGTAGACGGTGGCCCACGCCGCGACCGCGGCCATCGGGTAGGCGCCGGCGAAGGTGGGGTGATCGGTGAGCAGCTGGCCCTGCGGGCAGACCCAGCCGGAGACCAGCAGGACGAGGATGGCCAGCACGAGATCGAGGCTCAGCACCCGGCCGGTGCGGCGGACGGCGGCGACGGTCAGCCAGGCGGTCCAGCCGAGCATGGCGGCCAGCGTGGCCACGGCCAGGCCGGCGCGCTCCTCCAGCACCTGGTTGCTGAGCAGGGCGATCACGGCGGTCCACCCGACGGTGAGCCACCGGAAGCTGAGAATCAGCAGCATCGGCGCGGGGTGGGCCCGCGTCACGCCACCGTCGGCCATGCGACGACCCCCTGTTCGCCCTACTACTTTGGAGCATCCGGCCCTACCGTGGATACACGTGAGGACGGGGGACCTTGCCGACATAGTCGGCGTCCAGGTTGCTTGGTGGCAACTCGGATTTCGTGGCCGGCGGGAAGTGCTGCGGCGGGCCAGGAGTGGTGGAACCGGTTCCGGCGACGAAGTCGGTCGCGCCTGGGCCATGCAGGTGCTGCTCGCGCCGTGGTGGTGGCGGGCCGCCCGCACCGCGCTGGCCGCCGGGGCGGCGCTGCTCGTGGTGGTCATCGCCGAGGTCGGCCTGCTCTCGGAGATCGACGACGCCACCGTGGCCGTGCTGCTCACCGTGCTGTCCTCGTTCGGCGTGACGGCGTACATGACGTGGCGACAGACCCGGTGGGCCCGGGAGATCGCCGGGCCGGCCGGCGCGCACGCCCGGCCCGAATCCCGGCAGGCTCACAAGCTGCGCCTGGCCGGCGCGCTGCTGCTGGCCGTCGCCGTGTTGTCGGTGTTCCTCCGGTCCGCGGCCGGGACCGCGACCACCGACCACAACTGCCGGATCTACGGCCCCCGCGACCCGCATTTCCCCGAGGTGGTCGAGGGCCATGCCGCGACCGACATGTGCCCGGTCGCCCCGATCCGGCACGCCGGCGACGTCTCCTGGATCCAGGGGGCGAACGGCAACTACGAGTTCTGGTTCCCGAAGCTCGGCGGCATCGTCACCATGTCGCCGGCCATGCTGGCCACCTGGCTCGACTACCGCCAACTGCTCGGCGATCCCATCGACATCGACCGGTTCGACGGCTGCCGGCGGTACGTCAACTTCCGCAACGGCCACCTCGTGGACCGGCCCCTCCAGTCGGCGCTGGTCGGCCGCGGACACTACCTGCCGTCGCTCAACACGGCCGACTGCGTCCTGCCCAACGTGCCGTACGTGACCAGCGTCGTGCAGGACCGCGACGGGAACCTCCAGGTGGACTGGCGCTACACCGGCGCGGCCGACGCCTACAACGTGACGTACTGGGTGGCCGGGCAGCCCTCCGCGCCCCGCGTCGAGGCCGCCCGCACCCACTTCGTCCTCGACCGGCCGACGCCGGGCGTCACCTACGGCTTCCAGATCCAGGCGTGCCAGAAGCACTTCATGGCCCGATCGACGTGCACCGGCTACTCCAACGCCGTAGCCGTGAGCACCGGTGGCTGAAGTTCGGAAGGGACCATTCCTCCACTCCGAGTGGAGGAATGGTCCCTTCCCAACAACAAATGCTTGACGGGAGGGGGTGGGGCTAGTACAAGGCGCTGGCGAGGGCGCGGCGGGCGGCGGCGACGCGGGGGTCGTCGGTCGGGAACAGCTCGAACAGGCCGACGAGGTGCTGGCGCACGCGATCGCGGTCGTCGCCGAAGGTGCGGCGCACGGTGTCGACCAACCGGGTGAAGGCGGCCTCCACGTCGTTGCCGGCGATCAGCGCGTCGGCCGCGGTGAGCTGGGCCTCGATGTTGTCCGGGTCGGCGTCGGCGGCGGCCACCGCGGACGGGTCGGCGGCCTCGGCCCGCGCGGTGAAGCGGACCTGGGCCAGCGCCGCCTTGGCGTCGGCGTTGGCCGGCTCGGCGGCGAGGATCTCCTGGTAGGCGGCCTCGGCGGCGGCGTAGTCGCCGGCCTCGAACGCGTCCTCGGCGGCGGTGAAGCGCGGGTCCTCGGGCTCCTCGTACGGCTCACCGGTGGCGCCGCCCTGCTCGGCGACGCGGATGCCGGGCAGCCGGTCGCGCAGCGCGTCCAGCAGGGAGTCCAGCCACTTGCGGATCTCGGGCTCGGGCAGCGCGCCGGCGAAGGCGTCGATGGGCTGGCCGCCGGCGATGGCCACCACGGTCGGGATGGACTGCACGCCGAACAGCTGAGCGATGCGCGGATTGGCGTCGACGTCCACAGTGGCCAGGATCCAGGCGCCGCCGGCCGCCTGGGCCAGCCGCTCCAGCACCGGGGACAGCTGCTTGCACGGCCCGCACCACTCGGCCCACAGGTCCACGATCACCGGGACCTGCATGGACCGCTCGACCACGTCGGTCTGGAAGCCGGCCTCGCTGACGGCGATGACGAAATCGCCCGCGGCCGTCTCGGCCGGCGGTCCGCCTGCGGCCGGGGCGGCCGGCGGCCGGGGCGGCGCTTCGGCCTTCGCCTTCAGGCCGGACAGGTCGACGGCGCCGGACAGCGCCGCGGACAGAGCTGCGCTCTGGCGGGGGTTTGGCCTTGTCACGGTTCCATCCTGGCACGAACCGGTGGACGGTTGCCCGCGAGTCCGACTGACAGGACACTGTGAACGCATAGTTACCGGTCGGGACACTGGGGGTGGCCATGGTGGCCGGTGGCGAGGACGTCCCCGCCCGACTCGAACGACTGCCCGATTCCGGCTGGCACCTGCGGGTTCGCTGGCTGATCGGGGTCGTCACCTTCTTCGAGGGCTTCGACCAGCTGGCGATCGCCTACACGCTGCCGTCGTTGAGCGCGGAGTGGGGCCTGAGCACCGGCCAGCAGGCGCTGGCCATCACCAGCGGCTCCGTCGGCATGCTGATCGGGGCGGCGGTGTCCGGAGTCGTCGCCGACCGCATCGGACGGGTCAACGTGGTCGTGCTGGCGCTGGCCGTGACCGCGCTGTCGTGCATGGGGCTGGCCATCTCTCCGGGCTTCGTGTGGTTCCTGGTGCTGCGGTTCATCCAGGGCCTGGGCATCGGCGGCGAGGTGCCGGCCGCCGCGACGTACATCGGCGAGCTGGCGCGCTCCGACCGGCGCGGGCGGTTCGTGCTGCTGTACGAGCTGGTGTTCCCGGCCGGGCTGACCGCCGTGGCCATCGTCGCCGCGTGGGTGGTGCCGGTGCTCGGGTGGCGCTGGGTGTACGGCATCGGCGTGCTGCCGGCCCTGTTGATCGGGCCGATCCTGCGTCTGGTGCCCGAGTCGCCGCGGTGGCTGGCGGCGTCCGGACGGGGCGAGCGGGCCGTCGGCGTGATGGAGCGGATCGAGCGGGCCGTGCAGCGCTCCACCGGCCGGCCGCTGCCGCCCGTCGTCGCCATCACGCGCGCGCCGTCCGTGCGGCGGCGCTACCTGCGGCGGACCGTGATCGTCGGGTTGTTGTGGCTGTTCAGCTACTTCGCCAACTACGGCATCGCCACCTGGCTGCCGACCATCTACACCGACACCTTCGGTCTGCCGGTGTCGACGGCGTTGACGTACAGCGTCGCCACCTCCGTCGCCGGGCTGCTCGGGGCCGTGGCCGTGGCGCTGCTGGTCGATCGCATCGGACGGCGGGCGTGCCTGGCCGGGGGCAGCGCCCTGGCCGCCATGACCTTCGCCGTGCTGGCCGCCTTGGGAGTCGGGTCGCCGCTGCAGTTGTTGGTGCTGTCGGCTCTCGGGGCGCTTTTTGTGTTCGCCGTCAACCTTGGGCTGTACCTGTACGCGCCTGAGCTGTACCCGACGCCCATGCGGGCCGCCGGGGCCAGTCTCGGCGGCGTGTGGAACCGCGTCGGCGTGATCTCCGGGCCTCTGGTGGTCGGGGCCTTCGCCGCCGGCCTGGGGCTGCCCGCCGCCTTCGCCGCGCTGGGGGTCGCGATGCTCGCCGCCACCGTCACGGCGGCGATGGCCGAGGAGACCCGGGGGCGGACCCTGGAGGAGATCTCCCCCTGACCTTGATCAACTTCCCCTGGGATCCCCCAGAATTCAACTCTACTCGGCGAACCTGGCCAGGCGGGTCGGCGCGATCTTGCTAACCTCAGGCGTAGGCGCCGTGGCCCTCCACGACCAGGCCGTCCACCAGCACAAGCACCTCGCTGACCTGGGCGCCACCCTGGTTCCGATAGTTGATCACCATCACCGCCACCCCGACCCGGACGTCGAGCACCTCGAACCGGAGATCGGGGATGCGGCGAAGGCCCTCGGCGTAGTAGGCCCGCAGCGCCGCCTTGCCGTGCAGGGCGCCGGACTCGTCGCCGGTGAAGCCGGCGACCAGCGGCGAGCTCCACACGACGTCCTCGGCGAAATGGGACAGCAGCCGGTCCAGGTCGTGGGCATTCCACGCGTCGACCCACTCGGCGGCGAACTTCTCGGCGAACTCGCGCTCCACGTCAGCTCCCCGCGATCTCGGCCAGGTCCAGGCCCATCGGATGCGGCTTGACCACGCCGACGCCGGCGGCGACGATCCGGCGCAGGAAGCCGGTCAACAGCTCGGCCAGCCGCTCGGTGCCGGCGGCGCCGAGCACCTCCCACGGCAGCTCGGCGGCGGCATCGGTGCGGGTCTCGACGTCGTGCCGGGCCCGGGAGCCGTCGGCGGTGATCCGGTTCTCCTTGTCCAACAACCCGCGATCCCGCAGCCGGCGCTGCGCGGCGGCCCAGTCCTCGGCGGTCCAGCCCCGCCACGCCTCCCAGCCGGCCTGGTCGGAGACGTCCCGGTCGGCGGAGAAGGCCACGAGCGTCTCGACAGGGTCGAGCCCGCCGGCGACCAGCGCCGCGACATGGCCGTCACCCCGGGACTCCCGCAGGATCGTGGTGGCGTGCCACAGCACGAGATGCGGCGGATCGGGCCACGGCAGCACGGCGTTGGCGGCGGCCAGCGGCCGGCCGGCGATGGGGGCGGCCAGCGCCGCCCGCTGGGCCAGCTGCGACGCCTCGATCATGTCGTCGCCGACGACGTCGTCACCGAGGATCGACCGCAGACCGGCGTCGACGCCGGCCAGCCGGGCCTCGAGGAACTGCGCCGGCGTGGCGATGGTCCAGGCGGTGGGAATCGCCCGCGCGACCCGGCTGAGCTTGAAGTTGTAGAAGGTGGCGGCGACGACCTCGGCCGGCACGGCGCCGAGCGGGGCGGCCCGCAGCCCGAAGTAGCCCATCCAGCCGCCGCGGCAGCCCAGGGCGTCGGTGGCGGCCCGCGCTTCCGGCGCGAAGTAGGTGACGCCGTGGTAGGGCTCGTACAGCGTCCACATCCGCCGCGCGCTCATGACAGGTAGCTCTCCACCCGTTCCACCTTGGCGTGCAGCTGATCGGTGTGTCCGGGCCGGATGTCCGCCTTGAGCACCAGCGACACCCGCGGCGCGTGCGCCTGCACGGCCTGCACCGCCCGCTTGACGACGTCCATCAGCTCGTCCCAGTCGTCACCCTCGATGGTGGTGAACATGCTGGTCGTTTCGTTGGCCAGCCCCGACTCCCGCACCACCCGCACGGCGTCGGCCACCGCCTCGGCAACGCTGTCGGACTCGCCGCCGAGCGGCGACACACTGAACGCGACCAGCATCGGCCCTCCCTGTCATGGCTGCCGGTCAGTCAACCCGCTGCGGGGCGGTCCGGCAACAAGCCGTGATCACCGACGCGTGAACTGCTAGCGTCGACACCCATGGCCACCCAACCGTTGCCGTTCGACCCGATCGCCCGCGCCGCGGGCATGTGGGAGGAGCGGGTCGGCCCGTCGGGGGCGATGGCGGCGGTCACCAGCGTCATGCGGGTGCAGCAGATCCTCCAGTCCACGGTGGACGCGGCGCTCAAGCCGCACGGCCTGACCTTCGCCCGCTTCGAGGCCTTGGTGCTGCTGACGTTCTCCCGCCGCGGCAGCCTGCCGATGCGGGTGATGGGCGAGCGCCTGCAGCTGCACCCGACCAGCGTCACCAACATCGTGGACCGGCTGGAGGCCGACGGCCTGGTCAAGCGGACGCCGCACCCGTCGGATCGGCGCACCACCCTGGTGGAGATCTGCGCGGCCGGCCGCGAGCTGTGCGAGACCGCGACCAGGTCGGTGTCGGAGGTCAACCTGGGGCTGCGTGGGCTGACCGAGCGGCAGACCGAGCAGCTGACCGACCTGTTGTCCAAGGTACGCAAGGCGGCCGGCGACTTCGCCGACTGAAACCCGTGGCCATCTCAGGTCTTCCTGTGTGACCGGAAAATTGGTCACCGCAGGGGGGTTCATCATGGGCTGTGCTCATCGGCTCGGCTGAATTTCGGGTCCCGTGGCAACCTCATGTCCGTTTCCGGCGTTGCCTGGGCATACGAGAGTTTCCGCCCAGAGGGGATGACCATGAGGAACAGGAGTGCGCTCATCGGTGCCGTGCTGGCGGTCGGCGCCGTCGGAGCCTTGCTCGCGCCGGCGGCGATGGCGACGACGGACACCACGACGCCGACCACGGAACCGACCTCGACGACCAGCCCGCCGCCCACCACCACGACCACCGTGACGCCGCCGAGCCTGGGCTGGATCAACGTCGCGCCGACCTCCGGCCGTTCCGGCGCTGCCGTGGTCGTGGACACCGGCTGCCCGGCGAAGAGCTTCGAGAGTGCGGCCCTCGACGTCAACCCCACGGGCGCGCACCTCGGCGACCGGTGGCGGTATGACGCGAAGGTGAAGGACGTGAAGGCCGGCACGTACAAGGTCACCGCCTACTGCCCGAGCCCCTACAGCCCGGGCGGCAGCCTGGCCTTCACGACCGAGTTCACCGTGCTGCCCAAGGCCCAGGAGCCGCCGACCAAGCCGCAGGTGCCGACCAAGCCGGTCGGCGCGCCGCAGACCGGCGGCGGTTTCACCGCCACCGACTTCGTCGGCTGAGGTCAGGCGCTGATCGCGACCGCCCGCTGGGCCAGCCGGCCGGTTCGGGTGGCCCACCGCTCGAACACCACCGAGCCGAACGGCGGGATGCTCGCGACCAGCGCCCACGCGGTGGTCCGGTTGTCCCAGGCCAGGGCCTTGCGGGCCAGCAGCGACAGCACCACGTACGCGATGAACACCACGCCGTGCACCGAGCCGAAGATGTGCACGCCGATGGCGTTGCCCATGGCGTACTTGAAGAACATGCCGATCAGCAGGCCGGCCCAGGAGATCGCCTCGGCCACTGCGACGACGCGGAACCGGCCTGACGGAGTGTCGAACATGGCGTCCAGTGTGGGGCGTGAGCGCGCTCACGCCCCTACCGGGCCTAGCTATCCTCCCAGCTGAACACTCTGGACGCGGCGAAGCCGATCACCAGGGTGAAGCCGATCAGCACCGCCGACGGCACGGCCAGCGCCTCGATTCCCTTGCCACGCACCAGAACATCGACCATGCCGTCGTTGAGATGCCGCAGCGGCAGCACCTCCGAGACGGTCTGCAGCCACTGCGGGGCGTTCTGCACCGGGAAGAAGGTGCCGGACAGGAAGGCCATCGGCAGCACGATCACGTTGGTGATGCCGGTCGCCGCCTCCTCGGACTTGGCGATCGAGCCGACCAGCACACCGATGGAGAAGAACGACAGCGAGCCGAGCACGAGCAGCGGCAGCGCCAGCCACCACTGGCCGGCCAGCTTGAGCCCGAACACCGGGGTCATCGCCACCGCGACGAACAGGATCGCCTGCAGCACCGAGGTTCCGATGGTCACCAGCAGCCGGGAGGAGATCACCGTGCCGGTGGCCACCGGGGCCAGCCGGATCCGCCGCAGCACCTGCTTCTTGCGCCAGTTGACCAGCGTCAGGGCCGAGCCGAAGATCGCCGAGGTGGCCAGGCCCCAGGACAGGATGCCGGGCGTGAGGTACTGGATCGCGGTCAGCGAGGAGTCCTCGACCTGCTGCGAGTCCAGCGTCACGGTCGGCGGCTTGCCGCTGGCCCGCACGTTGACCGCGTCCACGACCGAGCGGATCACCGCCTGCACGGTGCCGGCCTGCACGCTGTCGCTGGCCGCGTAGCGGAGCTGAACCTGGTTGCCCTGCACCGAAATCGCCGCCGGCACGTCGCCGCTGCGGACGGCCTGAACGGCCGTGTCGAACGAGTCGACGTGCTGGAACTCGACGATCCCGGTCTGCTGCAGCGCGCTGAGCACCGGGCCGTCGCCGACGACGTCGATCTTCGTCTTGTTGGACGAGCCGGAGCCGAAGATCAGGCCGAAGATGATCAGGAACATCAGCGGCATCAGGAAGGTGAAGAACAGGGCCACCCGTTCGCGGAAGAATCCCTTGAACATGGCCACGGACAGGCTCTTGAAGGCGGTCATGCCCGGTACTCCCGTCCGGTCAGCTCCAGGAAGACGTCCTCCAGCGTCGCGCCGCGGACCTGCAGGCCCTCCAGCGCGCCGCGTTCGGCCAGTGCGGACAGCAGCTTGGCCGGGTGTCGAGTGGACAGTCGCAGCGAGACACCGTCATCGGACGCTTCCTCGACCCCGGACAGGGCTTTCGCCTCCGCCAGCGGGATAACGCCGCGTTCGATCAGCACGTGCGTCGGCGCGTCCAGGCCCCGCACCAGCGTCGCCGGCGCGTCCATGGCCAGGATCTTGCCCTTGTCCATGATCGCCGTGCGGTCGCAGAGGATCTCCGCCTCGTCCAGGTAGTGCGTGGTGTAGACGATGGTCTTGCCGCGCGCCTGGATCGCCCGCAGCACGTCCCACAGGTTGCGCCGGGCCTGCGGGTCCAGCGCCGCCGTCGGCTCGTCGAGGAACACGATGTCCGGATCGTGGGCCAGGGCGCAGGCGATCGACAGCCGCTGGCGTTGGCCGCCCGACAGCTTGTTCTCCCTGGTGTCCGCCTTGTCCGTCAGGCCGACCAGCTCCAGCATGTCCGCCGCTGCGCCCGTGCTCACCCCGTACAGCGAGGCGAACGTCTCCAGCTGCTCACGGGCCGTCAGCTTCTCGAAGAAAGACGACGCCTGCAGCTGCACCCCGATGCGCGGCAGCAGCTTCGCGTTGCGCGGCCACGGCTTCTCCCCGAACAGCGTCACGCTGCCCTCGTCGGGCTTGCGCAGCCCCTCGATGATCTCCAACGTGGTCGTCTTGCCCGCCCCGTTGGGTCCGAGAATGCCGAAGAACTCCCCCTCGCCCACGGTGAACGACACCCCGTCGACCGCCCACAGGTCGCCGTACCGCTTGCGCAGCCCCTCGGCGACGATCGTGCTCCCCTTGCTCATGGCGGGAACGGTAGGTCGCCGGGGTTCGCACGGCGTGTTTTCCCGGCAAGACCGGAGATTTGTCAGGGGCCCCACTAGACCGATCGGGTGCACCGCCCAGGATTCGCTGTAGGGTCGCCGCACCGTGCGCTGTCGGTGAGGGACAGCGCGTTGCTCGTTGGCAAATGGCGGGTGGCATGACCGGCAGGCGTCTGGCGCTGTTCATCGTGACCGACACGTATGCCGACCCGTCCTTCCGGGCACTACGGGTGCCCCAGGCCGACGCCGCCGCCCTCGCCGCCGTGCTTGGCGATCCCGAGATCGGCGGCTTCACCGTCGAGACCCTGGTCAACCGGCCCTACCATGAGGTTCGGCGCAGGCTGTCCAAGTGGCGGGCACGGGTGCGCCGCCACAAGCAGTACACCACCGCACTCGCCTTCAGCCCCGACGGCCGGATGCTGGCCAGCGGCGGCATGGACAACCGGATCCGGTTCTGGAACGTGGCCGCAAACCGGCCGGAGGGGACGTTGGTCGGCCCCTTGAACAAGGTGCTGTCCATCGCCTTCAGCCCCGATGGCAGGATGCTGGCCAGCGGTGACGGCGACGGCGTGGCCAAGCTCTGGGGCATGACCCAAGTGCGGTGGCGGGCCGGTGGGTCGGCCCGCCTCACCGCTGACTAGGAACTCGGCAACCCCTTGCGGTCCAGGCCGAGATCGGCACGGTCGGCGGCGGCCCGGCCGGCGCCCCAGCCTGCGGCGTTGCTCGCCGAGTAGGACTTGATCCTGGTCGTCGGATACATGGTTGTGAACAGCTCGTCGACGGCCTGCTGGCGATCCACGAGCACCGGCAGCAACCGGTCGTCGGGCTCCGACAGGGCCGATTCGGTCACCGCGGCCAGCCGCTCGCCGATCCGGTGGGCGTAGGCGACCAGGAACGACTGGCGGTACGAGCGGATCCGGGACTGCCCGGCCCGGCCGGCCGCCACGAGCGCTCGCGTGGCCTGCAACAGCAGGGAGGTGGCGAGCAACTCGGTGATCTCCAGGTCCATCTCGTCGCCCATCAGCGCGACGAACCCGATCTTCTCGTGGATGACCGCGCGGCACCGGTTGGCTTCGGCGACCACGCCCACCAACTGCGCCTTGGCGGCAAGGTACGGGCTGTCCAGCCAGATCCGGCGGGCGGTCGCCACCTGCGGCACGTGCTCGTCGGCATCGAGCATGGCCCGCTCGACTGCGTGCCGGTTCATCAGCTCCTGGGCCTTGGCCGAGAGCGCCTCCGCCTCCTCGGCGAACTCGGTCGACTCGGCCTTGGCCAGCAGACCCCGAACCCGGGCCAGGATCTTCGGGTCGACGCTGTGGCGGGTCGACGGCGCGGCGGTGCGGGCGGCGCCCGGCGGCGGCACGATCACCGGCAGCTCCGGCCAGGTCATCATCGACGAGACCACGGTGAAGACCAGCGTCAGCGCGTCCGCCCGGTGCAGGTCGTGACGGGCGATCCACTGGCTCAGGTGGGGGCTGCCCGGCTCCCACCAGACGGCGGCGTCGATCTGCCGCAGCTGCTCCCGCCACCGCTCGTGCACGGTCGCTTCGGCGTACTGGGCGGCGTCGGCCGCGATCACATCGGTCACCAGGGCGACAGCGGACTCGCCGAGCTGCTTGCCGAGGTGGCGGACCACGTCGTATGGCAGCCAACCGACCTTCCACACGCGGGTCACGGTGTGCCGCAGCGCCATGTCCATGGCGGTGTCGACGGCCCGAGCGGGCTGGCGGCGCAGCCAGGCGACGCCCTCGGCCAACACCTCGGTGTCGCCGCGGGCATGGCGGTAGGCGGCGTCGAGCACCGCGTTGCCAATGACCTCGGCCAGCGGCGGCTCGTACGGATCTGCGCGGAACTCCTCGCCGGACGTCCGGGCGGAGCGGCGATCGCGCGCCTTCTTCTTCGCCGCGCGCCGTTCCTTGTTGCGGGTGCCCACCGGTGGTCCTCCTGCTCTCGCCGCTGGGGACCCACGATAGCGAGAGGCGCTGACATGGTGAGGCGGGCCGTTCCGCCGGATTGCCGGGGAACGACCCGCCTCGGGTCACTCACGAAGCCGCCGCCACGTCCTTCGTGAGCGTCT
>DASWRQ010000035.1:0-78706 GCA_036403095.1 Kutzneria sp. | reverse complement strand
CGGGTCCGCGGCGTGGCCCTGATCGGCACCTCGGCCGGCGACGTCGGCGCCTCCGGCCTGCCCCGTCCGCTGCTGTCCCGGCACAACCCGGCCACCCGCGGCCTCGGCCTGTTGGCGCACTGGCAGCCCAGCCTGGTCGAGTGGGCCCGCAAGGCCGGCGGCCACATCACCTGGAGCGCCATCCGCGGCCTGGCCTTCGGCGACCGCAAGGTCAGCCCGAAACTGGTCGACCTGATGGACACGATGATCGAGGGGACCTCGCTCGCGGCCATCACCGACTTCGTCCGTACCCTTGGCTCGCACAACCGCTACGCCGCGCTGGCCGGCCTGCGGCACTGCAAGGTGCTGGTGCTGTCCGGGGACGCCGACAAGCTCACGCCGTTCCGGCATGCCGAGGCGATCGCCGCCGAGCTGCCGGACGCCGAGCTGGTCCGGGCCGAGGGCGCGGGCCACATGGTGATGCTGGAGCAGGCCGACCTGGTCACCGATCACCTGGTGGAGCTGGTGCGCGACTGTGCGGACGGCGAGACGACTGGACGGCGATGGTGGAAACGGGCGTGAAGGAACTCCGGCTGCCGGAGGAGGCGGACACGGTCGAGTTCGGCCGGCGGCTGGGCGGCCTGCTGCGGGCGGGCGACCTGGTGCTGCTCTCCGGCCCGCTCGGCGCGGGCAAGACGGCCATGACCAGAGGCATCGCCGAGGGGCTCGGCGTCGGCGGCCGGGTCAGCTCGCCGACGTTCGTGATCGCCCGTGAGCACCGGGCCGGCCCGCGCGGCGTGGCGCTGGTGCACGTTGACGCCTATCGGCTCGGCGGTCACCTGGACGAGCTCGACGACCTGGACCTGGACACCGAGCTGATGGACGCGGCCGTGGTCGTGGAGTGGGGCGAGGGCGTCGCGGAGCGACTCTCCGACGACCACCTGCTCATCCGCCTCACCCGCCTCGACGACGACGTGCGTGTGGCGGAGCTGCACCCCCACGGCGCCTGGACCGACCGCGAGCTCCCCTAGCCGCCCGCCCCAACTTTCGCCACATGTGGACCACATTCGACGCTGGAAGTCGAATGTGGTCCACATGTGGCAATGAAGGGGTTAGGGGAGGGCCCGCTTGGTGACCTTGCCGAGTTCGTTGCGGGGCAAGGAGTCCACGAAGTGGATCATGCGGGGTCGCTTGTGCGGGGTGAGCAGGCGGGCGACGTGGTCGGTCAGCTCCTCGGCCGTCGGCACGACCGCGCCGGGCACCACCCAGGCGACGATCCGCTCGCCGAGGTCGTCGTCGGGCCGGCCGGCCACCGCGACCTCGGCCACGCCCGGGTGCTCCAGCAGCGCGTTCTCGATCTCGCCGGCGCCGATCTTGAAGCCGCCGCTCTTGATGATGTCGGTGGCCCGCCGCCCGACGATGCGGATGTAGCCGTCGGCGGCGCGGGTGGCCATGTCGCCGGTGCGGAACCAGCCGTCGTGCATGGCCTCGGCGGTGGCCTCGGGCCGGTTGAGGTACTCCAGGAACAGGTTGGGCCCGCGCACCTCGATCTCGCCGATGGTGGCGTCGTCGCTGACGGTGATCTCGGCGCCCGCGTCGTCGACGAGCCGGACGGAAACGCCGTCGACCGGCAGTCCGACGGTGCCCGGCCGCCGCTCGCCCCAGGCCCGGACGCTGCAGTTCATCAGCGTCTCGGTCATGCCGTAGCGCTCCACGATCCGCTGCCCGGTGGCCGTGGAGATGCGCTCGTGCAGGCTGGCCGGCAACGGCGCCGAGCCCGACACCAGCAGCCGGGCCTGCGCGATCTGCTTGGCCAGCTCCGGATCGGCCTCCACGTCCGCGGCCAGTCGGCTGTACATGGTCGGCACGCCGAACATCATCGTGGCCGGGCCGGCCAGCTTGGCCCCGGCCGCCGCGGCGCTGAACCTGCCCATGTGGTGCGAGGAACCGCCGCGCCGCAGCGGCCCGAGCACACCGACCACCAGCCCGTGCACGTGGAAGATCGGCAGCGCGTGCGTGATCACGTCGGCGGCCGTCCACTCCCACGCCGCGGCCAGCGAGTCCAGGTTGGACGCGATGGCCCGGCGCGGCAGGACAACGCCCTTGGGCGGCCCGGTGGTGCCCGAGGTGTAGACGATGAAGGCCGGCGCCTCCTCGTCCGGCTCGGGCGGCAGGCCGTCGGACCGTACGGAGAGATCGACGTCCAACCGCGGCAGCGCGGCCAGACCGCCGGGCAGCTCCACGCCGGGGGCCGCCAACACCTGGGTCGGCGCGCTGTCGCCGAGGATGTGCTCAAGCTCGCGTTCGCCGACCTTGGGGTTGATCGGCACCACCGCGATGCCGGCGGCCAGCGCCCCGACCACCGCCGCGCAGGTCTCCAGCGTCGGCGTCGCCCACACCGCGACCCTGGCCCCGACCAGCCGGTTCGCGATCGCCGCGGCCACGCCGGCGAGCTCCCGGTAGGTCAGTTTGCGGTCGCCGAAGACCAGTGCGTCGGCGTCCGTCGGGTCGGCCAGCGCCGGCAACAACATCCCATCAACCCCTCGCGTCGAAGTCCCTTCCGATGATGGTCGTACCCTTGACGACCGTGCTAGTGCTTGCGATCGACACCGCGACCCCCGCCGTCACCGCCGGAGTGGTCCAGCTCGACGCCGACGCGGTGCCGCGAACGCTGGCCCAGCGCGTCACCGTCGACGCCAGGGCCCATGGTGAGCTGCTGATTCCGCACGTGCGGGCCGCGCTGGCCGAGGCCGGCAAGGCCATGGCCGACGTGGACGCCATCGTGTGCGGCAGCGGCCCCGGCCCCTTCACCGGCCTGCGTGTCGGCATGGTCACAGCGGCCGCCCTCGGGCAGGCCCTGGGCAAGCCGGTCTACCCGGTGCCCACGGTCGACGCCATCGCCGTCGAGGCGCGTACGGGCCACGGCCTGCTCGTCGCCACCGACGCGCGCCGGCGTGAGGTCTACTGGGCCGCCTACGACGCCGAGGGCCGCCGCGTCGAGGGCCCGCACGTGGAGAAGCCGGCCGACCTGGCCGAGAAGCTGCCGTCGCTGGGCCTGGCCAGCGCCGCCGGGCAGGGCGCCGAGATGTACGCCGACGTGTTGGACCTGCCGATCGTGCTGGCCCCGTTCCCGTCGCCGCACGGCCTGGTCGCGGTGGCGGCGCGCGAGCTGCTCACTCGCGCCGAGCCCGGCCCGATGACCCCGCTCTACCTGCGCCGCCCGGACGCCGTCGTGCCCACCGGGCGCAAGCGGGTGACCCAACCATGACCGGCTTCACGCTGGCCGCGCTGCGTCACGAGGACGCGGCGCGCTGCGCGGAGCTGGAACGCAAGCTGTTCCCCGCCGACGACCCGTGGCGCGAGCGGGCGTTCCGGACCGAGCTGGACAACGGGCACTTCTACCTCGGGGCGTACGACGAGGACGGGCGGCTCGTCGGCTACGCCGGGCTCGCGATCAACGGCCGTGCGCCCGACTTCGAGGCCAGCGTGCAGACCATCGCGGTGGACTCCGACTGGCAGGGCCGGGGCGTGGGCAGGGCGCTGTTCGAGGCGCTGCTGGCCCGGGCCGACCAGGTCGCGGCGCCGGTGTTCCTGGAGGTCCGCACCGACAACGACCGCGCCATAGCCTTGTACCGGTCGCGCGGTTTCGAGCAGCTGGGGCTGCGCCGCAGGTACTACCAACCGTCCGGGGCGGACGCGTACACCATGGGCCGCCCCGCGGCGGTCCGACAGGAGGAGAAGTCGTGACCGGCGATCGGATCGTGCTGGGCATCGAGTCCTCGTGCGACGAGACCGGGGTGGGCATCGTCCGGCTCGGCGCGGACGGCAGCATGGAGCTGCTGGCCGACGAGGTGGCGTCCAGCGTCGAGCAGCACGCCCGCTTCGGCGGCGTGGTGCCCGAGGTGGCCAGCCGCGCGCACCTGGAGGCCATGGTCCCGACCATGAGCCGGGCGCTGAAGAAGTCCGGGCTGACCCTGGACGACGTGCACTCCATCGCCGTCACCGCCGGGCCCGGCCTGGCCGGCGCGCTGCTGGTCGGCGTGTCCGCGGCCAAGGCCTACGCCGCCGCCCTGGACAAGCCGCTCTACGGCGTGAACCACCTGGCCGGGCACGTCGCCGCCGACACCCTGGAGCACGGGCCGCTGCCGTCGCCCTGCGTCGCGCTGCTGGTCTCCGGCGGGCACTCACAGCTGCTGCTGGTCGAGGACCTGGCCGGCAAGATCACCGAGATCGGCTCCACCATCGACGACGCCGCCGGCGAGGCCTACGACAAGGTGGCCCGGGTGCTCGACCTGCCGTATCCCGGCGGGCCGCCCATCGACAAACTGGCCAAGACCGGCAACGGCTGCGCCATCGCCTTCCCGCGCGGCCTGACCGGCCCCCGCGACGCCAAGTACGACTTCTCCTTCTCCGGGCTGAAGACCGCCGTCGCCCGCTGGGTCGAGAACCGCGAGCGGGACGGGCTGGAGATCCCGCTGGCCGACGTCGCCGCCTCGTTCCAGGAGGCCGTCGCCGACGTGCTCACCGGCAAGGCCATCCGGGCCGTCAAGGACTTCGGCCTGGACACGCTGGTCATCTCCGGCGGCGTCGCGGCCAACTCCCGCCTGTCCGGTCTGGCGGCCGAGCGCTGCGCCGCCGCCGGCATCACGCTGCGGGTGCCCCGTCCCCGGCTCTGCACCGACAACGGCGCCATGATCGCCGCCGTCGGCGCGCACCTGGTGGCCGCCGACGCCGAGCCCTCCGGCCTGGACCTGGCCACCGATCCGGGCCTGCCGGTGTCCCAGGTGCAGATTCTCTGACGCCTGACGCCCACCCCCATCCGGGTGACCCGCAATGTCACATGCGCGTCGTACTTGCCGCCCTGAGGCACATCCGGACCGCATGTGACGGATAAAGGGCGGCGGGGGTGTGGGGGGTGGTTGAACGGCTGGCACTCTCATGGGTAGAGTGCTAGTCGCACGGCACCAATTACCGCCCCGGCCCCCGCGACGGCGGGGTGGCAGGCGCCGTCGGTACCTGCCAACGCTTTCGACGACCGTGGAGGTCAACCCGGTGAGCGTGAACATCAAGCCGCTCGAGGACAAGATCCTCGTCCAGGCCAACGAGGCCGAGACGACGACCGCTTCCGGTCTTGTCATCCCGGACACCGCCAAGGAGAAGCCCCAGGAGGGCAAGGTCCTGGCCGTGGGCCCGGGTCGGATCGACGACAAGGGCAACCGCGTCCCGCTGGACGTCGCGGTCGGCGACGTCGTCGTCTACTCGAAGTACGGCGGCACGGAGCTCAAGCACAACGGCGAGGAGTACCTCATCCTCTCCGCGCGTGACGTGCTCGCCGTCATCAACTGACGTCGCTTTCTCCACTCAGGCGCCCCGGCGGCCCACTCCGGGTCGCCGGGGCGCTTGTGTGCTTAAAACCTGAGAAAGGCTCGTAATGCCCAAGCAGATCAGCTTCGACGAGGACGCTCGTCGGGCTCTGGAGCGCGGCGTCAACAAGCTGGCCGACGCCGTCAAGGTCACCCTCGGCCCGCGCGGCCGCCACGTCGTCCTGGACAAGAAGTTCGGCGGCCCGACGGTCACGCTGGACGGCGTGACCGTGGCCCGGGAGATCGAGCTCGAGGACTCCTTCGAGAACCTCGGCGCCCAGCTGGCCAAGAGCGTCGCCACCAAGACCAACGACATCGCCGGCGACGGCACCACCACCGCGACGGTGCTGGCCCAGGCCCTGGTCCGGGTCGGTCTGCGCAACGTGGCCGCCGGCGCCAACCCCACCTCGCTTGGCCGCGGCATGCAGGCCGCCGTCGACCACGTGGTGGAGTTCCTGAAGAACAAGGCCACCCCGATCAAGGGCCGCGACAACGTCGCCCAGGTCGGCACCGTCTCCTCCCGCGACTCCTCGATCGGCGCGCTGCTCGGCGAGGCCATCGAGAAGGTCGGCGAGGACGGCGTCATCACGATCGAGGAGTCCTCGACGCTGGCCACCGAGCTGGAGATCACCGAGGGTGTCCAGTTCGACAAGGGCTACATCTCCGCCTACTTCGCCACCGACCCGGAGACGCAGGAGGCCGTCTACGACGACGCCTACGTCCTGCTGCACCGCGAGAAGATCTCGGCGCTGGCCGACCTGCTGCCGGTGCTGGAGAAGGTCGCGCAGTCGGGCAAGCCGCTGCTGATCGTGGCCGAGGACCTCGAGGGCGAGGCCCTGTCCACGCTGGTGGTCAACTCGATCCGCAAGACCATCAAGGTCGTCGCGGTGAAGGCCCCGTACTTCGGCGACCGCCGCAAGGCGTTCCTGGACGACCTGGCCACCGTCACCGGCGCCCAGGTCGTGGCGGCCGAGGTCGGCCTGAAGCTGTCCGAGGTGGGTCTCGAGGTGCTGGGCAGCGTTCGCCGCGTGCACGTCACCAAGGACAACACCACGATCGTCGACGGCGCCGGCAAGTCCGAGGACGTCGCGGGCCGGGTGGAGCAGCTCCGCAAGGAGATCGAGGCCACCGACTCCGACTGGGACCGCGAGAAGCTGCAGGAGCGGCTGGCCAAGCTGTCCGGCGGCGTCGCGGTGATCAAGGTCGGCGCGGCCACCGAGACCGAGATGAAGGAGCGCAAGCACCGCATCGAGGACGCGGTCGCCGCCACCAAGGCCGCGGTCGAGGAGGGCATCGTGCCCGGCGGCGGCTCCGCCCTGGTGCACGCGGCCAAGGAGCTGGCCGACAACCTGGGCCTGACCGGCGACGAGGCCACCGGCGTGCGCATCGTGCGCGACGCCCTGTCCGCGCCGCTGTACTGGATCGCCAGCAACGCCGGCCTCGAGGGCGCGGTCGTCACGTCCAAGGTCGCCGACCTGGAGTGGGGCTCCGGCTTCAACGCCGCCACCCTGGAGTACGGCGACCTGGTCGGCGCCGGCGTCATCGACCCGGTGAAGGTGACCCGCTCCGCGATCGCCAACGCCGCTTCCATCGCCCGCATGGTGCTCACCACGGAGAGCGCCATCGTGGAGAAGAAGGACGACGAGCCGGCCGACGCGGGCCACGGTCACGGCCACGGTCACGGCCACTGAGTTGTTGCCGCGCGTTCCGCGCGGGGCGGGTTCGCCGCTAAGCCGCTGCCTTCCCTTGGCTCAGTTAGATCGATGGAAAGACTCGATCTAACTGAGCCCGCGGTCCAGGCACCGGCGCGAACCCGCGACCGTCGGCCTGGCGTAACTCGGCAGCTGACACACGATAGAGGGCCCTCCCGAGAACGGAGGGCCCTCTTTTTGTCGCTTCGTGAGGAATCACTGCATCACCGGGTGGCGCTGCGAAACGGGGTCCCACTGCGCCCGCTGCTCGCGGCGGCCGACCAGGAACCACATCACGCTGCCGATCAGCGGCATGGCCCAGATCAGCAGGAACCACACGATCTTCATGCCGAGGCTAAGGCGTGACCCGATCACGCCGACCGCGGCCAGCACGGCGATCAGCACGTGGGCGATGGCCAACGCGGCCAGCCCCACCAGTGCGATCACGGCGAACATGTGTCCGAACTGAACCACCGCCGTGCTCGGCATCCCGACCATCCCCTAACGTCCCGCGTCGATAGGACGAAGCTAGGGCGGGCGGGCGTCATCGGGCGTCCACCGCGGAGATGGTCGTCGGGTCATACCTCGGGCCTACGACGTGAGTACCAGCTGACGACGCCTCGACTTCAGGATGGTGTCCCGCTCGGACTCGCTCATGCCGCCCCAGATGCCGTACGGCTCCTGCACGGCCAGCGCGTGCCGGCGGCACATCTCCAGCACCGGGCAGCTCTGGCAGACGGCCTTCGCCCGGGCCTCGCGCCGCGACCGCGCCGGGCCGCGCTCACCGTCCGGATGAAAGAAGAAGGCGCTGTCCATGCCCCGGCAGTTGCCGTCCAACTGCCAGTCCCACACGTCCGCGTTCGGACCGGGGAGCCTCCGGGTGTCTGCCATCGAGAACCGCCTCCTCGCCGGGTCGGTGCCCATCGTGGTTGCTCCGTATGGCTTAACTGTGATCACCGTAGAACCGCGCCAAAACTTGTTCAAGAGTGTTCGGGCGGGAAGTTGTTCATTCCTGCCGACGAGTGATCAAGGCCCTCCACTCCTGGTGGCCCACGTCACACCGCGTGACGTGAGTTGCCGCTGTGAGAAGGTGCCCGGACCATGTCCACCGTGACGACTCAGCCGGAGCCCGTTCCACGGGAGCGCGCCGCCGGCGAACCGATGCTCTCCGTTGCGGCAGTTGCCAGGCGGCTCGGCGTGGCACCTGCGACGTTGCGCACCTGGGACCGCCGCTACGGCCTCGGGCCGACCGATCACACCACCGGTCGGCACCGCCGCTACGGGGATCGCGACATCGCCCGGTTGGAACTCATGCAGCGGGCCCTGCTGCGCGGAGCGTCACCGGCCGAGGCCGCCCGCTACGCCCTGAGCAGCACGTTGCCCGAGCAAAGGCTGACCGTGCAGCCCCCGCAGCCCGAGTTGCCGGAGCTGGTCGTCGGCGGTGACGCGGACGACGGCGAGCAGGTCAGCACCGGTGGCCGAGTGCTGCGCCTGCCGGGCGTGAGCCGGCAGGCCCGGGGCCTGGGCCGGGCGGCGATGGCCATGGACGCCATGTCCGTGCAGCAGCTGCTGCACGCCGCGTTGGCCGAGCTCGGCGTGCTGGTCACGTGGAACACCATGATCCGGCCGGTGTTGACGGGCATCGCCCAGCGCTGGCGGCACTCGGGCGAGGGCGTGGAGGTCGAGCACCTGTTCACGCAGTGCGTCATGGCCGCGCTGTCGGCGGCGCAGGTCGGGGCGCCGTTGCCGGTGAACCCGCGGCCGGTGCTGCTGGCTTGTGTGCCGGAGGAACAGCACAGCCTGCCGTTGCAGGCGCTGTCGGCCGCGCTGGTGCAGAAGGGCGTGGGGACGATGTTGCTCGGGGCGGCGCTGCCGGCCGACGCACTCGGTGCGGCCATCCGGCGGATCGCGCCCGCGGCGGTGTTCCTCTGGGCCCAGCTACCTAGGTACGCCCACTGCAACCTGTTGACGGAGTTGCCGCGCACCCGGCAGCGGATCCGGCTGTTCGTCGGCGGCCCCGGCTGGCAGCAGAGCAAGCTGCCGCCGCACGCGGAGCCGCTGGACTCCCTGTCGGCCGCGCTCGACCGCATCTCGTACGTCCTGCTGGGCGCCGATGGATGACTTCCTGCGGGACGCCGCGTTCGGCGGCAATCCCGGCGCGGACGTCAGCAAGGCCGCACAGGGGTCGCCGCGGCAGCGCTGGCTGGCCGCCGTCGTGCTCGGCGGACAGGGTCACTACGCGGCCGCCACGGCGCTGCTGACCGAGCTGCGGCACACGTCCGATCCGGTGCTGGCGTCACTGGCCGCGAGCACGTTGGCCTCCCAACGCCGCCAGGTGGGTGGCCATGCCGCCGCGCGACGGCTGGACGGGGAGGCCTTGGCCCGGTTGTCCGGCGTGGCGCCGGTCGCCGACGACCCGGACTGTGTCGACGCCGCGGGAGCGCTCGCGGATGCGCTCACGGGGCTGGCGGCGGACGCGATCGGTGTCGGCGGACCGGCCCGTCGCCTGCACGTGGTGGCGGCCGACACGGTCGAGCGATTCGGCGGTCACCGCTGGCGGTCGGCGGTCCGGCTGGACTGGGTCCGCGCGGAGATCGACTTGGCCGCCGGCCGGCCGGAACAGGCTCTGGAGCCGGCCGAGCGGGCGGTGGCCGTCGCGACCGCCGTGGGGGCGGTCCGGCACCGCGTCAAGTCCCGGATGGTGCTCGCCGCGACGCTCGCGAATCTGCACGACAGGGTCTCGAAAGAGCGAGCTGAAGCCCTGTTGGAGTGTGATGTGCGTCACAATGAAGCCCTGGGGCTACACCCCCTGGTGTGGCCCTGCGCACTGCTGCTGTGCCACCTGCGACCCGATGGTGCGCCGGACTGGCTCGAACGGGCTAAAGGGGTGCTGAGCTGCGTGTTGCTCCGCGCCGATCCGGTCGCCCGAACGCTGGCGGCGGCCTCCGTCTGGGTGCCGTGAGCCCGCTGCTCCGTTCCGGGGAACCCGGTCTGGCCGACATCCGGGCGAACTACTTGACGGATTAAGCACCGGATCGTGTCAAGGTTTCCGGCCCGGCGTCCGATAGGGGAAGAGGAACGTCACTCGGCTGTCGGAAAGGAGTCCCCGTGACGACGGTCTTGATCTGCGATGACCGCCGCAGCGTGCGGGAGGGGCTGACGCGTGTCATGTCGGCAGTCCCTGGGGTCAGTCGCATCGACTGCGTGGCACACGGTGACGAGTTGTTGGCGCGTTTCTCGCGGCAGCCGGTGGATGTCGTACTGGTGGGAACCCAGCGCGCCGTGCCGACCGGTGTCGAGGCGACCCGTCGGCTGGTCTCGGCCAACCCCCAGGCCAACGTCATCGTCTTCGGAGCGCCGGACGACGCCGGCAGCATCGCTGCCGCCATCGCCGGCGGGGCACGTGGCTACCTGCGCTGGGACGCGTCCCGGCCGGAGTTGGTCGCCGCCCTCGCGCACACGCTGGCCAGCACCTCGGTGCCGGCGCCCCGCCAGCCATCGGACCCGGGCGTGCAGCTCACCGAGCGTGAGCTGCAGGTGCTTCGGGGCATGAGCCAGGGCAAGAGCAACGGCCAGATCGGCCGCGAGCTGTACCTGTCGGAAGACACCGTCAAGACCCACGCGCGCCGGCTGTTCCGCAAGCTCGGCGTCCGTGACCGCGCCCAGGCCGTCGCGCACGGCTTCCGCCGCGGCCTGGTGTCGTAGCAAGTACCACCACCCGCCAGTGTCGGGGACGCCACAGCCAGATCGGGCGTCCCCGGGCGGAGGGCGGGGGAATCCCCTGCCTTCTACTCACGTAGTCACCGATGCCACACCCCATTGGTCCAGCTCAGCGATCCGTTGGGCTGGACTGGTCCGTGTCTACGGTCGGATGCCACACTCCGTGACTAAGGGTGACCCGTCGCTGCGTTACATCCGTCGGTGTCGCCCGGTACGGTGAGTCCCGACCGGGTTGAGCGACCAACGTCTCGCACGCCGACCGCGTCGGTGTGCCCAGAAGTAACACCAGGGCTGTTGTCTGCGATGAGCACTACGGGGGACGGACTGGACGCCGCAGTGGGCGCTGCCGTTGATGGCGACCGCCAGGCCATCGAACGTGTCCTGGCGTCTATCCGCCCTTTGGTGGTGCGGTACTGCCGCGCCCGTGTCGGCAGACAGGAGAGGTCTTTCGCCTCGGCGGACGACGTCGCCCAGGAGGTGTGTCTCGCGGTGCTCACGGCTCTGCCCGGCTACCGCGACCAAGGCCGGCCCTTCCTCGCCTTCGTGTACGGCATCGCCGCGCACAAGGTCGCCGACGCCCATCGGGCGGCCGCCCGCAATCGCGCTGAGCCCGTGCCCGAGGTCCCGGACGCCCCGGAGACCGACGCCGGGCCCGAGCAGCGCGCCATGCACGGCGAGCTGTCCGAGCGGATGGCGCAGCTGCTGCGCATCCTGCCCGCGAAGCAGCGGGAGATCCTGTTGCTCCGGGTGGTCGTCGGGCTGTCGGCCGAGGAGACGGCGGACGCGGTTGGCTCGACCCCGGGCGCGGTGCGCGTGGCGCAGCACCGCGCGTTGGCACGACTACGCAAGACGCTGGCAGCGGAGGAGGTGGTCTGAGTGGCCGAGCAGCACGGGCCCGGCGATGAGGATGCCGCCAAGAGAGAATGGCCGATGAGGGGCCATTTCTCGGGCAGTCTTGGCGGTGGCAGACCGGTTCTGACCGGCGATGACCCGCTCGATCCCGAGCCGGTCAACGGCTTCGACCTCGGCGCCGCCGAGGTGCCGGTGGACCTGGGGGCGGTCCGGGCCGACGACGCCCTGCTGGACGCCCTCGGCGGCGGCAACCCCGAACTGAACTCCGCGCTCGCCGGCCACGAGCTGAGCGCGCTGCTGCTGTCCTGGCGCCGAGATGTCGACGCCGAGCCCTTCGGCGAGCTGGTCGACACCGAGACCGCGGCCGAGACCGTGCTCGCCGCCCGGCGGTCCGCGCGCCGCCGACGCCCACTTCTGGTCCCGCTGGCCACCGCGGCCGCGGTCCTGGTGATCGCCTTCACCGGCGTGAGCCTGGCCGCGCGCGACGCCAAGCCCGGTGACGCCCTCTGGGGGCTGACCCAGATGCTCTACACCGACCACGCGCATTCCGTGGCGGCCGCGGTCGCCGTCGAGTCCGATCTGAACGCCGCCCGCTCGGCGCTCAACCAGGGCCGCATCGGCGACGCCCGCACGGCGCTGGCCAACGCCCAGAGCTCACTGCCGCTGGTGTCCAACGAGGACGGCCGCTCGCAGCTGTCGAAGACGCACGAGAGCCTGGTCAACGAGCTGAACACCAGCAAGTCGATGCCGCCGTCCACGTCGCAGACGCCGGTCGCGCCGTCGCTGACCTCGGTCACGACCACGACGACGCTGCCGACGACCACCACCACGGTGTCGACGCCGCCGAGCACGACCACGACGACGACAACCACCACGACCACCACGACGACGACGTCGAACAGTGCGTCGAACAGCGCCGGCAGTGGCAAGAACGACCCGCCGGTCCCGAGCGACGAACCGCCCGGCAGCGGCAACACGTCGACCGGCGGCACGCCGACAAGTTGACCGAAAAGCGTGAAAAAGGCGGTTCCCTCGGGAACCGCCTTTCTCATCTCACGTGTGAGCTTGCTCGCAGCTCAGCGGGCGCTCTCGCGCTCGCTGACGCCGTCGGCGTAGCCCCGGCAGTACTCCCAGCTGACGTAGCAGGCCGGGTCCGGGTCGAAGGCCGGCTCGTGCGGCCGCATGTGGCCGTCGTGCAGCAGCTGCTCGAGGCTGGCCTGGAGCAGGGCCCAGTCGTGGTAGTGCGGCTCCTCGCAGTCGCCGCAGTCCACCACCACGCCGCGGACCCCGCGCGGGGCCAGTAGCGCCTGGTAGACAGCCAGATCGCTGAGGTCGTTGATCAGCTCGGCGCGTTCCTCCTCGCCGATCGGATCGTGCTCATGGTCGTGGTCGTCGGCATCGCGCAGCGCCCGAGCGGGGTCGTCGGGGTCGCCCGCGAAGGGGTCTGGAGGCAACGCGTCGTGCGGCACGACCCCGCACGGTACCGCGCCGAGCCGCCGATGGCTCCAGATACCATGGACAGAGGCGCTCCGCCTGCGAAAATCCACCCTTTGTAGTCAGTGCAGGAAGGCCAGAGGCCCGAATCATGACCGAGCTCACCGCTCAGGAAACGCCGTCGAAGTTCGCCCTGCTCGGGTTGACCTTCGACGACGTGCTGCTGCTGCCCGCCGAGTCCGACGTCATCCCGAGCCAGGTCGACACCTCGACCAAGCTTTCCCGCAACGTGACGCTGCGCATTCCGCTGGTCTCCGCGGCCATGGACACCGTGACCGAGGCGCGGATGGCCATCGCCATGGCCCGCCAGGGCGGCATCGGCGTGCTGCACCGCAACCTGTCGATCGAGGACCAGACCGCGCAGGCCGAGATGGTCAAGCGGTCCGAGGCCGGCATGGTCACCGACCCGATCACCTGCTCGCCCGACGCCACGCTGGCCGAGGTGGACGCGCTGTGCGCGAAGTTCCGCATCTCGGGTGTGCCGGTGACCGAGCCGGACGGCAAGCTGATCGGCATCATCACCAACCGGGACATGCGGTTCGAGGTCGACCACCACCGGCCGGTGCGTGAGGTGATGACCCAGGGTCCGCTGGTCACCGCCCAGGTCGGCGTGTCCGCCGAGGCCGCGCTGGGGCTGCTGCGCCGGCACAAGATCGAGAAGCTGCCGATCGTGGACGGCAACGGCAAGCTGCGCGGCCTGATCACCGTGAAGGACTTCGTCAAGACCGAGCAGTACCCGAACGCCACCAAGGACCCGGACGGCCGGCTCATCTGCGGCGCCGCGGTCGGCGTCGGCGACGACGCGTACGCCCGGGCCATGAGCCTGGCCGAGGCCGGCGTGGACGTGCTGATGGTGGACACCGCGCACGGGCACTCCCGCAGCGTGCTGGAGATGGTCGCGCGGCTGAAGAAGGACCTGGGCGACACCGTCGACATCGTCGGCGGCAACGTGGCCACCCGGGTCGGCGCGCAGGCCATGGTGGACGCCGGCGCGGACGGCGTGAAGGTCGGCGTCGGCCCCGGCTCGATCTGCACCACCCGCGTGGTCGCCGGCGTCGGCGTGCCCCAGATCAGCGCCATCTACGAGGCCGACCAGGCCTGCCGGCCGGCCGGCGTGCCGGTGATCGGCGACGGCGGCATCCAGTACTCCGGCGACATCGCCAAGGCCATCGCCGCCGGCGCCAGCGCCGTGATGATCGGCGGCCTGCTCGGCGGCACCGCCGAGGCCCCCGGCGACCTGATCCTGGTCAACGGCAAGCAGTTCAAGATCTACCGGGGCATGGGCTCGCTGGGCGCGATGCAGTCCCGGGGCCAGGCCAAGTCGTACTCCAAGGACCGCTACTTCCAGGACGACGTGCTCAACGAGGACAAGCTGGTCCCCGAGGGCATCGAGGGCCGGGTGCCGTTCCGTGGGCCGCTGTCCCAGGTCACCCACCAGCTGATCGGCGGCCTGCGGGCCGGCATGGGCTACACCGGCTCCGGCTCCGTGGCCGAGCTCCAGTCCAAGCAGCTGGTCCGCATCACCGCAGCCGGCCTCAAGGAGTCCCACCCGCACGACATCACCATGACTGTCGAGGCTCCGAACTACACCACCAGGTGACCTGGTCTAGTCTCGTCGGGTTTGTGTGATCAGCGTGGAAAAGGGGAACGCCGTGCGGGACTTGGTCGAGATCGGGATGGGTCGCTCCGCGCGGCGGGCCTACGAGCTGGATGACATCGAGATCATCCCGTCGCGGCGGACACGGTCGTCGAAGGACGTGTCGACGTCGTGGCAGATCGATGCCTATCGGTTCGACATCCCGCTGATCACGCACCCGTCGGACGCGGTGGTCTCGCCGCGCACGGCGGTGGCGGTCGGCGAGCTGGGCGGGCTGGGCGTGATCAACGCCGAGGGGCTGTGGGCCCGGCATTCAGACGTCGAGGACGCCATGTTCCGGCTGACCAGGGCGGCCGAGGAGGACGACCCGCTGGCCGTCACCCGGCTGCTCCAGGAGCTGCACGCGGCGCCCATCCAGGCCGACCTGATCGCCGAGGCGATCAAGCAGGTGCGCGACTCCGGCGTCACCGTCGCGGTGCGGGTCAGCCCGCAGCGCGCCGCCGAGCTGACGCCGGACCTGCTGGCCGCGGGCGTGGAGATCCTGGTGCTCCAGGGCACGATCGTGTCGGCCGAGCACGTGGCCCGCGACGGCGAGCCGATCAACCTCAAGCAGTTCATCGCCGACCTGGACGTGCCGGTGATCGCCGGCGGCGTCGGCGACTACCGCACGGCCATGCACCTGATGCGCACCGGCGCGGCCGGCGTGATCGTCGGCTACGGCCACTCCAGCGGCGTCACCACCACCGACTCGGTGCTGGGCATCGGTGTGCCGATGGCCACCGCCATCGCCGACGCGGCGGCGGCCCGGCGGGACTACCTGGACGAGACCGGCGGCCGGTACGTGCACGTGATCGCCGACGGCGGCGTGCACTCCAGCGGCGACATCGCCAAGTCCGTCGCCTGCGGCGCCGACGCCGTGATGCTGGGCGAGCCGCTGTCGGCCGCCTCCGAGGCGCCCGGCCAGGGCCTGTACTGGACCTCGGCCGCCGCGCACCCGTCCGTGCCGCGGTCGCGGGTGACCGTCGGCGCCGAGGCCGAGGTGGACCTGCGGACCCTGCTGTTCGGGCCGTCGGCCGACCCGGACGGCGCGGTCAACCTGTTCGGCGCGCTCAAGCGGGCGATGGCCAAGACCGGCTACTCCGACCTGAAGGAGTTCCAGAAGGTCGGTCTCACGGTGCGCGGATGACCGTCGCCGCGCGGGACGGCGTGGCGTTGGTCGAGCCGACCCAGGAGGACGTCGACCACATCCGCGACCGGTACAACGGCGACTTCGAGCCCGATGAGGACGACAAGCCGCACGGTCTGCTCAAGGTGCAGATCCACCGGCTGCTCGTGGTGGACGCCGCCACCGACGAGCGGCTGGGCCTGGTCAGCTGGCATGCCGTGATGTACGGGCCGACCGTGGGCTGCGTGGCCTGGAACATCGGCATCGGGCTGCTGCCGTCCGCCCGCGGGCGGGGCGTCGGCTCGATCTCGCAGCGGCTGCTGGTCGAGCACCTGTTCGCCACCACGCCGTACGGCCGGATCGAGGCCGGCACCGACGCGGAGAACATCGCCGAGCAGCGGGCGTTGGAGAAGGCTGGCCTGGTCCGCGAGGGCCTGATCCGGGGCGCCCACGTCCGTGACGGCGTGCGGCGGGACATGGTCATGTACAGCATCTTGCGGACCGATCTGGTGCCGTAACTCCGTTCGGCCTACCCTCGGCGCTATGGGCCTACTGACGAGTAGCAACGGCGCTTCCGTCGATTACGACGTCGTGGTGGTCGGTTCCGGCTTCGGTGGCAGCGTCGCCGCGCTGCGGCTGACCGAGAAGGGCTACAAGGTCGCCGTGCTGGAGGCGGGGCGGCGGTTCAGCGACGAGGAGTTCGCCAAGACCTCGTGGGACCTGCGGCGCTTCCTGTGGGCCCCCCAGCTCGGCTGCTACGGCATCCAGCGCATCCACACCCTGCGCAACGTCATGGTGCTGGCCGGGGCCGGCGTCGGCGGCGGGTCGCTCGTCTACGCCAACACCTTGTACCGGCCGCTGCGGCCGTTCTTCGACGATCCCCAGTGGGCCCACATCACCGACTGGGAGGCCGAGCTCTCCCCGTTCTACGACCAGGCCAGCCGCATGCTCGGCGTGGTCACCAACCCGACCACCACGCCGTCCGACCGGGTCATGCAGCAGGTCGCCGCGGACATGGGCATCTCCGACTCGTACCACCCGACCCCGGTCGGCGTGCACTTCGGCGAGCCCGGCAAGACCGTGCCCGACCCCTTCTTCGGCGGCGTCGGCCCGTCGCGCACCGGCTGCACCGAGTGCGGCTCCTGCATGACCGGGTGTCGGGTCGGGGCCAAGAACACCCTGGTCAAGAACTACCTGTACCTCGCGGAGCGGGCCGGGGCCCAGGTGCTGCCGATGACCACCGTGAGCGGGCTTCGGGAACTGTCCGACGGCACCTGGCGCGTCGACACCCGGCGCACCGGCGCCCGCTTCGGCGGCCGGTCGTCCATCACCGCCGGTCAGGTCGTGCTGGCCGCCGGCACCTGGGGCACCCAGAACCTGCTGCACCAGATGCGTGACTCCGGCGCTCTGCCCCGGTTGTCGCGGCGTCTCGGCGAGCTCACCCGTACCAACTCCGAGGCCATCATCGGCGCCGGTCGGCTCTCCTACGACCCGGCTCAGGACTTCAGCCGCGGGGTGGCCATCACGTCGTCCATCCATCCCGACGCCACCACCCATATCGAGCCCGTTCGCTACGGCAAGGGCAGCAATGCCATGGGGCTGCTGCAGACCATCGCCACCGACGGCTCCCTGCCCGTTCCCCGCTGGCAGCAGTTCCTCCGCTACGCCGTGCGGCATCCCGTGCTCACCGCTCGCATGCTCTCCGTGCACCGGTGGAGCGAGCGGACCGTGATCCTGTTGGTGATGCAGAGCCTCGACAACTCCATCACCACCTACACGCGGCGGGGCAAGCTCACTTCCAAGCAGGGGCACGGCGTGCCCAATCCCACCTTCATCCCCGCCGGTCACCTGGCCAACCAGTTGGCGGCCAAGCACATCGGCGGCATGCCCGGCGGCACCTGGGGCGAGCTGGCCAACATCCCCCTCACCGCCCACTTCATCGGCGGCTGCGCCATCGGCTCCTCCGCCGACGAGGGTGTCATCGACCCGTACCACCGCGTCTTCGGCCATCCCGGCCTGTCCGTTGTGGACGGCGCCGCCATCTCCGCCAACCTCGGCGTCAACCCCTCGCTGACCATCACCGCCCAGGCCGAGCGGGCCTTCGCCCTCTGGCCCAACAAGGGCGAGCAGGACCGGCGCCCGGTCGCCGGCTCCGAGTACCGCCGACTGGCCCCGGTCGCCCCCAAGCAACCCGTCGTCCCCGCCGACGCTCCGGGGGCCCTGAAGCTGGGGTAGTGGCTTCTCCGGCGAGCGGCCGTCGGCGAAGGTTGGAAGACTGCTGGCAACGTGGGCGGTTCCGACACGTCCTCGGGTCAGGAGGTGTCCAGGATGGCGGTCAGTCGGCGGGCGTTCTTGCAGGCGGCGGGGTTGGGGGCGACGGCGGTCGCGGTGGCGGCATGCTCGCCGAACGGGTCACCCGGTCCGGTGACGTCGACGACGAGCGCGACGCCGACGACGACAACGCGGCCGCCGGCGGTGCCGCCGGACTGGAACAAGCTGCGCGGGCAGCTGGCGGGCAAGCTGGTGCTGCCGCAGGACGACGGGTACGCGACGGCGAAGCTGGCCTACAACCCGCTGTTCGACAGCCGGAACCCGGCGGCGGTGGCCCAGGTGGCGAACCCGAGCGACGTGCAGGCCTGCGTGGCCCAGGCGTACGCGTCGAGGATCCCGATCGCGGCCCGCAGCGGCGGCCACAGCTACACCGGATACTCCACACCGGACAGTGGACTGGTGGTGGATCTCGGCGCGATGAAGGACGTCCAGGTCCAGCCGGACGGCACGGCGACGATCGGGGCCGGCGCCCGGCTGATGGACGTGTACGCGGCGCTGGCGGACGCGGGGAGGTGCCTGCCGGCGGGATCGTGCCCGACGGTCGGCATCGGCGGCCTGACGCTGGGCGGCGGGGTCGGCGTGCTGACCACGAAGTACGGCCTGACCTGCGACAAGCTGGTGTCGGCGCAGATCGTCACGGGCGACGGCAAGCTGCGCACGGTCTCGGCCCAGCAGGAGCCGGACCTGTTCTGGGCGCTGCGCGGCGGAGGCGGCGGCAACTTCGGCATCGTCACCTCCTTCACCTTCCAGACCGAGCAGGCGCCACAGCTGACGGTTTTCCAGCTGCAGTTCCCGGGCGGCTCGGTGGCCGACGTGCTGGGCGGCTGGCAGCAGTTCGTCGCGACCGCCCCGGATGAGCTGTGGACGACGATGGGCGTCTCCGGCGGCAATCCGCCGACCTGCCGGATCAACGGCTGCTTCGTCGGCTCGCCGTCGGGCCTGACGCCGTTGCTGAACAACCTGATCTCGGCCACCGGCACCCAGCCGACCAACCGGTACTCGCTGTCCAAGTCCTATTTGGACGCGATGAAGTACTTCGGCGGCTGCGCCTCGTACAGCACCGCCCAGTGCACCCCGAGCTGGAACGGAAACGGCGTGCTGAAAAGGGAGTCGTTCACGGCGACCTCGCGGGTGTTGACGAAGCCGTTGGCCGACACCGGAAAGTTCGCCGAGCTGATGGCCGGCCGCAGTGGCATGGACGTGCTGCTGGACAGCATCGGCGGCGCGGCCGCGAGGGTCGGCGCGACGGACACGGCCTTCCCGCACCGCGGCGCGCTGGCCACGGCCCAGATCTACCAGGGCTCGACCGCGGCCTCGGCCCGCACGGCCGTCGGCGAGGTCCGCGACAACCTCGGCTCGGTCATCGGCGACGGCGCGTACGTCAACTACATCGACCAAAGCCTGCCCGACTGGGGGACCGCCTACTACGGGCCCAACCTTGCCCGTCTGCGCAAGGTCGGCCAGCAGTACGATCCGGACGGCGTGCTGTCCTTCGCCCAGTCGGTGACCAAGGCGTAGTAACGGGTCACGCACCGCCCGCGACCTTCCCGGGGTGGAGGACGACGCCGGCAGCGTGAACAACGAGGTCAGCGGGTCGGTGCACGGTGACGTCTACCAGGCCCGCGAGCTCCACATCCATGCGGCCCCGGAGCCGCCCAAGCCGAAGGTCTCGGCGTACCTGCTGGCTCTGGAGCGGGCGATCGGCAACGCCGTCGAGGGCGGAAAGCCGTTGGTGGTCATCGGAACCGACGCGGTCCGGGCCGTCCGGTTCTGGGCCGGCCGGGCCGGCAGCGCGTACTACCGGGACAAGACCGCCGTCGTCGACTTCGCCGAGGAGAGCTGGCGGGACAACGCGAACCTGCTGCCGCACCAGCTCCTGGTGCTGCTGCTGAACGTCAGAACCCTGGACCAGGTAAGGGAGTTCCGAGCCATGCGCACGTGGCCGGGGCAGCTCCTGGTCGTGGTGGCGACGCCGCACGAGGTGGTCGGCTTCGAGGGTCTGCGGGTGCTACGGACCGCGGAGGTGCAGGCGCGGACGGCCACCTTCGCCCTGCTGCCGTCCGAGCTGCGCTACACCCTGCACCCGGCCAAGATCGCGTTCCCCTTCGCCCTGGTGGCCACGCTGCTCGTGTTGTACCTGACCGACCTGCCGGGGCTGCTGGTGTTCGGGCTGGCCGTGGTCACGGCGGGCATCGCAGCGCCGGCGGGGTACGGAATCGGCCATGTGGTCCGGGGGATGTTCCCGCCCGACGGCGGCGAGCTGACCATCAGCCCGGACGGGATCAAGATGACCGAATTTTCCGCAATCCCCTGGCGTGCGGTGGAATTCGTCGCGATGGTGCCTCGGGAAGGTGGCCACGCGCTGTTCGTGAAGACGACGCAGGCGCCGGACCGGCTGGGGCTGGACGTCGACGGCGTGGCCGGGCTCTGCCTGGTCGGCGTCCGCGGACCCCATTGCGACAGGCCGGCGACCGTGGAACACCGAGCCAAGGTGCTGAGCGCTATCAGGCTGTACTGGCCCGGGCCGGTGCTCGATACCCGCGAGGCGTTGCTGGACCGGGACAAGCGGCTGGGGGACCGGGTCTGGCCCGGTCCCCGCAGCGTCTAGAACTTCACGTTGGTCAGCACCAGCACACGCTCTTCGGTGAAGTCGGCCATGGCCGAGCGCAGGCCCTCACGGCCGAAGCCGGAGCCCTTCACGCCGCCGTAGGGCATCTGGTCGGCCCGATACGACGGCACGTCGCCGATGATCAAGCCGCCGACCTCCAGCTCGGAGGCGGCGCGGAAGGCCAGTTGGAGGTCGTGCGTGAACAGGCCGGCCTGCAGCCCGTAGGCCGAGTCGTTGACGGCGGCCAGCGCCGCGTCGGCACCGTCCACAACGGACACCGCCAGCACCGGCCCGAAGACCTCCTCGGCCCAGACCTTGCTGTCGTGCGGCACATTGGCGAGCACGGTGGGCTCGACCGTCGCGCCGGCGCGATGCCCGCCGGCCAGCAGCTCGGCGCCGGCCGCGACGGCCTCGTCGACCCAGGCCGCCACCCGCTCGGCGGCGGCGGTGTCGACCAGCGGCCCGACCTCGACGTCCGGGTCGTGCGGGTCGCCGGTGATCAGGTCGCGGACGCTGGCCACCAGCCGCGGCACGAACTCCTCGGCCACGGCGGCGTCCACGATCACCCGCTGCACCGCGATGCAGGACTGGCCGGCCTGGTAGTTGGCGAACAACGCGATGCGCGTGGCCGCGAAGTCCAGGTCCGCCTCGGAGTTCCAGTCCCCGGCGACCACGGCCGCCGCGTTGCCGCCGAGTTCCAGCACGACGTGCTTGCGCGGCACCGAGTCCATGATCGACCAGCCGACCGGGCCGGAGCCGGTGAACGACACCACCGGCAGCCGCGGGTCCTTGACCAGCGCGATGGTTTCCTCATTGCCCACCGGCAGCACCGAGAACGCGCCCTCGGGCAGGTCGGTCTCGGCCAGGATCTCGCCCAGGATCAGCGCCGACAGCGGCGTGCGCGGGGCCGGCTTGACGATGATCGGCGAGCCGACCGCCAGCGCCGGCGCGACCTTGTGCGCCACCAGGTTGAGCGGAAAGTTGAACGGGGCGATGCCCAGCACCGGGCCCCGCGACACCCGCCGCACCAGGGCCAGCCGGCCCTCGGCCGCCGGATCGGTGTCCAGCCGCTGCAGCTCGCCGGTGAACCGGCGGGCCTCCTCGGCGGCGAAGCGGAACGTGGAGATGGCCCGGTTGACCTCGCCGTCGGCCCACTTCAGCGGCTTGCCGTTCTCGGCGGTGATCACCTCCGCGATCTCCTCGCGCCGGGCCGCCAGCTGCTCCGACACGTGCATCAGCGCGCCGGCCCGCAGGTGGGCGGGCGACGAGCGGAACTTCACGGCCACGTCGGCGGCGGCCTGCACGGCCCGCTCCACCTGGTCGGGACCGGGCACGGCGACGGAGGCGACCTCGGTGCCGTCGTACGGGTGGCGAACCAGCAGCTCGGTCGCGCCCTGCTCGGCGTGGCCGGCGATCCAGCTCGGGCGGGGCTTGGCCTCGATCGCGTCTTCCATATCCACACGATATGACCACCAGGGCCGTTCACGCCGGTGGCCATCAGGTACAACACACCAGGTCAACCGGTACAGATTGTCGTATGCAGGTCCGGAACGGCCCGAGCATGCCGCCGATACAGCGTTTTCGCCGCGCGTTCCGCGCGGGGCTCGGCCCCCGGGTAGCCGATGCCTCGCCCTTGCCGGATTTAGCCCGCCGCATCCGGTTCGGGTGGGTGGGCGCGTGGGTAGCGGCGGCCGAAACCCGGCAACCGGGCGAAGCATCGGCGGGGCCTCGCACTGAGTCGTGCCAGACACAAGCGATGAGGCCACCGACCTTCGCGAGGCCGCGCCGGTGCCTGGACCGTTGCCACATTTTCGAGCGCCGCCGCCCGACGCGCCTCACCGCCAAGCTGACGCGGCGCTTGAAAATGTGGCTAGGGAAGGCACCGGTCACGAGCGGCCTCGCCCCGCGCGGTACGCGCGGCATGGGCGCAGTGACCAACTTCACCTGCTACGAAAGACAGCACCTCGCGGCCTTCTTCATCGAAGCCGAACGGGACCGGGGCGGCGTCGAAACCGGCGTCGGATATGTGGCGCAGCAAGGCATGCACGCGAGGCGACCACGGCCCGGACGGCCGGTGCACGCGACCGTCGATCAACCACACCGTGTTCAGACCGCCGCGCAGCTCCACCCGGTGCACGCTAGCCACGGCCGGAACTGGGAAGATAGCGAATATCCCCGCTACCAGGAGGTCCGCTGATCGTGAGCCGACCCGTGCTCGTCGTCGACTTCGGCGCGCAGTACGCCCAGCTGATCGCGCGCCGGGTGCGCGAGGCCCAGGTGTACTCCGAGGTCGTTCCGCACACCGCGACCGTCGCCGAACTCGTGGCCAAGGACCCGGTGGCCATCGTGCTGTCGGGCGGCCCGTCCAGCGTCTACGCCGACAACGCGCCGCAGGTGGACCCGGCCCTGTTCGAGCAGGGCGTCCCGGTCTTCGGCATCTGCTACGGCTTCCAGGCGATGGCCCAGGCCCTCGGCGGCGTGGTCGCGCACACGGGGGCCCGTGAGTACGGCCGCACCGAGCTGGCCGCCGACGGCGGCGTGCTGCACGAGGACCTGCCGGCCCGCCACCCGGTGTGGATGAGCCACGGCGACAGCGTCACCAAGGCCCCGGAGGGCTTCACGGTGACGGCCAGCAGCGAGGGCGCGCCGGTGGCCGGCTTCGAGAGCGTGGCCAAGCGCTTCGCGGGCGTGCAGTACCACCCGGAGGTCGGGCATTCCCCGCACGGCCAGGAGGTGCTGCGGCGGTTCCTGCACGACATCGCCGGCATCCGTCCGCAGTGGACGACCGCGTCCATCGTGGACGAGCAGGTCACGCGGATCCGTGAGCAGGTCGGCGACGGCCGGGCCATCTGCGGCCTGTCCGGCGGCGTGGACTCGGCGGTGGCGGCGGCGCTGGTGCAGCGGGCCATCGGGGACCGCCTGACGTGTGTGTTCGTCGACCACGGCCTGCTGCGGGCCGGCGAGCGCACGCAGGTGGAGCGGGACTTCGTCGCGGCCACCGGGGTCAACCTGGTCACCGTGGACGCGCGTGAGCGGTTCCTGGGCGCGCTGGCCGGCGTCAGCGACCCGGAGCAGAAGCGCAAGATCATCGGCCGCGAGTTCATCCGCGTCTTCGAGCAGGCCGCGCAGGACCTGCAGGACAAGGAGCAGTACGACTTCCTGGTGCAGGGCACGCTCTACCCGGACGTGGTGGAGTCGGGCGGCGGCGCCGGCACGGCCAACATCAAGAGCCACCACAACGTGGGCGGCCTGCCGGAGGACCTCCAGTTCAAGCTGGTGGAGCCGCTGCGGGCGCTGTTCAAGGACGAGGTCCGCCGGGTCGGCCTCGAGCTGGGCCTGCCGGAGACGATCGTGCACCGGCAGCCGTTCCCCGGACCGGGTCTTGGCATCCGCATCATCGGCGAGGTGACGGCCGAGCGGCTGGCGATCCTGCGCGCGGCCGACGCGATCGCCCGCGAGGAGCTCACCTCGGCCGGCCTTGACCGCGACATCTGGCAGTGCCCGGTGGTGCTGCTGGCCGACGTGCGCAGCGTGGGCGTGCAGGGCGACGGCCGCACCTACGGCCACCCGGTGGTGCTGCGCCCGGTGTCCAGCGAGGACGCCATGACCGCGGACTGGACCCGGCTGCCCTACGACGTGCTGGAGCGGATCTCCACCCGGATCACCAACGAGGTGGCCGACGTGAACCGGGTCGTGCTCGACGTGACGAGCAAGCCGCCGGGCACCATCGAGTGGGAATGACCTGACGCCGGCAACGGCCCCCGCCTCGGCAAAGGCGGGGGCCGTTCCTTGTTCCCTCCGGTTACTTCCGGGCGGATGGTCTGACCGTCCACATGAGAATCAGCAGTCCGATCAGGATGGCCCCGGCGGCGACCAGTCCGGTCACCCCGAACGGCAGGTCGGCCATCGAGCCGTCGGACAGCGCGTAGGCCATCGCGAACAGGCCGCCGATGCCGAACAGCAGGGTCACCAGCCGGGGACCGCCCCGGCGCTGTACGTCAGCCACGGACGACCTCCACATCGCCGGCGCCGGCGTGCACGTCCAGCTGGAGCGTGCCGACGGCGTTGGGCACGTTGTCCACCTGGTGCATGCTGATGTCGCGCCAGTTCTGGCTGGCGTTCAGGCAGCGCACGTCGCCCACGTCGGCGGTGCAGGTGACGTCCACGTTCACGTTGGCCGGCACGATCACCCGTGCCTCGCCGGCGTCCACGCTGACCGAGGTCCGCGCCGGCTTCCCCTTGTCGAACTTGAAGTCCGTGAGGTCCAGCCGCACGTCGCCGAACGACCGGTTGTAGCTGGCGGCCAGCGTCTCGGTGGGGTTGGCCCGCAGCTCGCCGAAGCCGGCGGTGCCGCCGTTGGGCGCGTTGGTCAGCGCCACCGCGGCCACGCCGACCAGCACCGTCGGCACGATCAGGCCGCGGCCGCCGCGCAGGAACGCGCCGACCACCAGGCCGCCGGCCAGCACGCCGACCACGATGCCCAGAATGTGCGGCAGGCTCAGCCAGCTCGCGCCCAGCGCGGCCTTGAAGATGAGCAGCGCCGCGGCGGTCAGCACGGCCAGGCCCATGGTCACGCCGCCCACCGCCGAGCGCCGCCGGCGCGGCCGCACCACGACGGTCGTGTCGTCGGTGGTGGCGATCTGGGTCGTCACCGGCGCGTTCGGGTCGTGCAGGTCCCACAGCAGGGGGGACGCGCCCAGCGGATCCCACTCGGCGGTGGCGGTGGCACCAGGCGGGTAGCTCGGCGCGGTCATCGATCCCCCTGAGGTCATGGTCGGCGCACCGGGCACGCCCATGTCGGCCCGGTTGCGGTGCAACAGGAACAGCCCGCCCAGCAGCGCGGCGGCGGCGAGCACGCCGCTGAAGAAGCCGAACTGCCCGTTCCACAGCCAGGCGACGGCCGGAAAGCACAGCACGCCCAGCAGGATGGCGAAGGCGTTGGAGACGGAGCTGCGGCCGCGGCCGAGCACCGACTCGATCGCCGACACCTCGTCGTTGTCCTCGGCGAACGCCAGCCAGCCGAGCAGGTAGAACAGCACGCCTGCGCCGCCGTACACGGTGGTGACGACCAGTGCCACCCGCACGATCACCGGGTCGATGCCGTAACGCCGCCCGATGCCGGCCGCGACACCGGCCACCATCCGACCCTGCCGCGGACGCCTCGGGCGGGTGGCCCAGAAGTCCGCGACCACGGTCTCGATGTTGATCCCGGAGTGCTTGGTCGTGTTCACGGTGACGAGCATGCGGCCTGACGACCGCACGCGGCATCCGGGAGCCCCCTGAATCAAACCCCGGGGCTCGTCCCTGATGGCTACCGGTACCTGGGCGTGTGACCATCTTGGGGTGAGTTCGCAGCTGGTCGAGGAAGAGAAGGCGACACCGGAGGTGTACGCCGGCCGCCGGCTGCATCGCAGCGGGTCGCACAAGATCGCCGGCGGCGTCGCGGGCGGTCTGGCCGAGCACCTGAACGTGCCGGTGCTGTGGGTGCGCGCCGGGTTCACGCTGCTGACCGCGATCGGCTTCATCGGCCCGCTGGCCTACGTGCTGCTCTGGATGTTCGCCGCACAGGCGCCGCCGGACGAGAAGACGTCCGAGATGGACGCCAAGGAGCGCCAGCAGGGCATCGCGCTGCTGGCCCTGGGCATCGGCCTGTTCATCGTGATCTCGCTGCTCAGCGGCTCGCTGGCCAGCTGGTTCATCGTGCCGGTCACGGTCGGCATCGGTGGCGCCGCGCTGGTCTGGCGGGAGGCCGACGAGGCGCAGCGGCGCAAGTGGCGGGACGGGGCCCGCACCGGCGTGACCGGCTTCCTCGGCGGTGGCACCGCCCAGGCCCGGGTGCGGCTGCTCGTCGGCGTGCTGCTGGTGTGCGGGGGCATCGGACTGTTCCTGTATCAGCAGGTCTCGCCGACGTTGGTGCCGGCGGTGGTGATCGCCATCCTGGCCACGCTGGTCGGGGTCGGTGTGATCACCGTGCCGTGGTGGCTGCGCCTGGTCCGCGACCTGGACGAGGAGCGCCGCGGCCGCATTCGTGACCAGGAGCGCGAGGAGATCGCCGCGCACCTGCACGACTCCGTGCTGCAAACGCTGACGTTGATCCAGAAGCAGGCCGAGAGCCCGCGTGAGGTGATCAAGCTGGCCCGCAGCCAGGAACGGCAGCTGCGGACCTGGCTGTACGGGCCGACCGGCTACGGCCGGGGCCGCGCCGCCGCGGCGGAGGCCAACGAGGCCGCCGAGGCGCCGGTCAGCTACGGCACGCTGCACGAGGCCATCGCGGTGGCCTGCGGCGAGATCGAGGACACTTTCGACGTGACCGTGGAGCGGGTCGTCGTCGGCGACTGCCCGATGGACGTCCGGCTGACCGCGCTGGTGCAGGCGACCAGGGAGGCGATCGTCAACTCGGCCAAGCACTCCGGCGTCGGCGAGGTCAGCGTGTACGCCGAGATCGAGCCGGACACCGTCACGGTGTTCGTGCGGGATCGCGGCAAGGGTTTCGACCCCGAGCAGGTGCCCGACGACCGGCACGGCCTGGCCGACTCGATCCGGGGCAGAATGGACCGGCACGGCGGCAAGCTCCGGCTGCGCACGTCACCGGGGGAAGGCACCGAGGTGCAGCTGGAGATGCCCCGCAAGAAGGAGGCCAAGGCATGACCACGCCGGAGCAGGACCGCAAGCCGGTGCGCGTGTTCCTCGTCGACGACCACGCGCTGTTCCGGGCCGGGGTGCGGGCCGAGTTGGCCGCCCACGGAGAGGACGTGAAGGTGGTCGGCGAGGCCGGGTCGGTGGGCGAGGCCGTCGCCGGCATCGAGCACCACCGCCCCGACGTCGTGCTGCTCGACGTGCACATGCCCGACGGTGGCGGGGCCGAGGTGCTGCGCCGGGTCCGGCCGGCCAACCCGGCCGTGGTGTTCCTGGCGCTGTCGGTGTCCGACGCCGCTGAGGACGTCATCGCCGTCATCCGCGGCGGGGCTCGCGGCTATGTCACCAAGACCATCTCCAGCCAGGAGCTGGCCCGGTCGGTGCGGCGGGTGGCCGAGGGCGACGCCGTGTTCTCGCCGCGGCTGGCCGGCTTCGTGCTGGACGCCTTCTCCGAGCGGCCCGGGGCCGCGCCCATCGCCGACCCCGAGCTGGACCTGCTCACGCCGCGCGAGCGCGAGGTGCTGCGCCTGCTGGCCCGCGGCTACGCGTACAAGGAGATAGCCTCGGAGCTGTTCATCTCCGTGAAGACCGTGGAGACCCACGTCTCCAGCGTGCTGCGCAAGACTCAGCTGTCCAACAGGTACGAGCTGTCCCGCTGGGCGACCGACCGCCGCCTGGTGTGACGGCCGTAGTTCTCCAGCTCCAGGTCAAGCGTGTCGATCACGTGCGCCACGGTGTGCGTGCCCTCCGGCCCGCCGCCGCTGTGCACGCCTTTGCGGGGATGCCAGAACACGGCTAGGCCCGCGACGACCGATGACCCGATGACCACTGCCCACAACATGCCCACGCTCCCCGAATCCGTCCTCACACCAGCCAACGGATCCGGGGAGCTTCAGGTTCAAACGGTCTCGGGCTCGAGGTCCTTGACCGGTGCCGGCGTGACAACTTTGACCCCGCGCCTGGTCAGGCCGACGCCGACCAGCACGATCAGCATGCCGACGACCTCGCTCAGCGTCAGCGCCTCGTGCAGGAAGAGCGCGCCGAGCAGCACCGACACCACCGGCAGCAGGTAGGCGACCATGGAGGCGGCGGTCGGGCCCTCCTTGGCGATCTGGGCATGCTGGATCAGGAACGCGAAGCCGGTGCCGAACACGCCGAGCACGGCCACCGCGAGCAGCGCCGGCCCGTCCCAGTGGATCGGCTGGAGCCCGTCGAAGGGCAGCACCAGGGCGGCCATCACGGTGGCGGTCAGCATCTGGGCGGCGGCCAGGCCGCCGGGAGCGACGCCCTTGTTGGCCAGGAACCGGCCGGCGTAGACCACGCCGACGCCGTAGCTGGCCGCGGCGATCAGGCAGACGAGCGCGCCGCCCAGGTTCACGCCGGTGGCCTGCCAGGGCGAGAAGATCACCAGCACGCCGGCGAAGCCGATCACCACGCCGATGACCGTGTTGAGGCCGAGCCGACGCACACCGCCGAACAGCAGCGCGCACGGCACGGCCCACAGCGGCGTGGTCGAGTTGATGACACCGGTGAGTCCGGAGTCGACGGTCTGCTCGCCGATGGCGAACAGCGTGAACGGCAGCACGTTGGCGAAGAACACGTAGACCGCGAGATGACCCCACATCCGACCGCCCGCCGGCAGCGCGGTGCGGCGAAACAGCGCGATCGCGCCCAACACGAGCGCGCCGAGTGCGACGCGGGCGAACACCATCTGGCCCGGTGACAGCGCGTCCAGGCCGAGCTTGATCCACAGGAAGCTCGAGCCCCAGATCAGGGCGAGCGATAACAGGCGGAAGAGGCTTCCCGGAGTCGTCACGAGAACAAGCTTGCGGCAGGCGAAGCATCAGAACAAGTGAAATAAACTTCAGAACGTTTAAGCCGAGCTGTATGGTTACGCCATGCTCGACGTGCGCAGGATGCAGGTGCTGCGGGCCGTGGTGACCAGCGGGTCCATCACCGCGGCCGCCACCAACCTCGGCTACACGCCGTCCGCGATCAGCCAGCAGATCTCCGTGCTGGAGCGCGAGGCCGGCCTGCAGCTGCTGGAGAAGGTCGGCCGGGGCGTGCGGCCCACCGCAGCCGGCAAGCTGCTCACCGACCACGCCGGCACCATCGCCGAGAACCTGGCCGCCGCCGAGCGGGCGCTGGCCGACCTCCGCGAGGGCCGCACCGGCCGGCTGCGCGTGCGCTACTTCTACACCGCGGGCGCGGGCCTGGTGCCGCAGGCGGTCGCGGAGTTCCGCAAGGAGCATCCGAACGTGCAGCTGGATCTGGCCAATGTGGAGCCGCTCGATCCGATCCACGAGGCCGCCGCCGGCCGTGCCGATGTGTCCATTGTGGTGATCACCGACGAGAAAATGGCGCAGCTGACCGGAATTCAGCTCGTTCACCTGCTCGACGACCCGTACACCGCGGTGCTGCCCGAGGGGCATCCGTTGGCCGACAAGGACATTCTCGACCTGGCCGACCTGGCCGGCGAGCCGTGGGTGGACAACGAGTACTACACCGAGAGCTGGACCTGCCGGCAGATCCTGTTGGACGCCTGCGCCTGCGCCGGTTTCAGCCCGAGCTTCGCCTTGCAGTGCAACGATTATCAGACCGCGCAGGGCTTCGTCGCCGCCGGCCTCGGCGTCAGCATGGTGCCCCGCCTCGGGTTGGGCACCGTCGTGCCGGGCTCCGTGGTCCGGCCGGTCCGCAAGCCCCAGCCGGTCCGGCGCATCTACGCCGCCGTGCCCGAGTTCACCGCCGACCAGCCGGCCACCGCCAGCCTCATCCGCTGCCTCCGCGCCGCCGCCGCCCAGCGCACCCCACAAGAGCCGTGAAGGGGGCTTTCCCGCACTCGGAGTGCGGGAAAGCCCCCTTCACGGCTTCGGGTTAGTCGGGTAGGGCCTGCTTGCTCTGGCTGTCGATGAGCAGCTGGCCGTCCTGCGTCACCAACGTGAAGGTGTCGGCTTCCCTGGTGGTGTTGCCGGCCTTGTCCTTGTACGTGATCACTGCGCCGACCTTGTCCTTGCCGACCGCGTTCACCTTGGTCGCCTTGACCTCGTCGATGCCGGCCCAGTACTGCCGGAACCCGTCGGCGCCGCCGGACGCCTGCTGCATGTTCGGCGTGAGGTGCTGGAACGCCTCGGCCGAGTTGTCCGGCAGCAGCTGGTAGTAACCCTGGACGGCGTGCACCATGTCCGAGGCTGACGGACCGTCCGACGTGGTCGTGGTGGTTGTCGTCGTGGTGGTTGTGGTGCTGGTGGTCTTCCGCGTCGAGGTCGGCACGGTGGACAGCTCCGTCGGCTGGGTGTCCGTGGTCTGCGTGGGCACCGCGGGCGGGTTCTGGCCGTTCGTGTCGGCCCGGCTGTTGCCGCCGCCGGAGAGGGCGTTGGCCACCAGGATGCCGACGACGGCCGCCGCGACCACGGCCAGCGCGGCCAGCAGCATCGGGCGCTTGCTGGTCTTGCGCGGCGTCGGCGGCATGGACTGCTCGCCCGGTCTGAGCCCGGGCGGCCGGGTGTTCGGGCCGGAGCCGGCCATGGTGCCCATCGGGCCGCCGGCGACCCGGGTGGGCTGCGGCCGATCGAACGGGCGGGCGTCCAGGCGGGTCGGGCCGGGACCCATCGGCGCCGCGCCCATCGGAGCCGCGCCGACCTGCGGCGCGATCTGACGGGTGGTGCCCGGCGCAGGCGGCGGGTTGACCCGCCACGTCGGCGCGCCCGGCGAGGCCAGCAGCCCGTTGGGCACGGGACGGCCGGCGGCGACCGCGGACAGGCCCTCGTGGGCCTGCCGCATGGTCGGCCGCTCCTTGGGGTCGGCGGCCAGCAGGCGCATCAGCAGCGCGTGCAGCGGGCCGGCCTGCCGCGGCGGGTTGACCACGCCGGCGGCGACCAGGTGCAGCAGGGCGAGCGTGTTCTCGTTGAGACCGAACGGCGGCTCGCCCTCGACCGCGGCGTACACCGTGGAGCCGAGCGAGAAGACGTCCGACGGCGGGCCCGGGTCGTAGCCCTTGGCCACCTCGGGCGCGAGGTAGGCGGGAGTGCCGGCGAGCATGCCGGTGGCCGTCACGGTCACGTCGCCGGTGGCCCGGGAGATGCCGAAGTCGGTGATCTTCACCGTGCCGTCGTTGCCGATCAGGATGTTGCCCGGCTTGATGTCCCGGTGCACGATGCCGGCGGCGTGCGCGGCGTCCAACGCCATCGCGGCCTGGGCCAGCACCCGGGCGGCCTCCTGGGGCGGCATGGTGCCCCGCTCGGCCAGGACGGCCGACAGGCTCCTGGACGGCAGGTACTCCATGATCAGCCAGGGATTGCCGTCCTCCTCGGCCACGTCGTACACCGCGATCGCGTGCGGGTGCTGCAGTCGCGCGGCGATCCGGCCCTCGCGCATCGCCCGCTGCTTGGCCTCGTGCGACTCGGCCGCGCTCATGCTGCTGTTGAGCAGCAACTGCTTGACCGCGACCGTGCGGTGCAGCCGCTCGTCACGTGCGGTCCACACCACGCCCATCGCGCCGCTGCCGATCCGGTTGGTCAACCGGTACCGGCCAGCGACCAGACGACCGTCGTCAGTCACGGGTGCAGTCTCTCCTCGGTGCGCTGGTCGGCGGCTGGCGTGCGCGGCCCGCCGTCCATCCGGCAGGACAGGTACCCAGGTTAGGGGGTGACCCTGTCAGTCCCCGGTCAATCCGACCGTGCGCTGTGACACGCCACTCAACTCGTCAGCCAGTATTCCACGGCTTCCGCGACGGTCACCCGAGTGGAGGAACTGCTGTGGTCAGCCGAGCAGACCCGTGATCGGGTCGAGCAGGCCGTTGAGGAGGCCCTTGTCCTCGGTGGAGCTGGCCGGCGGCGTGCTGTTGTGGCTGCTGCCGCCGGTGGGGGCCGCGTTGTTGGCGGTCGAGGTGGGCGGCGGGTTGTTCGGGGTCTGCGACGGCGAGCTGTTGCTCGGGCTCGTCGGGTCGGTCGACGTGCTGCTCGACGGCGGGTTGCTCGTCGTGGTGGGCGGCGTCGAGGACGAGCTGCCGCCACCCTGCTGGGCCTGCTGGCTGGCCGTCACGTACGGGGCGACGCGCGGCGGGGTCGCGTGCTTGTCGGTCGACGTGGTGCCGCCGGCGGTGCTGCTGTCCGGGGTGACCTGCTCGGTGCCGCGGGGTGCCAACGGGGCGTCGAGGGCCTGGCCGTGCGGCCGGCCGCCGCCGTCGACCACGGTCAGCGGCACGCCGTTGCCGGCGGCGGAGTTCTGGTTGTTGTCCGCCTGCTGCACGTGGACGATGCTCGCGGCCACGGCGCCGCACAGGGCGGCCACGCCCGCGGCCGCGGCGGCGATCTTCGGGGCCTGCTTGCGGCGCTGTTCGCGGGGCAGCTTGCCCTCGCGGCGCAGCAGCTCGCGGATGTAGATCTCGCGGCTGGGCGTGTCGTCACAGCTCGGCGTCTGCACGGTGGGGGCCTCGGCCGCGGCCAGCTCGGCGGCGGCGCGCTCGGCGTCCATCTTGGCGACGTCGATCGGCGCGAGCAGCGTCTGCTCCTCCGGCGCGTGCGGGTTGTCCAGCACCGGCATCGGGAACTGGTCGGTGTCCGCGCTCACCCCGACGAACGGCCGCACGTCCTCGGCCCGCTCCTCGACGTAGTCGTAGGCCGCCGAATAGCCGGTGGGCGAATAACCGGTGGCCGGGTACCCCTCGTCGGAGTAGTACTCGTCCTGCACCGCCGGGATGACGTCCGTGACCTCGCAGGGGGAGGGCTCCTCCCACACCGGGTAGGCCGGGGACTGCTCGCCTCGATGGCGAGCGAGAAGCTCGGACACGGGGATCTGCCGGGTGGCCGTGGTCGTGCCCACCCTCGTCGAGTCCTCGTACACCGTCGCGTCACCTCTCCGTTGGATCACTGACCGTGGTTTTGATACCGGATCAGAGGAGAGGCGTCACCAGTTTGGGTTAGAAGGTGCGCAGATTTGCGCTACTTAGCGCAGCCTTAATCGACCAAACGGCCTAACAGTTTGACGGCGGTTGCTGTTTCGATGCCCAGCTGTGACCTCCGGCGTGAAACGCCGGGACCACTCGTGCGTACGCCGGCGAACCGACGTGGCGCACTCGGCCGGTCCGGCTGCGCCGTTCGCCGCGACCGGAGCGGTCCGGTCAGCCCCCGGTCAGCCTCTCTGTGCGGAGAGAACCTGAGCGCTGACGATCTTGGGCTGGCTGCCGCCGTCTACCCTGAGCAGCTGCTCCACGTGCAGCCAGCTGCCGTCGGACTGCTGAATCCCGATCACGCCGAGCACCGTGCCGTCGGACATCGCCTCGACCCGCTCCGGCCGCACGGCCCGCACCGACGACCAGGACCGGACGAATCCGGTCGGGTCGAGCTCGGCCAGCGAGCCGCCGATCATGGCCAGCGCGTCCCGCGGGTTCTGCGCCACTGTGTTGTAGAAGTCCCGCACCACGTCCACCGGGTCGGCCGGGGCATTGGCCGTCAGCGCCCGCGGGCCGGCGCCGGCCGCGGTCGGCGTGCTGGCCGTGGTGGACGGGCCGGTGGTCGTCGGGGCGGCGCTGAGCGGCTCGGCATCGGTGGTCTTGCCGGCCAGTTCCGTGGCCAGCACGTCCGGACGCAGCGCGTCGGCCCCGGTCAGCGCCTGCGGCTGCGGCGACGCGATCGCCGCGGCCTTGGTCGGCCGCGGATCACTGGTGATCATGGACGCGGCCGCCACGGTGCCGGCCAGGGTGATCGCCCCGACCAGCACGCCCAGCACCTTCAGCGCCGGGCTGGTGCGCGGGTCGCTGTCGTCCGGCAGGCCCTTGCCGCCCAACAGATCGCCGAGCAGGGCGTCGGTGGCCGCCTCCTCCGGCGTCGGAATGCGCACGGAGCCCGGCTGCCGCCGGATCAGGTCGGCCACGCTGACCGAACCGCCGCGACTGTGCCGCCTGCCGCCAGCAGGACGCTCCACGGGCGTCTCCTCGCCAGTGTCGTTCAACAGAATGGGTACCGGTGCACTCGTACCGGGGTCGACCCGGTGCGGGCCAGTTCTGGCGCAGAGTTCACCGCTTCGAGGTCGCCATGGCTAGACACCTTCACTCGAAGGAATGAACCTCGATACCGAGGTTTTCATTCCGTCACCCCGAGACCGGGGTGTCCTGACTGATCAGCGGCAACGTGCCCGGCGTGAAGGCCAGCACGTGCTGCTCGGTCGTCGTGCTGCCGTCCTTGCGGGTGACCAGCACCGTGTTGATGGTGATGCCCTTGCCCGGGTCGATGGTGATGCCCTGCACCTGCACCGAGGCCACGTCCTGGTAGCGCTGCTGGAGTGCCGCCTCGCCGTTGGCCTTGAGCGCCCCGGAGGTCAGCTGGTACGCCTCGCCGACGTTGGACGCCACGGCGGCGAAGAAGTGCTGGGTCTGCTGCGCCACCTTGCCCGGGTCCACCACGGGGTTCCCCGCGCCCGTCACCGTCGTGATGGTCGGCTGCGTCGTGCGCGTCGGCATGCCGCCGCCGGGCGTGCCGCTGGTGCCGCTGTCCGCGGCGGACGAGCCGCCGCCGGTCGCCCGCGGCCGTGCCGCGTCGGTCTTGGCCACGGCGGTCGGCGCCCCCGGCGGCAGCGGCCGGGTCTCCGCCGTGGTCGTCGGCAGCGGCACCTGCGGGTAACCCGGGAACGACTCGATCTGTGTGCGCATCCGCGTCGGGCCGACGAACAACGCGCCGACGACGAGCAGCGCCGCCAGCGCCGCCACCGAGGAGCCCACGGAGAACCACGCCGCCCGACGCCAGGTGCGCGGCGGCGTCACCGAGGCCGGCACGGTGCCGATGTCGAACTTGCGCAGCCCCACCGGATCGGTGTCCAGCAGCGGATCGATCTCGATGGGCGGCACCGCCGGCAGTTGGACCGTCGGCTCGTCGCACGGACGGACCAGGACCGGCCGGGCGTGCGCCGCCCGCAGACCTCGGCGGGTTGGCGGCAGCGCACCCGGGACGGACGACGCCCGCCGATGCCTGCCGTGGTCCGCTGGCCCCACCTCGCTGCTCATACTTCCAAGACCCTCCCGGATGTCCTCCCTGACGCGGAAGTCCGAGCTGGACCGCTCCAGTGAGGGATCACCCGTCAGAAGACCTCAGGGTAGGGCGTGAAACCGCGGCCGGGGCCGCCGATCCCACTGCCGTGCCCGGTTACACCCGGTCGGGTGAGAGGGCGCGACTACGAGTTGCTGCCGCTGTTCAGTTGCCGGCGCGCGTCCTGCAGCCCGCGCAGCGCCGTGCCGCCCGCGCCCACCGCGACGATGATCGCGACGATCTCGAAGAACACGCTGCCACTGGCCATCAGCAGCGCCAGCAGGGCCGCCACCGTGGTGATGCCGGCCTGCGGCCAGCGCGACCGCACCCACTGGGCGATCGACTCACCGCCCGCCCTGCGACCGGCGGCCGACCCGAGCACGAACAGGTATCCGTCGTAACCCACCGCGGCCACGAGACCGGCCAGCGCGATGATGACGGCGATGAACTCCATAGCACCAGTGTCCTCGGAGAACGCCGCCACGGCATCGGTGACATCCCGGATGTTGATGCGTTGGATGGCCCTGCCTCCGGCAGGGCGGGCTCGGCCCCTGTGGGGCCGGTGCCTCGCCCTTGCCGGATTTTTCGAGGGCCGCGCCGGTTGGGGGGTGGGGCACGTTGGGTGGCGGCCCTCGAAAAATCCGGCTACCGGGCGAAGCACCGGCGGGGCCGAGTCGTAGTGGTGTGGGCGACTGGCGAAGCACCGGCGGGGCGGAGCCGTAGTGGTGTGGGCGACTGGTGAAGTGCCGGCGGGGCGGAGCCGTAGGGGTGGGCGACCGGGTGAAGTGTCGGCGGGGCTGAGTGGGCTGGGGGTGGCGACCGGGCGAAAGAGTCGGCGGGGCCTTGCGGGACTGGCTGGCCGACGGGCCGTCGCTCCTTGTTGCCGGACCAACGGGATTGCGGTCCAGCGGGATTATCGGCCCAGGGGGCCGCGGCCCATCCTGAGCAGGATCAGGGCGATGTCCTTGCCTTCCGGGCCCAGGCCCTCGCGGTAGCGGGCCAGGATGTCGAGCTCCCGGTTGTGCACGAGCTTCGTGCCGCCGTTGGCCATCCTGGTCTTGCCGACGATGCCGGACACCTCGGCCCGCCGCTTGACCAGCCGGATGATCTCGGCGTCGAGGTGGTCGATCTCCTCGCGCAGCGAGGGGATGTCCGGGGTGGGCTGGTCGCTGACTGGCGTGCTCACTGCTCTGTCCTCCGTGCTCGGGTCGGAGATTCGGTGGCCCCGGCAGCACAGAAGCCCCGGGTCCGAGGACTCCGGGGCTTCAGTGGTGGTCGTGTCGGCGCTACGCGACCACGGGAGCCGGAGTCCGGTTCCCGTAGAAAAACTCGTACTTGCGTGCGCACATGCCGGGAGTCTCGCACAGGCGGCGGAGCCTCGTCGACCCCAGGGCTCCGTCGACCCGTCGTGACGGAACTGTCGGTGCGGCCGGGTAGCGTTGGGGGCGATGAGCGCTCTGTTCGATCTGCCCACGAATCCCCCGGCACGGGCGGCCGGTCCCGACGCGTTGCTGGACGGCCTCAACCCGCAGCAGCGCGACGCGGTCGTGCACGCCGGCTCCCCGCTGCTCGTGGTCGCGGGCGCCGGCTCCGGCAAGACCAAGGTGCTGACCAGCCGCATCGCCTACCTGTTGGGCGCGCGCGGCGTGCACCCCGGCGAGATCATGGCCATCACCTTCACCAACAAGGCCGCGGCCGAGATGAAGGAACGGGTCTCCGGCCTGGTCGGCCGGCGGTCCAACGCGATGTGGGTGTCGACCTTCCACTCCATGTGCGTGCGGCTGCTCCGCCGCGAGGCCAAGACGCTGGGCATGTCGTCCAACTTCACCATCTACGACAGCGACGACTCGCGCCGGCTGGTCACCCTGGTCGCGCGCGACCTCGACCTGGACCCCAAGCGCTATCCGGCCCGCGCGCTGGCCGTGCACATCTCCAACCTCAAGAACGAGCTGGTGGACGCGGCGACGGCCAAGGACCGCGCGGCCAACGACCTGGAGCGCCGGGTCGCCGAGGTGTACGAGTCGTACCAGCAGCGGCTGAAACTGGCCAACGCGATGGACTTCGACGACCTGATCATGCGCTCGGTCGAGCTGCTGCAGCAGTTCCCGGCCGTGGCCGAGCACTACCGGCGGCGGTTCCGGCACGTGCTGGTCGACGAGTACCAGGACACCAACCACGCCCAGTACACCCTGGTGCGCGAGCTGGTCGGCACCGGCGAGGGCGGCGTCGCGCCGGGCGAGCTGTGCGTGGTGGGCGACGCCGACCAGTCCATCTACGCCTTCCGCGGCGCGACCATCCGCAACATCACCGAGTTCGAGCGGGACTACCCGCAGGCACGCACCATTCTGCTGGAGCAGAACTACCGCTCGACGCAGACCATCCTCAGCGCCGCCAACGCCGTGATCGCGCGCAACCCCAACCGCCGGGACAAGCGGCTGTGGACCGACTCCGGCGAGGGCGAGAAGATCGTCGGCTACGTCGGCGACAACGAGCACGACGAGGCCGGCTTCGTGGCCGGCGAGATCGACCGCCTGGTCGACGCCGGCACGTACACCAACGGCGACATCGCCGTCTTCTACCGCACCAACAACCAGTCCCGGGTCTTCGAGGAGATCTTCATCCGGCTCGGGCTGCCGTACAAGGTCGTCGGCGGCGTGCGGTTCTACGAGCGGCGCGAGGTCCGGGACGCCCTGGCCTACCTGCGGGTGCTGGCCAATCCCGACGACGCCGTGAGCCTTCGGCGCATCCTCAACGTGCCCAAGCGCGGCATCGGCGAGCGGGCCGAGGCGTGCGTGTCGGCCCATGCCGAGCAGCAGCGCATCGGCTTCGCCACCGCGCTGCGCGAGGCCGCCGCCGGCAAGGTGTCGCTGCTCAATCCGCGCTCCCGCAACGCCATCTCCGGCTTCGTGATCATGCTCGACGAGCTGCACCAGGCCGTCGAGCGGGGCGATGAGGTCGGCGACATCCTGGACCAGGTGCTCGACGTCACCGGCTATCGGGCCGAGCTCGAGGCCAGCGACGACCCCCAGGACGCCTCCCGGCTCGACAACCTCACCGAGCTCATCACCGTGGCTCGGGAGTTCACCCAGTTCAACCTGCCCGAGCCGGACGAGGACGACCCGGTGCCGGTCAACAGCCTCGACGCCTTCCTGGAGCGGGTGTCCCTGGTCGCCGACTCGGACTCCGTGCCCGAGTCCGACGACGGCGTGGTCACCCTGATGACCTTGCACACCGCCAAGGGCCTAGAGTTCCCCGTGGTGTTCTCCACCGGTTGGGAGGACGGCGTCTTCCCGCACTCCCGGGCCCTCGGCGATCCCGCCGAGCTGGCCGAGGAGCGCCGGCTCGCCTACGTCGGCATCACCCGTGCTCGGGAGCGTCTCTACCTGTCGCGGGCCCTCATCCGGTCGGCGTGGGGTCAGCCCGCCGCCAACCCCGAGTCCCGCTTCCTCGGCGAGATCCCCTCCGACCTCGTCGATTGGCGTCGGGTCGAGCCCGAGCGGGCCGCCCCCACTGTCACCACCACCTGGGGCCGGCGGTCCTCCTTCGGCGAGGCTCCCTCCCGTGGGACTCCCGCCTTCGCCAAGGGCTGGCAGAACACCCCCACCCTCGAGCTCGAGGTCGGCGACCGCGTCAACCACGACAAGTACGGCCTCGGCACCGTCGTCGCCACCGACGGCTCCGGCCCCCGGGCCACCGCCACCATCGACTTCGGCTCCGCCGGCACCGTCCGCCTCATGCTCATCGGCGGCGTCCCCCTGGTGAAGCTCTGACCCGGGTGATACCGAAGACCCACTTCGGTATCACCCGCCGGGTCCTGTGCTACTGAGCTATCACTCGCGTCTGGTCTGCGTGCTGGCCGAAGCGCCGGCACCGGCCGGCCCTGTCTGCTTGTCGCCGACGACGTCATACGCGTTCTCAGCAGTGTCGTAACGGCCGCCTGGATGCAGTTTCGTGCCGAGTTGCGACGGACCTTGTGGCCAACTGGGTCCAAACTGCAGGCGCTGTGCGACGACAGGAAGGTGCGCCGTGCTGCTCAGGTTTCGGACCGCCAACCATCGGTCGTTGCGCGACGAGGTGGAGCTGTCGCTCGTCAGCCAGCCCCGGAAGGGGGCGTCGAAGCCCGGCGCGGCGCTGCCGGAGACCGTCCGTGTGGCTGGCATCTATGGGGCCAACGCGTCCGGCAAGTCGAACGTCCTGGACGCGGTGGGCTTCCTCGCGAAGGCTGTGCGGGACTCCTTCGCCGCCTGGTCCCCGACCGGTGGTGTTCCGCGTACGCCATTCCTGCTTGACGCGACGTCACGGCTCACGCCGTCCCTCTATGAGATCGACTTCCTGCTTCAGGATATCCGCCACACGTACGGGTTTGAGGTTGACGACCAGAGTGTTCGCACTGAATGGCTTTATTCGTATCCGACCGGATCGAGGAAGCGGATTCTGTACGAACGTGAGGCTTGCAAATTTCGGTTCGGTCGAACTCTTGGTGGGCCGAACAGTGTGATCGCCGGGCTGGTCCGACCCAACTCGCTCTTCCTGTCCGTGGCGGCCGCGAACTCCCACCCGTTGCTGACCGAAGTATTTCGTTGGGTCGAATACCTTGAGCAGCCTGGCGGGTTTGGGCACGGAGATTCCAATCGCACGCTCGCCGCACTCTCGGCTAGATATGCCGCCCACGAATCGCAGGTGGACTCGTGGATAAGGGTTGCAGATCTGGGCATCGGCAGGGTGCGTTTCGAGGCTGACGATGAATTTCCTGAAACGGATGCGGGCGAGGCTGCTTTGGCTCACCTGCGCAAGGGGAAAATCGCCTTCACTCACGTGGCCTCGGATGGTAGTTCGGTTGATTTGGGTTTTGAGGATGAGAGTGCCGGGACTCGGGTGTGGCTAGCCTTGGCTGCTTATGTGATTTCCGGTATCACACTCGGTAGTCTTATCATGGTCGACGAGGTGGACAGTTCTCTTCATCCGAAGCTCAGCGCCGCCCTGATTCAGATGTTCAAGGACCCGTCGATCAACAAAAACGGCGCGCAGTTGGTATTCACCTCGCATGACGTCTCGCTACTGGGTAGCTTGATCGATGAAGGGATTCTCGACCGGGACGAGGTCTGGTTCACGGAGAAGGATCGAGCTGGTGCGACGACGCTGTTCCCGTTGACGGACTTCCAGCCGCGGCGCGGCGAGAACTTCGAGCGCGCCTACCTGCAAGGTCGGTACGGGGCCGTGCCGTTCGTCGATATCGACGAACTGCGGGGGCTGTTCAGCGATCGGGCCGCCGGTTGATGATGGCTCGTCGCGGCTCTGAGTCGCTTGGCAGACGCGGTCCGCGTCGCGAACGCAAGCCGCGGATCCTGGTCTATTGCGAGGGCACGGTGACCGAGCCGGCGTACTTCGCCGGCCTGGTGAGGCATATGCGGACCACATTGGTGGATGTCGTGCGGTGCGACGTAAAAGGCGTCGGCTGTGATCCACTGACGGTGGTGCGGCGGGCCGAGCAGAAGTGGGCCGAGGATCGGCGGCGGAACCGGACCGAAGCCTACGACCAGGTGTGGTGCGTGGTCGATCACGACGATCACGCAACCCTTGACGCAGCGATCGCGCATGCGAGGAAGGCGAACATCCGTCTCGTGGTGTCAACTCCCTGCTTCGACTACCGGGTCTTGTTGCACTACGTCGACCACCGCAAGTCATCCAGTGCCAAGGACATCGTGCAACAGCTGAACAAGCACATCCCGGGCTACAACAAGAAGCTGCCGAACGGATTCCCGTTCAATCAGTACCCGGTTGCTGTGCAGCGGGCCGAGGGCGCTGCCCCGTCGAGCAACGCCGTCGGCCCGAATCCATCCACGGCAGCACATCTCGTCGTGGCGGCGATGATTGCGACCGCCGCCCGCTAACGCGGGTGTGGGTGTCGGGGAGCAAGGCGGCGACTCCGCCGCGTGTGATCCAGAGGCCCAACGTCATTGTGTGGGTGCGTCGTGTGCCCCACCCGCCCGCCCTTGCTCTACGGGAGGAATCTGCTGAGTGCAGTACGGCAGCGCAAGGGGACCGTCTCGGTAGACCATTGCCAACGAATCGGGGCTCGGAGGCGTCAGCGAAGGGCGTGCCTGGCGTAGGCGCGGACGTCGGCGTCGGGGTCGGCGAGGGCTTCGGTGAGGACGGTGACCGCCTCGGCGGAGGGCGGTAGCTGGCCCAGGGCGCGGACGGCGGCGCGGCGGACGTTGGGGTGGGGGTCGGCGACGGCGGCGAGGAGCTGGCCGGTGTCGGCGACGGCGGTGGCGGCCTCGCGGACCTGCCAAGAGGGGTCGACGAGGGCGTCGGCGGCGTAGGGCAACAAGGTGTCGGCGCCGGAGGCGAGGGCGGCGGCCCGGACCAAGGGGTCGGGGTCGGTGGCCAAAGGGATCAAAGCGGCCCAGGCGGCGGTGTCGGCGATGGAACCAAGCCCCTGGGCGATGGCGGTCCGGACCTCACGGGAGGGATCGGCGGCGCAGGAGGCGAGGGGAGCGGCAGCGTCGAGGGAGACGAGGCCATGGACGGCCTCGATGCGTACCTCTGGCTCATTGTCGGCCAAGGCCGCGGAGAAGACGGTCAAAGAGCCGATGCGAAGGGATCGCAAGAGGTAGAGGGCGGCGGAGCGGACGGCGGGCTCGGCGTTGTGCACGGCCCGGAGCAGCCTGGTCGCAAAGGGATCGGCCGCCTGTGACGCCACGGCCGGCCGGCCGACCACGTCGATCACTTCCACCAATTCCCGCAGACCGGCGGCGGCGGCTTGGCGGACGGTGGGGGCGGGGTCGTCGAAGGACTCGGCCAAGGCCAGGGCGAAGCCGACGGGGGTGGTCTCGGTGAGGGTCTGGACGGCGGTGAGGCGGACGGCTTCTACCGGACTGGCGAGGTAAGGGCGCAGGTCGTCCAAAGCAGGGGAAGCCTCGGCCAAGGCCAGGAGCGCGACGAGGTCGGGGGAACCGGCGGAAGAAGGGGAAGGCTTGGGGGAGGCGGCGACGGCGGCGATGGCAGCCGGCAGGTGGCGGGAGATCACCGTGGCGGGACCGCCGACCGGCACGGGGAACTCGGGCACGGGAACGAGGTAGGGGGAAACGGGGCGGCGGATGAACTCCATGGCGCCGTCGGCGGCCTTGCGGAGGTTGAGGTGGGCGAACCACTCGGCGTCATCCCGAGCGGGATGGTCCATACGGTCGTGGTAGAGACCCCAGCGGGACTCGGTGCGGACCAAAGAGGAACGCGCGGCCATCTCGGCGCAGTCACGGATGAAGGAGACCTCGGCGCAGCGCATGAGCTCGTGCGGGGTGCGACCGCCCATGGCGGCGATCTCGGAGCGCATGCGGGAGAAGTGCTCAAGGGCGATCTCGAGACGGTTGGAGCTCTTGGGCGGGGCGACGTAGTCGTTGACGAGGCGGCGGAGTTTGTACTCGACCTGGGGCTGGGGTGGACCGTCCGGATTGGACAGTGGGCGGTAGATGAGCTCGTGGGCGTCCAGAATCTGGTCCTCGGGAAGACCGACCAGCGGGACGTCCAACGACGCGGCGTGGGTGCCGGCGAGGTCGCCGAAGACGAAGGCGCCGATCATGTAGTTGTGCGGCACGCAGGCGAGGTCGCCGGCGGCGTAGAGGCCGGGAACGGTGGTCTGACCGTGCTCGTCGACCCACACGCCGGAAGCGGAATGTCCGCCGCACAAACCGATCTCGGAGATGTGCATTTCGACGTCATGGGTCCGGTAGTCATGCCCACGACCGGCATGGAAGGTGCCTCGAGTGGGCCGCTCGGTGGTGTGCAGGATGCCTTCGAGAGCCCGCACGGACTCCTCGGGGAGGTGGGAAAGCTTGAGATAGATGGGACCCCGCGCGGAGTGGATCTCCCGGGCGACCTCGGCCATCATCTGGCCGGACCAGTAATCGCAGTCGACGAACCGGTCGCCGGCGGCGTTGGACTGGTAGCCGCCGAAGGGATTGGCCACGTAGGCGCACGCGGGACCGTTGTAGTCCTTGATCAACGGGTTGATCTGGAAGCACTCGATGCCGGAAAGCTCGGCCCCGGCGTGGTAGGCCATGGAGTAGCCGTCGCCGGCGTTGGTGGGATTCTCGTACGTGCCATAGAGATAGCCGCTGGCCGGCAGGCCCAACCGTCCACATGGGCCGGTGGCCAACACGACAGCCTTCGAGGACACCGTGACGAAGTCGCCGGAGCGGGTGTCGAAGCCGACGGCCCCGGCGGCCCGGCCGCCGACGGTCAGCACGCGGACGGGCATGACGCGGTTGGTGATGGTGACCAGGGAACGCATGCGCTTCTCGCGCAGCACCCGGTACAGCACCTTCTTGACGTCTTTTCCTTCCGGCATGGGCAAGACGTAGCTGCCGGACCGGTGCACGCGCCGCACGGCGTACTCGCCGTAGGAGTCCTTCTCGAACTTGACGCCGTAGCCCTCCAGTCGCCGCACCATGTCGAAGCCTCGGGTGGCGGTCTGCATGACGGTGCGCTGATTGACGATCCCGTCATTGGCCCGGGTGATCTCGGCGACGTAGTCCTCGGGAGTGGCCTTGCCCGGGATCACCGCGTTGTTGACGCCGTCCATGCCCATGGCCAGCGCCCCGGAGTGCCGCACATGGGCCTTCTCCAGCAGCAGAACGGAAGCCCCGCGCTCGGCGGCGGAGATCGCGGCCATGGTGCCGGCGGTGCCGCCGCCGATCACCAGCACGTCACAGCTCAGCTCACGGCGTTCGGTCACTGCGTGCTCCCCAGTGCGGCAAGGATCTCGGCGCGGGCGGCGGAGTTGTCGCCGTCGCCGCGCGGGAACGGAACGTCCACAATGGACCTTATCGACCGGCCGCCGAGCACGGCGACCCGGTCGCCGAGCAACACGGCCTCGTCGACGTCGTGGGTGACGAACACGATGGTGGTCGGCTGCTGTGACCAGACGTCGACCAGCAGCAGCTGCATGGCCCGCCGGGTCTGGGCGTCCAACGCGCCGAACGGCTCGTCGGCCAGGATCACCCGCGGCCCGGAGGCCAGCGTCCGGGCCAGCTGGACGCGTTGCCGCATGCCGCCGGACAGCTCCCGCGGCAGGTGGTCGGCGTAGCCGTCGAGGCCGACGCGCTCGATCCAGGACAGCGCCTGTGAACGCCGGGAAGTCCTGGACACGCCCCGAATGGCCAGCGGCAGCTCGACATTGCGCCGTACGCTGCGCCACGGCAGCAGCCCGTCCTCCTGGAACACCAGGGCCCGCTCGGCCGAGGTCCGCACGATGGGCCGGCCGTCCAGCGTGATCGTGCCGGCCGACGGGCGGTGCAGGCCGGCCAAGGTCCGCAGCACGGTCGACTTGCCGCAGCCGGAGCCGCCGACGAGCACCAGGATCTCGCCGGCCTCGATCTTGAGGTCGATGCCGTGCAGCACAGCGGTTTCCCGATAGCCGACGGCCAGGTCCTCGATCAGCATCATCGCGCGACCTCCGCTTCGCGAGGCAGCCAGCGGGTGACCCGCCGGCCGAGGAGTTCCACCGCGGCCGCGCTGCCGAAGCCGAGCAGCCCGATGCTGAGCATGCCGACGATCACGCCGGGGTAGTCGACCACCGTGTACGCCTGCCAGGTCCGGTAGCCGACGCCGTACTGGCCGGAGATCATCTCGGCCGAGATCACGCAGATCCACGCCACGCCCATGCCGACCGACAGGCCGGAGAAGACGCCGGGCAGGGCGCCGGGAAGCACCACGTTCCACAGCACCCGCCGCCGGTTGCCACCCATGGTCAGCACGGCTTCCTCCCACACCAGCGGCAGCGCGGCGACGGCGTGCCGGGTGGACACCATGATCGGGAAGAACGCGGCCAGGAAGGTGATGAACACGATCCCCTGCTCGTTGCTGGGAAACAGCAGGATGGCGATCGGCACCATCGCGATGGCCGGGATCGGCCGCAGCACCTCCAGCGGCGGCGAGACGATGTCGCCGGTCAGCGCGGACCGCCCGACGGCCACGCCGATCGCCACGCCGGCCAGCGCCGCCAGCGCGAAACCCATCAGGATCCGGCCGAGGCTGTCGCCCAGATCCCGGTAGTACAACGGGGTCCGCAGCTGGTAGCCGAGGTCCCGAGCCACGTCCACGACCGTCGGCAGCCGGTCGAAGTGCAGCCAGAAGTCCACGCGCAGACTCGTCAGCAGTTGCCATAACAGCAGGGCGGCGACCAGGGAACCGCCGCGCAGCAGGTGTTTTCTCATGCCAGCCTCACTGCGGTGGGAAAGTCGACGATTCGGGAACCGGGATGGGCCAGGACGTAGGACCGCGCTTCGGTCTCGACATCGAACGGGTGCAATCCGTTGTCGTAGACCCAAAAAGACTTGTCGGCGAACCAGCGGGTGCCGGTGGCGGCATCGTCCACGTAGGCGGCGCGCACCTTCTTGGAGCTGTCACGGATCAACCGCAGCAACGCAGCCGGCGACGAAGCCGTGACGGTGGCGGCGTCACCGGCGAACCACACCTCGCCGGCGTTCACCGGGCGCTGCACCGAAGGCACGGCCAGCGAAGCAAGCCGCGAACCGTCCACGAAGGAGGAAAGATCCAGCCCCTTGATGCCGCCGATCGAGCGCAGGAACGGAATGTCCTTCTGCAGAGCCGAGATCAGGTCCGACCGCAGCGTCGGGTCGAAGGTCACGAGGCCGTTCGGCCCGTTGTAGAGGTAAACGACCTCCGGCGCCAACCCGGTGGCGGAAGCGACCTTCAGGGCCGCTTCCATGGGATGCGCGTTCAGATACGCCGTGGCGTCCAGCTGGGCCTGGAGAAACGCCTGCACCACATCGCCATTGGCCGCCGCGTACTTCTGACGAACGACAACCCCGTGCCAGGTGGGCAGATTCAAGGACGCGCCGTCGTACAGCAGCCGCGCCTGGCCGGCGAACACCAGCTGCCCCGGCCATGCCACGAACTGTCCCAGCGCGTCCACCGCCCCGGCCCGCAGCGCCGACGCCCCGACGGCCGGATCCTGGTTGACCATCTGCACGTCGGTGTCGGGATCGACGCCCAGGCCCGAAAGAGCCCGCACCGTCGTGCCGTTGCCGGCCGACCCGATGCTGGACGAGATCCGCTTGCCCCGCAGATCGCCGAGCGAATGCGCCGGCGACGACGGCGGCACGACGACCATGTTCAACGCCCCGCGCAGGTTGTAGCCAGTTGCGGAGATCAACGAGGTGCGGCCGTCGCCGAACTCCTGCGTGCGGGAGGCGTTGATCAGCAGCGGGAAGTCGCCCATCGAGCCGATGTCGATCTTCCCGGCGACCATCTGCGCGGTGATCGGCGCGCCGGTGGAGTAGTCCTGCCACTCGACCCGATACGTCTTGCCGGTTCGCTTGCCCAACAACGAAAGCCGCTGCTCCAGATATCCCTGGGCCCGCAGCAGGGTCCCGGCGGTGACGGTGTTGATGGTCTTGGACTGGTAGCCGACGACCACGGTGACCACGGACGACGTCGCCCCCGACGCCACCGAACACCCGGTCAGGAAAGCCAGCAGCAGCGCCGGCCAGGCGCGTCTCATCGGATCAGGAACGGCATGTTGACGGTGACCGCGCCGGTGGGGCAGCGCGCGGCGCACGGCCCGCAGTACCAGCACTCGTCCACGTGCATGTAGGCCACGTCGGTCTCCGGATTGATCGCGAGGGAGTCCAGCGGGCAGACATCCACGCAGAGTCGACATCCTTTTACGCACAGTGACTCATCGATCACGACCGGGACGTCGGCCCGGTTGGGCACCAAAGCCATCGGAAAGCCCTTCTATCTATCGATCCAGAACGGCGCGCATGGTGAGCCGGTCCCCGCGGAACCGGATGAACTCGAGGTCGACCGGACGCCCGTCGGCCAGGCGGGTCAGCCGCTCCACGAGCAGCAGCGCCCCGCCGCGCGGCAGGTCCAACACGGCGGCCACGTGCGGGTCGGCGTTGACCGCCTCCATGCCGACCTCGGCCCGCCCGAGCGGCTGCCCGCAGAGCCGCTCCAGCAGCGTGAAGACGTCGTTGTTGACGAGGTCCTCGGCCAGCAGCGGCTCGCCGACGTCGGCCGGCAGATAGGTCAGGTCCAGCGACAGCGGCAAGCCGCCGAGACGTCGCAGCCGCTCGATGCACACGACCGGCGCGCCGACCTCGAGGCCCAAGCGCTCGGCCAGCACGCCGGACGCCGACACGACGCCCGAGGTCCGCACCTCGTTGCTGACCACGCCGTGCTCGTGCAGCGTCTCGGCCAACCCCATCAGCCGGTTCAGCCCGTGCGGGTACTTCCGCGCCACGACCACCGTGCCGATGCCCGGCGACCGCTCGATGAGCCCGTCGGCCCGCAGCAGCTCCAGCGCCTCCCGCACGGCGTTGCGGGTGGCGCCGAACTCGCGGCCGAGAAGTCGCTCGTCGGGCAGCACGCCGTCGGTGAAGTCGCCGTCGAGCACCTGTCGGCGCAGCGCGTCGGCGATCTGCCTCGCCCGGTCCGCCCGGGGCCGTCGCGGTTGCGGGTTCATGACGCCGAACGGTCCGGAGCAGCCATTTCCGGCGGATTTCGGCTGTGTTTCCCGGACGTTACGCCACCTGGTCAGGGCCCCTGACCGGCGGCTGTCCGGGATTTTCGCCACCGCGGCCCGTGTAACGCCGGTTCATATATTGGGATGTTTCTGTCGGACTTCGACGTATGTGCCCGTCCTGCCGGTACACGCTGAATGGCCCCCTGACAAGGGGGCATCGGGCAGCACTTCACGGCATGGAGTCACCGTGAAGAGTTCGAGAAGTGGGGCCCGACACACTCAGCGACAGGAGGGATCACGGGGGTCATCCCATAGGAGGAGCAAAGGTGGAGCGAGTTCGGGTAGGGGTTCACGCGGGAGACCCGATCACCCTGGCGGGAGTGGCCAGCCACCTGCGCGCACGTCCGGAATTCCAGCTGGTGGGGGAGCGCCAGTTCGGCGAGGCGGCCGTGCTCGTGGTGTGTGCCGACGTGGTGACCTCGGACGTGATGTCGGCGCTGCGCCGGTTCACCGAGAACTCGGCGGCGCGCTGCGTGCTGGTGACCAACGAGCTGCGCCAGGCCGACCTGCTCGCCGCTGTGGAGTGCCGGGTGGTGAGCGTGCTGCCCAGGGCGGACGCGACCGGCGACCGCCTGGCCGGTGCGGTGGTCGCCGCGGCGAGGGGCCGCGGCGACCTGCCGCCCGACCTGCTGGGCGAGCTGCTGTCCCAGGTGGAGCGGTTGCAGCGGGACGTGTTGGGCCCGCGCGGCCTGACCACGTCAGGACTGGCCCCGCGCGAGGTGGACGTGCTGCGGCTGATGGCCGAGGGCTGGGACACCGCGGAGATCGCGGAGAAGCTGTCCTACTCGGAGCGAACTGTGAAGAATGTCGTGTATGCGGTGATGAGCCGGCTGGGGCTGCGCAACCGTCCGCACGCGGTCGCGTACGCGCTGCGAGCAGGCGTTATCTAGGCGCCGCCTTTGGGCCGATCGGTGGTCACCTGATCACGATGTTTGGCCATGGGGGTGTCAGGCGGCCACAATCGCTGCGTGCCGAGTACCTCGACCACGAGCGAGCCCCTGCGGTTCACCCTGCTCGGCCCGGTCCGGGTGTGGCGTGGCGATCGTGAGCTGGCCCTGGGTCCGCCGCAGCGCAAGGCCATTCTCGCGACCCTGCTGCTGCGGGCGGACCAGGTCGTGACGGCCACGGAGCTGGTCGACGCCGTCTGGGGCGAGTCGGCGCCGGCGAGCGTGCATGGGGTCGTGCAGACGCACGTGTCGATGCTCAGGAGTGTGCTCGAGCCGGAGCGGCCCCGCCGCGGCCAGGCCAGCGTGCTGCGCTCGGTCGGCAACGGCTACTCGCTGGCCGTCGGCGGCGCGAGCTACGACCTGAGCGAGTTCGAGCAGACGTTGGAGCTGGCGAGGCGGCAGCGGGAAGAGGGCAACGCCCGCGACGCCGTGGAGTGGTACGCCAAGGCGCTGGGGATGTGGCGGGGCGAGCCGCTGTCGTCCATCCCGGGCCCGGGCGCGGTGATCGAACGAGCCCGGCTGAGCGAGATCGTGCTCGGCGTTCAGGAGGAGCGCCTCGAGCTGATGGTCGCGCTCGGCCGGCACACCGCGGCCGTCACCGAGCTGACCGCGCTGACCTCGGCCTATCCCGTCCGCGAACGTTTGCGGGCGCTGCACATGAAGGCCCTGTCGCGCAGTGGCCGCCGGGCGGACGCGCTGCAGGTCTACACCGACACCCGCCGCGTGATGGTGGACGAGTTGGGCATCGAACCCGGCTCCGAGCTGCGGGAACTGCACCATCGGCTGCTGGCCGTGGACGAGCCGCAAGCCCAGCAGCCGCCGCCGGCCCAGCCGCGCCGGCGGCCGGTCGTCCCCTTCATGGACGAACCGCTCCCGGCTCCGGTCTCGCCCGCACAGCTCCCGGCCGACGTCGCCGACTTCACGGGCCGCACCGCGCTCGTGAAGCGCCTTACAGCGATGCTGACGCCCCGTACGCACCGAACCGCGCCGCCACGGGCCCTGGTCGCCGGCATCGGCGGCGTGGGCAAGACGGCGCTGGCCGTGCACGCCGCGCACCAGGTGCGCCAGCACTACCCCGACGGCCAGCTGTACGTGAACCTGCGCGGCGCCGGCCCCGACGCTGCCGACCCGCTCAACGTGCTCAGCGCCTTCCTGCGGGCCTTCGGCGTCTCCCCGAACTCCACGCCGGCCGACCTGGACGAGCGGGCCGCGATGTACCGTTCGGTCCTCGCGCAGCGACGGGTCCTGGTCGTGTTGGACGACGCCGCCGACGCGGCCCAGATCCAGCACCTGTTGCCCGGCTCCGCGTCCTGCGGCGTGCTGGTCACCAGCCGCCGCCGGCTGCCCGAGATGCAGTGGGACGAGCAGGCCGAGCTGGAGGGCATGTCCCGTGAAGAGGCCCTGACCCTGTTCAGCCGCACCATCGGCGCGGAGCGGTCCGGCCAGGAGCCGGACGCCGTGGCCGAGGTCGTCGACGCCTGCGGGCGGCTGCCGCTGGCGTTGCGCATCACCGCGGCCAAGCTGGTCGACCGGCCGCAGTGGACGGTCCGCTCGATGGCCGACAAGCTCGCACGAGAAAGGGGCAGGCTGTCGGAGTTACGGGTGGGGAGCCTCGAGGTCGAGGCCACCTTTCACCTGGGCTACGGGCAGCTCGACGCCCCGTCCGCCCGCACCTTCCGGCTGATGTCGTTGCCCGACGGGCCTGGCCTGTCGCTGCCGGCGGCGGCCGCGCTGGTCGGGGAGCCGGAGCCGAGCGCGGAGCCGGTGGTGGAGCGGCTGGTCGACCTGAACATGGTCGCCAGTCCCGCGCCCGATCACTACGCCTATCACGACCTGCTGCGTCTTTTCGCACGTCAGCGCGCCACGCAGACCGACAGCAAGCAGGACCGGATCGACGCCATGGTCCGGCTCGGCGACCACTACCTGGGCACCGCGGCAACGGCCGGCTGGCTGATCCAGGCCCCGGCGTGGACCAAGCAGCGCTTCTGCGCGCGGCCCTTCGCCGACGGCGTGGAGCTGCCCGACCTGAAGTCGGCCTTCACCTGGTTCGAGGACCAGCAGCCGGCGCTGCTGGCCTCGGCGCGGCAGTTCCTCACCGACCCCGACCTGCCGTCGGACTACGTCGTCGACCTGATCACGTTCCTCGAGCTGTACCTGGCCAACGGCACGCACTTCGGCGAGATCGGGCAGATCGGCGAGCTGGCCGTGCGGGACGCGGAGCGCACCGGCGACCTGCGGGTGGAGGCCTGGGGCCGGCGCAAGGTCGGCGAGGCGCACCTGCGGCGGTTCGAGCTGCCGGCGGCCCAGGAGCAGCTGAGCCGGTCCATCGCCGCCGCCGAGAAGGTCGGCGACGCGGTGGCTCTGGCCACCGCCATGGACCTGCTGGGCAGCGTGGAGTTCCGGCTGGGCGACGGCGAGCAGTCGCTGGCCCACCTCGAGCAGGCCCTCGCGGTCGCGCACGACGCCGGCGACGTGGTGCGCGAGGCGTACGTGCTGGGCACCATCGGCCGGACCCAGTCCGAGCTCGGCGACTTCGAGCGGGCCATGACCGCGTGCGAGAAAAGCCGTGAGCTGCACGAGCAACTGGGCAACGAAACCGGGCTGGCCCGCACGCTGTTCATGATGGGCCTGGTCTACCAGCGTTTTCGCCGGCTGGTGGAGTCGATCGACCCGCTGGAGGAGTCGCTGGCGGTGTGCCTGGGCATCGAGCAGACCTTCGGCGAAGGCCACAACCTGGTCATGTTGTCCAGGGGCTATCTGGCTGACGGTCGGGCCGAGCAGGCCGCGGCCGCGGCGTCGCGGGCCCGGGAGCTCGGCCAGGCCATCGGCGACGCCCACATGCACGCGATGGCCGTGGCCGAATTGGGCAAGGCGCTGCACGGGCTGGGCAAACACGAGCTCGGCGACGAGCACCTGCACAGCGCCCAGACCCTCCTCACGGAGTTGAACTCGCCACAGGCCGCGGCCATTTCTGCCCTCCTGAACAGGAAGTGACGTACCGCAAGCCACCCAATGGGGTGCCAGATTCCCTCGGATGCGGCAGTGTGACGGTGTGCCGATCAGCGACGGGCCCGATGCGGGGGGCGAGGTCATCGAGTTCGACTGCCGTCAGGTGGGGTCCGCGCTCGTCGTGTGCTCCCCGAACGGCGCGAGCAAGGCGGCCCGGGTGCTGGCCAACGCCCTGCCCGGGGACCCCGATCGCACGGTCGTGGTGGCCGACTTCCCGCCCGACTCCGGACCCGAGGTGTGGACCGCGCTGGTCGCCGCGCTGCGCAAGCGCGGGCCGATCCGGCTGGCCGTGTCCCGGGCCGGCAGCGGGGACCTGGGCTCGCCCGCGCAGTGGCTGTCCGACCAGCTGAAGGTCGAGGTCGTCGCGCCGGACGGCGTGCTGCTGCCGGTGCCCGGCGGTTCCGCGTTTGTCATCGACTCGCACGGCGCCGGCTGCTGGTACCGCTTCCGTCCCGGCCACCCGCCGGACCCGATGGGCAGCCGGTTCCCGACCCCGGAGTGGGAGCCGATGACGCCGGGCAAGCCGTGGGCCTCGGGCCGGATGGGCGTGGCCGAGCCGATCCCGGCCGGGCTGTGGATGCACGCCATGCCGTCGGTGACCGAGGGGCCGAGCCGGGAGCACGCCCGGCCGGTGTTCGCGCTGCCGTGCCGGCCCGAGGTGCTGACGATCGTGCTCGGCGGGCCGGAGGAGCGCCCGGTGCCGCCGGAGGAGATCCGAGCGCTGCTGACGGCGCTGCCGATGCCGGCGCGGACCAAGGTGCGCATCGCGCCGTACGGGGTCGCGCCGATGGGCACCGCCTACTCCAACGAGCCGATCGGGCAGATCATCGCCGATCTGGTCGGCGAGCGGATCGCCGTCTACTCGGGACTGCCGGTGCTCGGCGCGGACGGCATCGACGTCGTCGCCTACGACGCGCAGGGACAGCCGTCCTGGCGGCCGTTCACCACGGAGCTGGGCTACTGGCCGCGGACCACGCCCAATGCCATGCCGCCCAGCGTGATCGCCCACCGGGCCCCGGTCGGTGGCCTGGTGGCGCTGCGCCCCGGCGTCTACGAGCTGGCCGAGGGCGCGGTGGTGGAGCTGGTCGACAGCGGCCTGTGGATTCGCGACCCGGCCGAGCCGCCGGCCAACAGCCCCGTCCGCACGCTGCCGATGGACCCGCTGTGGGCACGGATCACGGTCGGCGTGCCGGGCATGCCCACGTCGCCGGAGCTGTTCGCCGCCGCGACGGACCTGTACTCGCGGCTGGACCCGGACACCCAGCGGGCGGTCCGGTTCGTCTTCAGCGACGCCTCGCAGCTGGTGGAGGACAAGCCGGCCGCGCCGGCGCCCACGCCGCGGCCGCTGGCCGTGGTGGCCTCGGCCAAGACCGTGCCGCCGACGGTCGAGGACACCGACGTCGAGCTGGCGCCGGTGTCCGATGACGAGCTCGAGTTCGACGACGACGACGCGGAACACGGCAAGCACTCCGACGACGGGCCGACGGCGATCGTGCCGCAGCATCTGGTGGCGCTGGCGACGCCTCGGGAGGAACCCGAGACGGAGGTGGAGATCACCGCCGTCATCGAGGAGCACTTCGACACTGTGCGCACCGCTTCCGGCGAGCCGTTCGACGAGGTCGATCCGGCGGTGGACCTGGGCGCGCCCGAGCCGGTGGCCGAGCCGGAGCCGGAGCCGGAACCCGAGCCGATCTGGAACCTGCGCAGCACCCAGGCCGAGCGGGACTGGGTGCGGCACACGCTGGGCGAGAACTACGAGGGACACGCGGCCGCGGTGCTGCGCCTGATCGCGAAGCAGCCGGGCCTGCGCACCCCCGCGGACGCCACGCTGGAGGCGGTGGTCACCGACCTCGTCGCGGCGTACATGTACCTGCACACCAGCGAGCAGATGATCAACTCGGCGCTGCGCTCCGGCGAGCCGGGGCCGCTGATGCCGCTGATCCGCTGCGTGGTCTCCGGGCTGCGGCGGATGCCCCCGTTCGAGGGCGCGGTGCTGTGCTACGGCAAGGACACCCTGGACATCGGGGACGTCTTCACCGAGAAGGCGTTCCTCAACACCGCGTCCAAACTGGACGCCGAGCTGCCCGGCCCGGTGGAGTACGTGGTGTGGTCGGTCAACGGGCGCAAGGTCGACGGCATCGGCTCGGCCGTCGACCGGGTGGTCTTCTTGCCGGACACCAGGTTTCGCGTGGTCTATGCCAGCAAGACCCGGCTGCTGCTGGTCGAGGACGACGTGGCCGAGCAGTCGCTCGGCCGGCTGGAGCGAGCGGTGGCCGACCGGGAGAGCATGTCCACAGTGGACTATCCCGGCGTCGGGTCGCTGGAGTGGCCGTTAGGCTCCGGCGCGTAGCTTGGCGAAGTTCTGGAACGCCTGGGTGGCGCCGGCCCGGCCTTCCGCAGCGTTGTCGCCCATCGTCCGCTCGTACTCGGCCAGTGCGGGTGTCACTGCCAGCCGGAGCTGACCGACGAGGTGCGGCGCACCGCCGCCACCACCGCCTGCCACGGCGGCAGCGGCTTGTTCGGCACCGGACGGTCGATCCAGCGCGCGGTGCCGGCGTTCTCCGCGCACGGCAAGGCGATCAGCGAGCCCATCGGGAACAGGCCGACACCGAGCCGGACCAGGTCGGCCAGCACCGAGTTCGAGGTGGACGTGGCCGGCCCGGTCAGGAAGATCCAGCGCTCCGGAGTGCCCGCGTAGGCCACCACCGGCCCGGACAGCATCGCCATCGACAGCATCGAGTTGACCTCCGCGCCCAACCCGGCCCGCATCCCGATCGCCTCGACCGGATCTCCCACGGTCAACACGGGTACCGACCAGTCGAGCACAGTCATCGGGTGCGTCCTTCCGCCGAGGCGGTACGAGGGCCGGGCAGCACGGTGGGGGGCGTGGAGGAGTCGCACCACCCGGCCGTCGTACCGGCGGTGGATTACCACCGCCCGACCACCACGACGCACCGCGCAACCCCCCGGTTCAGTGCTGAATGGCCCTGCCTCCGGCAGGGCGGGCTCGGCCCCTCTGGGGCCGGTGCCTCGCCCTTGCCGGATTTTTCGAGGGCCGCGTGGTTCGGGGGTGGGGCACGTCTGGTGGCGGCCCTCGAAAAATCCGGCTACCGGGCGAAGCACCGGCGCGGCCGAGCCGGGTCTGGGGTTAGGCGAAGGTGATCTGAGTCCACGCTCGGCCGGCATGGTGGACTTCATGATCCTGTTGTTGTCGTGCACGGTAATTCGCCTGGCTGAGGTGGTGATGGGTGTGGGGAAGCCGAAATACTGGTTGTGGGGACGTGCCAGCTGCGGTGTCGGGATCTTGGTCTGTGCTGGCGAAGCTTGCTGCCGGGTCGTGTTGTGTGTGCACGATCTCCAGCATCTGGGTGCCGTCGGCCCGGCGGCGCGTTGATGTCGGGCGGTGGCGGGTCAGGCGGCTAGCAAGGCGGCGATCTCGTCGGCTCGTGGATCGCCGAGTTGGGCGAAGATGGCGGCGGCGGCCAGGTAGGTCTCGCGGGCGGGGGCGAGGTCGCCGGCGGCCTGCAACGCGGTGCCGCAGACCTGGAGTGCACAGGCCTCGCCGTGCCGGTCGCCGAGCTCCCGGAAAACGCTGCACGCCCAACGGGCGTTGCGGAGGGTCTCGGTGTGGTTGGCCAGATCGAAATGGATGCGGGCCAATTCAAGCCGGCCGAACGCCTCGCAGCGCCGGTCGCCGAGCTCGTGCACGATCTCCAGTGACTGCCGCAGGTGTTCCAACGCCTGCTCGACCTCGCCGCGGTTGCGGTGCGTGCGGGCCAGCTTGACCAGGGTCATGCCCTCATAGCGCCGGTCGCCGAGCTGGCTGAAGATCCGGAACGCCTCGCGCAGGTGCCGCAGCGACTCGTCGCCGAGCCGGGAGGCGGCGCCGATGTCGTAGAGCAGCGTGGCGGTGCCCTGCTGGTCGCCGAGCCGCTGGGTGATGCGCAGCCCCTCCTGGAAGCAGCCGAGCGCGTCGTCGTACCGGTTGCGCCGCCAATAGGCGTTGCCCAGGCTACGAAGGGCCAGTGCCTCGATCTCGGCCACGTCCAGCGCCCGCGCGGCGTCCACCGCGACCTGCTGGGTGGCGATCCAGTCCTCCCAGTACGAGCGCAGCTCCAGGAAGTAGACCAGCGCGGTCGGCAGCTTCCAGCCGGTCTCGTGATCACCGAGCTGCCCGGCGGCCAGGCAGGCCGCGACCAGGTTGACCCGTTCCTGCTCCAGCCAGGCCAGGGCGTGGTGGTAGGTCTCGAATTCCAGCGGCTCGCAGTGCTCCAGCACCGGCTCCAGCGGGATCGGCCGGTTCTGCGGCATCAGCATCCGGTCGGCCGCGGCCGAGGTGTGCAGGTACCAGGACATCAGCCGTCCGATGGCGGCTGCCCGCGCCGCGGCCGGCTCCTCGGTGACCGCCCGCTCGGCGGCGTACACGCGAAGCAGGTCGTGCAGCCGGTAGCGGTCGCGGCCGATCGACTCCACGAGGTGGCAACTGCTCAGCCCGTCCAGCATCCGCCGGGTGGCGACCAGCGGCGCGTCGGCCAGCGCGGCCACCGCCGCGGTGCCGATCTCCGGCCCGGGATGCAGGCCCAGCAGCCGGAACGTGCGGGCCGCCTCGGGTTTCAACGCGTGATACGACCACGAGAAGACGGCCCGCACGGCGGTGGTCTCGTCGTCGGGGGAGGCCAGCACGTCCAGCCGGTCCTGCTCATGGCTCAGGGCCTCGGCCAGATCGTTCACGGTCAGGTGCGGCCGGGCGGCCAGGTTGGCGGCGATGATCCGCAGCGCCAGCGGCAGGTGCCCGCAGTGGCCGGTCAGGGTGGCCAGCGCGTCCGGGCAGCCGGTCAGCCGCTCCTCGCCGACGCTGCGCACCAGCAGTTCCCGGGACTCGCCGGCCGACAGCACATCCAGCGTGATGCGGTACGCCCCGTCCCGGGCGACCAGGCCGCCGAGCCGGTTGCGGCTGGTCACCAATACCATGCAGGTGTGCGAGCCGGGCAGCAGCGAGCGCAGTTGATCCGTGCTGGCCGCATTGTCCAGCACGACGAGAATGCGCTTACCCGCCACCAGGCTGCGGTACATGCTGGCCTGTTCCTCGGCCGCGGACGGCACCTGGTGCGCCTCCACGCCGAGGCCGCGCAGCAGCTGGCCCAACGCGTCCACCGTGGACAGCGGCGGCTGGCTCGGGTCGAAGCCGCGCAGGTTCACGTACAGCTGGCCGTCGGCGAAGCGATCGGCGATGGTGTGGGCGAAGTGGACGGCCAGCGCGGTCTTGCCGATGCCGGCGATGCCGTCGATGGCCGCGATCAGCACGCCGCGCTCGGTGGTGTCCAGATGCCGGCGCAGCAGCGCCAGTTCGGTCTCCCGGCCGGTGAAGGTGTTGATGTCGTGCGGCAACTGGGCCGGCACGATCCGCCCGGGCGGCGCGGGCGCGGCGGCCGCCGGTCGCGGCGTGCGGTCGGCCAGATCGGGGTCGTTGGCCAGGATCCGCGCGTGCAGCCGGCGCAGCTCCGGCCCGGGCTGCACACCGAGCTCGCTGGCCAGCGTGCGCCGCGTCTCGGCGTAGACCTCGAGCGCCTCGGCCTGCCGCCCGCAGCGGTAGAGCCCGCTCATCAGCAACCCGCGCAGCTTCTCCCGCAACGGATGCTCGTGCACGACCCGGGACAGCTCGGCCACCACGTCGGTTGCTCGGCCGGTGCGCAACATGAGCCCGGCTCGATGCTCGACGGCGGTCAGGTACAACTCGGCCAGCCGGGTCCGCTCCAGCTCCGAGAACGGGCCGGGAATGCCGGACAGCGGCGCGCCGCGCCACAGCGCGATGGCGCTTTCCACGTGACGCAGGGAGGTTTTCGTGTCGTCGCCGGCCTGCCGCATGGCCGCCAGGTGCGATTCGAACGCCGTCAGGTCGACCTGGGCCTCGGGCAGCCGCAGCAGGTAGCCCGAGCCGGCGCTGGCCAGCACCTGGGACGGCGCGCGGTTGGTGCGGTCCGGCTCCAGCGCGCGGCGCAGGCCGGCGATGTAGGTGTGCACGCTGCCCTCGGCGCTGGCCGGCGGGTGCTCGCCCCAGACCGAGTCGATCAGCTCCGTGCGGGACACGGCCCGGCCGGCGTTGCTGGCCAGCACCGCGAGCACCGCTCTCTGCCGGGGCGCGCCGAGCTCGATCTCCACGTCCCCGCGCCAGGCGCGCACCGGACCCAGCACCTCGACCCTGATGGTCGGGACCGGATCGGTCTCGGGGACGGGCATCTCGCCTCCTGTTCGCGTCTCCAGTGTGGGGTCGGCTGCCCCGCACTGCCAGTTCCGTGCCGGTCAACGCGACGAACGGGGCGCTGATTCCCCCCTCGACGAGCTGGTGCTCCCGCCCGTCGTATCACACGGATCCACCAGGGGGAACGGTTCGATCGTAGCCACAACGGAATCACCACAACCAGAACCGTTGGCAGATCAGGAAAAGGTGAAAGACATTCGCACCAGCGAAAACCAGGAGGGGGCTTTTCTCCACGCTGTGGAGAAAAGCCCCCTTCAAAGGAAACTCTGAGCCAATCAGGCGGGGATGGTGGGGTACAACGGGAAGCGCTCGGTCAACGCCACCACCCGAGCTCGCAGCGCGGCCGCGTCGAAGTCCGGCACGAGGGCCCGCGCGACGATGTCGGCCACCTCGCGGAAGGCCTCGTCGTCGAAGCCGCGCGCGGCCAGCGCGGGCGTGCCGATCCGCAGTCCCGACGTCACCATCGGCGGCCGCGGGTCGAACGGCACCGCGTTGCGGTTGACCGTGATCCCGATGTCGTGCAAGCGGTCCTCGGCCTGCTGCCCGTCCAGTTCGGACTTGCGCAGGTCGACAAGAACCAGGTGCACCTGCGTGCCGCCGGTGAGCACGGTGGCGCCGGCCGCCACCACGTCGTCGCCGAGCAGCCGCTCGGCCAGGATGCGCGCGCCGGTCAGCGTGCGCAGCTGTCGCTCCCGGAACGACTCCGAAGCCGCCACCTTGAACGCGACCGCTTTCGCGGCGATCACGTGCTCGAGCGGGCCGCCCTGCTGTCCGGGAAACACCGCCGAGTTGATTTTCTTGGCCAGTGCCTGCTCGCAGAAGATCACGCCGCCGCGGGGACCGCCCAGCGTCTTGTGCGTGGTCGTGGTGACCACGTGCGCGTGCGGCACCGGACTCGGGTGCAGCCCGGCGGCCACCAGCCCGGCGAAGTGGGCCATGTCGACCATCAGGTATGCGCCAACCGAGTCGGCGATCCGCCGGAACTCGGCGAAGTCCAGCTGCCGCGGGTAGGCCGACCAGCCGGCGATGATCAGCTTCGGCCGGTGCTCCTGGGCCAGCCGTTCAACCTCGGCCATGTCCACGTGGTAGTCGGACTCGCTGACGTGATAGGCCACGACGTTGTACAGCTTGCCGGAGAAGTTCAGCCGCATGCCGTGCGTCAGGTGGCCGCCGTGGGCCAGGTCCAGACCGAGAATGGTGTCGCCCGGCGTCAGCAGCGCCATCATGGCCGCCGCGTTGGCCTGCGCGCCCGAGTGCGGCTGCACATTGGCGTGCTCGGCCCCGAACAGCGCCTTCACGCGGTCGATCGCCAGCTGCTCGATCACGTCCACGTGCTCGCAGCCGCCGTAGTAGCGCCGGCCCGGGTAGCCCTCGGCGTACTTGTTGGTCAGCACCGAGCCCTGCGCCTCCAGCACCGCCAGCGGCGCGAAGTTCTCGGAGGCGATCATCTCCAGCGTGGTGCGCTGCCGACCCAGCTCCGCGTCGACCGCGGCCGCGACCTCCGGGTCCAGCTCGTGCAGGGACGCCGTCAGCTCGACCGGCGTCACTCGCCCTCCTTGATCAGGGCGGCGTACTCGTCGGCGTCCAGCAGCCCGTCCGGGTCGCCGTCGACCCGCACCGAGAACAGCCAGCCCTCGCCGAACGGGTCGCCGTTGATCAGCTCGGGCTGCTGGGCGATCTCGCCGTTGACCGCCACCACCTCGCCGCTGACCGGCGCGAACAGGTCGCTGACCGACTTGGTGGACTCGAGCTCGCCGCACGGCTCGCCCGCGATCACGTTGTCGCCCTCGCTGGGCAGCTCCGCGTACACGATGTCGCCCAGCTGCTCGGCGGCGTACTCGGTGATGCCGATGCGGGCGACGCCGTCGGAGACCGCCACCCACTCGTGCTCCGCGCTGTACCGAAGGTGGTCGGGGATGGTGCTCATGTCGAAGCCTTTCAGGATGAACGACGGTAGAAGGGCAGCTCGACGACGTCGACCGGGGTGATCGTGCCCCGGATGTCGACGGCGAGCGCGGAACCGGGCACGGCGCGGTCGGCGTCGACGTAGGCCATGGCGATCGCGTGGCCCAGCGTCGGCGACGGCGCGCCGCTGGTGATCTCGCCGATCCTCGCACCGTCGGCCGGATCCACCACCGGGTACCCGTGCCTCGGCGCGCGCCGGCTCTCGGTGACCAGGCCGACCAGCTTGCGGGCCGGTGTCTCGGCCGACGCCTTCTGGAGCGCGGCCCGGCCGACGAAGTCGGACGGCTTGTCCAGCTTCACCACGCGGCCGAGGCCCGCCGCGTACGGCGTCAGGTCGGTGGTCAGCTCGTTGCCGTAGAGCGGCATGCCGGCCTCCAGGCGCAGCGTGTCGCGGCACGACAGTCCACACGGGAGGACCTCGCCGGCGCCGGCGACCGCGGCCCACACCGCCTCGGCGTCGTCCGGGGCCACGAACAGCTCGAAGCCGTCCTCGCCGGTGTAGCCCGTACGGGCCAGCAGCGCCGGCCGGCCGGCCACGGTCGTGGGGTAGGAGGCGTAGTACTTCACGGTCGACAGGTCGGTCGGCGTGAGCGGGGCCAGCAGCGCCACCGAGCGGGGGCCCTGCAGGGCGATCAGCGCGTACTCGGTGGAGGCGTCGCGCACCTCGGTCTCGAAGTCCTCGGCCCGGTCGATCAGCTCGCCGGCCACCAGGGCGGCGTTGCTGGCGTTGGCGACGACCAGGTAGTCCTGCTCGCCGGTGCGGTAGACGATCAGGTCGTCCAGGATGCCGCCGCTGTCGTCGCAGATCATGGTGTAGCGGGCGCGGCCGACGCCGATCGCGGAGGCGTTGCCGACCAGGGCGTAGTCCAGGGCCTGGCCGGCCTGCGGGCCGGACAGCAGGATCTCGCCCATGTGGGTCAGGTCGAAGAGGCCGGCGCCGGTGCGCACGGCCGTGTGCTCGGCCACGTCACCGGTGTAGCGCAGCGGCATCTGCCAGCCGGCGAAGTCGGTGAACTTGGCGCCGAGGCGCTCGTGCACGTCGTGCAGCGGCGTGCGGCGGATGTCGGTGCCCATCAGGAGACCCCTCGTGTGGTGGAGTGAGCCTCCCCCTCTGTCATATGCCTGAGAGTTTCACCGGCAAGCCGGCTTTCCCCTTGGGCGAGGCGCGATGGGCACGCCTGCTTTTCAGAGTCGCCTGTCCCGAGCGGTAGGGGTGCCTGAGAGATTCCGGGGAGGATTTGCTCCTTCGGCGCCTGCCCGAGATCGACAGGACTCTCCCGCACGGTGTTGAACAGCGAGAATGTACTTGTGCCGGCCACCGTATTTGGAGGTGGCCGGCACGGTCAAGATTCAAGCGTCTTGCCCCTTCAGATCACACCCGACCGCATGGCGTACGCCACCGCGTGCGGGCGATTGCGCAGCCCGAGGCGGTTCATCACCGCGTAGACCACGTTCTTCACGGTGCGCTCCGAGTAGGAGAGCTTGGTGGCGATCTGGGCGGTGTCCCAGCCCTCGGCCATCAGTCGCAGCACGTCGATCTCCCGCGGGGCGAGCCCGGAGGCGGTGAGGCCGTTGGGCCGCAGCACCTCCTTGTGCAGGCGCTCCACCTGCGCGAGCAGCGAGCCGAGCAGCGTGGGCGGCATGTCCCCCATGCCCCGCTTGGCCGCCAGCACGGCGTGCACCAGGCGCTCGCCGCTGGCCGCGGCCTTCGGCAGCACCGCGACGACGCCGCACTCCACGGCCGCCAACAGATCGGCGTCGTGGAACCGGTCGGTGACGAGCACGATCTTCACCGGCGTGGACTCGGCGGTCCGCCGCAGCAACCCCATCACATCGGCGTTGACCGCGTCGGCGCACACCACGAACACCTGAGCCTCGGACAGTCTGCGCTCCGGCACCACCTGGAGCTCGGCCCGCGCCCGCAGGCAGCTGATCGCCCCGGCCAGGGTGATCGGATCGCCCGCGTGGACGGCTACCCACACTCTGTCCATGGTGTGTCCTCCTCCGCTGTGTACCCCCAGGAACACACTGTGCAACGACCTTCTTCAGAGGATCTTCACGACGCCTCCATGTCGTAGAGAAAGTGCTGACCTGCGGTTTTGTCGAAGTCCACCCGATCGGGTGATCGCGACAAGGTAAGAACGGGCACCGGAACGCCGCGTCCGGGCACACTCTCGGGCCTGTGGCCTGGGAAGTTCCTGGTTGACCTGCGATCGTCTCCAGTAGGCTGGCCGCAGTCCCCCGCGCGAGCAGGAGGAGCCTGTTGGTCGTCGAGGATGCCGCCGCCGCGCACTCCCGAACCACCGCCGAACGGGCGCGATTGCCCGAACTGGCCGATGTGCTCGCCGCCTGCGCCGGCCATCTGTCCGACGAGCTCATGACCGCCGCCCGGTTCTGGTTGGCCGAGGGCCGCGGCGCCGACGTGGCCCGTGCGGTCGCCTTCGCCGTTGTCCATCTACACGTTCCGGTGACGGCCGTCCATCACGGAATGTTGGTCGACGCATTGGTGACGGGCGGTCATGATCCTGTCGCAGTCCGTGGTGTCGAGCCGGCCCGGTGGCCGGCCGCGCTGCCGTTCACGTTCGTGGACGGCGGCTGGTCCGGGGACGACCGGATGGACGACGCCGCGGTTGGCGCGGTCGACGGCTACCCCGGCGTGCACGGCCTCTGGCGGGCCTGGCGGATGCCGATCGACGGCTCGCCGTGGCCGGCGCCCAAGCGGGTGTACCTGATCCAGGCCGGCGAGCAGGTGGACGTGGCCGCGCTGACCGCGAAGACCCAGCAGGCGCTGGCCGCCGCCGGCGAGCCGGCGCCCCAGGTCGAGGCGTACACCGTCGGCACGCGGCTGGCCGCCTATCAGCTCACGGTGCGCCGCAACGGCACGTTGCTGTGGACCTGCCAGTCGCCAAATGTGGACCAAATCACACCTTGACGTGCTGCGTCTGTTCCTTCTTGTCCGTGTACCAGGAAGAATGGCGGCGGGGGTACGACCCCGGCCGGGCAACACCGTCGGCCGGGCTGGGGAGGAAGCTGGATGTCCGACAACGATGTCCCTGGTTCCGTCCTCCGGGTCGCCCTGCTGGGCCCGGTGCGGGGCTGGGTCGGGGACCGCGAGGTCGAGCTGGGCGCGCCGATGCAGCGCGCGCTGTTCGGCCTGCTCGCGCTCAGCCCGAACCGGATGGTCGGGCGGTCGGAGCTGATCACGGCGCTGTGGGGCGAGGCCGCCCCGGCCAGCGCCGAGGGCAGCGTGCACACCTACGTCGCCGGCCTGCGTCGCGCCCTGGAGCCGAACCGGACACATCGGGCACCGTCCACCATACTGGTCAACGCCGGTCCCGGCTACCTGCTGCGGATGGACCCGGACGACCTCGACGTCAGCGCACTCAACGGACACCGCGACCGGGCCCGTGCGCTGCGCGCCGACGGCCGCCCCGAGCAGGCCGTGGCCGAGCTCGACGCGGCGCTGGCGCTGTTCCGTGGCACCCCCTTCGACGGCCTGTCCTGTCCCTACGTTGAGCAGGAGCGGCCGCGGCTCAACGAGCTGCGGCTGCTGGTGATCGAAGAGCGGGCCAGCCTGATGCTGGACCTCGGCCGGCACCACGACCTGGCCGCCGAGTTGCCCGCCCTGGTCCGCGAGCACCCGCTGTGGGAGCGGCTGCGGGGGCTGCTCATGATCACCCTCTACCGCTGCGGCCGGCAGGCCGACGCGCTGGAGGCCTACCAGGACGCCCGCCGGGTGCTGGCCGAGGAGTTGGCCATCGAGCCGTCCCCGGAGCTGCGCCGGCTGCACGGCAAGATCCTGCGCAACGACCCGGAGCTGGCCGCGCCACAGCCGGCCCGGGTGGCGGCCGAGCCGGCCACCGGACCGGTGCCGGCGCAGCTGCCGCACGACGTGCCCGGCTTCACCGGCCGTGCGGCCGAGATCGCCGAGCTGGACCGGTTCCTGGACGAGACGTCCAACTCGGTGCTGATCTCGGCCATCGACGGGGCCGGCGGCATCGGCAAGACCGCGCTGGCCGTGCACTACGCGCACCGCATCACCGACCGCTTCCCCGACGGGCAGCTCTACGTCAACCTGCGCGGCTTCGACCCGAAGCTGCCGCCGCTGATGCCGGTGGACGCGCTGGGCTATCTGCTGCGCGGCCTCGGCGTGCCGGCCCAGCAGGTGCCGGCCGACCTGGACGACCAGGCCGGCATGTATCGGAGCCTGGTGGCCGGAAAGCGCATTCTCGTGGTGCTGGACAACGCCGCCAGCACCGACCAGGTCCGGCCGTTGCTGCCCGGATCGCCGTCCTGCGCGGTCATCGTGACCAGCCGCAACCGGCTGTCCGGACTGGTGGCCCGGGACGGCGCCCGTCGGATCACGCTGGACGTGCTCGGCACCGAGGACGCCGTGCGGCTGATGGTCGGCATGCTCGGGGCCGGCCGGGTGGACGCCGAGCCGCGGGCCGTGCGGGACCTGGTCCGGTTGTGCGGCAACCTGCCGCTGGCGCTGCGTATCGCCGGCGACCGGGCGGCGACGCACCCGCACCTGATGATGTCCGACCTGGCCGGCGACCTGTCCAACGAGCGGGACCGGCTGGACGTGCTGGCTCCGGACGACGACGAGTCGACCGCCGTGCGGGCCGTGTTCTCCTGGTCGTACCACGCGTTGAAGCCCGACGCCGCACGGGTTTTCCGGCTGCTCGGACTGCACCCCGGCCCCGAGTTCAGCACGCCGGCCGCCGCCGCGCTGACCGGCATGCCGGTGCCGATGACCCGGCGGCTGCTCACCGACCTGACCGACCGGCACCTGCTCGGCGAGGTCAACCGCGACCGGTACCGGCTGCACGACCTGCTGCGCGTGTACGCCGCCGAGGAGGTCGAGCAGGGCGAGGACGAGCGGGACCGGTCGTTGGCCCTGCAGCGGCTGACCGACTGGTACCTCTACACCGCCAGCAACGCCGACAACGGGTTGCGGGGGCAGGCCAACGACATGTCCATCGGCGACCCGCCGCGGGAGTGCGCGCCGCTGCCGTTCGCCGGCTATCTCCAGGCGTTGCAGTGGTTCGACACCGAGAGCGAGAACCTGGCCGCGCTGGACCGGATGGCCGGCCAGACCCGTCGGCACCTCGTCGCGTGGCGGCTCGGCGTCGTGGTGTGGGAGTTCCACCGCCTGCGCCGCGATTTCGAGCAGCTCATCGCCTTTTCCCGGGTGTCGGCCGTCGCCGCCCGCGCCATGGACGACCCCATCGGCGAGGCGCTGTCGCTGAGCTGCATCGCCGCCGCCAGCGCCCATCTGGGCCGGCAGGCCGACGCCGTTGTCGCGTTGCGGCAGATGCCGTCCGTCGAGTACGGGCCGCAGGACACGCATCGTGAGATGAGCACCCTGTCCAACCTGGCCGAGGCGTACCGCGGCAGCGGCATGATCGGCGACGCGCTGGCCCACTACCGGCGGGCCCTCGGGCTGGCCCGCATCGCCGGAAGTCGTTGGCACGAGGGCGATCTGCTGCGTGGGCTGGCCGAGACCTACCTGGAGCTCGGCGAGCTCCAGCACGCGCTCGACTGTTGCCGCTCGGCGTTGACGATCTTCCGTCAGCTCGGCGATCTCTACGCGCAGAACACCGTGCTCCAGGATCTCGGCGGCACCCTGCTGGCCATGGGTCGCCAGGAGGAGTCCGTGGCCGCCTTCGCCGACGCCGTCGCCATCGCTCGCCGCATCGGGCACCGGCACGCCGTCGACCAAGGGCTGCAAGGACTTGCCGCCGCCAAGGCCGAAGCGTCCTAAGTGGATCTTTTGGCGTTGGCGACGATGGCGTCGTGGACGTACTGCGACAGGCCGGGCACCATGTCGTCGTAGTTCTGGCCGCTGCGTTCGTTGTTCTTGTAGTGCTCGGCCAGCCCTTCATGGGTGGCGTGGTCGCAGTCGTGGAACCAGCGGTCGGTGTGTTTCCGGTGCTGCTCGGCCAGATCCATCGCCTCAGGGTCTGTCGGCGGTATTCCGTTGGCCATCGCCTCCGCTAGGCCCTGGTTGATGGTGGCCAGTTCCGTGCGGAGCTTTTCCCAGTCCTGCTGGGTATAGCGGGCCGTGCGCTGCTGGCGTTGCCCGAACTCCTTGCTGTCGCCCCATTTCCGGTCCGCCTCCTCGGCGTGCGTCACGAAGTCCTGGCCGAACACCTCTCGCCGCTGCCTCGGCGTCAGGCCGATGCCGGCCGCCCGCGCCGCCAGCTCTCTGCCGATCACCGCCACCATCGCCGTGAAATGCGAGACACGCTCGGTCAGTAGTTCCCGCTGTCGTCGCAGGTGTTCCTCATCGGTGATGGTGTTGTCCGCCAACAACTCCGCGATCTCTCCGAGCTCCAGCCCCAGCTCCCGGTAGAACACCACCCGGTTCAGCGTCTGCACGTCGGCGTCGGAGTAGAGCCGATAACCCGCCTCGCTGCGCCGGCTCGGCCGCACCAGCCCGATCTGGTCGTAGTGATGCAGCGTGCGCACCGACACTCCGGCCAACTCCGCCGCCGCTCCCACTGTGTAGTCGTCGGTCATGGCCCTACTGTGCGGCCTCACGTCGCGTCAGGGTCAAATCCGATTGCGGGGCCGGTGATGATGGGGGCCATGACGACCTCGACGATGCCCTTGCTGTCCCTCTCCGCTGTCGCGGGGCGGGGCCGGCAGCAGCGTCGTGGCCGGGGAGGGTCGACTCCGCCGCGCCCGTGAGCGCCGCCCTGGTCGCCGGGCTCGTCGCCGGCTATGGCATCGCCATACCCGTCGGCGCTGTCGGGACCTACCTCATGGCCCTCACCGCTCGAACGTCCCTACGCCTCGGCACCGCTGCCGCTCTGGGCGTCGCCACCGCGGACGGCCTGTACGCCCTGATTTCCACGTTGGGCGGGTCGGTGCTGGTGCCCTTGATCCACCCGATCAATGGGCTGCTGCGCTGGGTCTCCGCCGCCGTGCTCGTCGCTCTGGCGTTGCGGGGCGCGATCAAGGCCGTCACCGGCTATCGGCGGCCGCAGGACGTGTCGGGTCGGGAGCTGACCGATCCCTTGCGGGCCTACGTCGTCCTGCTCGGCATCACCTTGGTCAACCCGATGACCCTGATCTACTTCACCGCGCTTGTGCTCGGCGGTCCGACCACCACCGGCGGTCTCGTTTTCGTGCTGGCCGCCTTCGCCGCCTCCGCCAGCTGGCAACTCATGCTGGCCGGCGGCGGCGCACTGCTCGGCCGCCTCCTGGCCGGCCACCGCGGCCGACTGGCCACCGCGCTGATCTCCAGCGCGGTGATCGTCGGATTGGCGGCGGGGCTGGTTACACCGTGATGCCGCGTTCGTTGAGCCAGGGGAGGGGGTTGATCTTCTTGCCGGCCGGGTTCCACACCTCGAAGTGCAGGTGCACGCCGGTGGACTCGCCGCGGTCGCCCATCTTGGCGATCTCCTCGCCGGCCTGGACGTGCTGGCCGACGTGCACGGAGAAGGTGTCCATGTGGCCGTAGACGTTGATGGTGCCGTCGGACAACCGGATGCGGACCCAGAGGCCGAAGCCGGAGGCCGGCCCGGCGTCGATGACCACGCCGTCGGCGGCCGCGACGATGGGGGTGTCCATCGCGTTGGCGATGTCGATGCCGTAGTGGAAGGCGCCCCAGCGGCCGCCGAAGCCGGAGCTGAGCACGCCCTCGGCCGGCTTGACGAACAGCGGTCGGTGGTCGGCGGCCCACTTGGCCGCGGCCTGGGCGGCGAGGTCGGCGGTGATCTTCTCCGAGTTGGTGAGCTTCTGCGCCTCGGCGGCGGCGTCGGTGCCGCGCTGGATGGGCAGCACCTCGGGGGCGCCGACGGCGTCGCCGCCGATGCCGAAGGCGGCATTGGCCTCACGGGCGTCGGCGAGCGGCTTGACGCCGTCGGTGGAGTGCGACTGCGTGGGCGTCAGGGTGCCGCCGTAGGCGGCGGCGGTGAAGGCGCCGAGCGCGACGGCGGCCACGGCGACCCGGCCGCGCAGAGCGGAGGGCGGCGGCGGTAGCCGGTGGGAGCCTCGGGCGCGCTGGGTCGGCACGCGGGTGATCTCGCCTTGCTCGTCACGCCTCGGGGTGGGCGCGGTGGAGCGTTTCGAGCCGCCGGGGGAGCGGTACTGCGTCAAAGCCTGGCCTTCCGCCTCGGGGAGTCCGATCACTGCGAGCCGGGACGGGGTTCCCGGGCGGCCGCTTTCGGGGTGGCAGCCGCGTGTCGCGTACGTGATCAGACCGTGACAACGGACCGCGAGAAGGTAACGAAGTCGATCCCCTAGGGGCAAGCCCTGGTACCGGGCCTCCCTCGAACGGGTTTCAGCTGGAAAGCCCGGACGAGGCGCTATGACCGTGCGTGATCGGCAATGTGCGCAACGGGTCGTACTGGCTGGTAGCCCGTTCGGACGGGTGGCCGTGCCCGCGAACGAGCGAGTCGGCGACGAGGCGCGATGCACGGGAATCCACGGGCAGCGCCCAGTGACCGACATCACGTAGGCAGTGCTCCTCGATGTCCAGATCCGGATGGGTCAGCCGGGCGTTGGACTGGGGCAGCACGACCTGGTCGGCGGGCGTCCACACCGACACGAACTTGGTCCGGCAGCCGGGCGCGGGCTCGTCCAGCTCGTCCAGCAGCTGCGACCCCGGCCGCAACTGCTTGGCCAGCCCGGTCGGCAGCAGGTAGGCCGCCACCGTGCCCCGGTGCGGCGTGCCCAACGTGACCAGCGTGTCGACCCGCTCGTCGCCGCCACGGCGCTGCACGTAGTACCGCGCGATCAGCCCGCCGAGCGAGTGGCCGACCACGTGCACCCGGTCCGACCCGGTCAGCTCGCAGACCTGCTCGACCTGCTCCCCGAACATCGACGCGGCCGTCCGCACGTCCCCGGTCACGGCGGTCAGCACGCTGTAGTTCACCGCGTGCACCACCCCGAATCCCCGTCGGCGCAGCGCGGCTCCCAGCACCGCGAACACGGACCGGTTGTCGCCGATCCCGTGCAGCAGCAGGATCGGGGTGCCCGCCGCGTCCATGGCCGAAACCAGCAGACCGCGGGCGGCCGGCGACAGGGCGTCGGTCCGGTAGTGGACGTAGGGCCCGTCCGGGTGGAGGCGTTCCGCCATCGCGCCCCAGGGGTACAGTGCGGCGTGCGCGGCCAGCCATGCCGATTCGACGGCAACACCCCGCAGGGTGCTGGCCAGTCGACCGAGCACGCCGTTACCCATACGTGTGACGGTAAATTAACTGTGCAACTTTTGCGATACGTATCAGTTCACGATTAGTCATCTCCTCGCTACACCGTGCCCTTGCGCGCCTCCGTTGTAGGGTCGCCCCCGTGAGTGAGCGGTCGAGGTCCCCACACCCACGTCTCGCCGATCGGCGGGCCGCTCGGGCGGGTGAGCCCGAACCAGAGTTCGAACCGCTGAACCGGAGCCAGTGGCCGGCCATCACGGTCGCCGCGGCCGGCGCCGTGCTGCAGATCGTCGGCCTGGTCATGGGCGTGGTGCACGCCCCAGCCGGCTATCCGTCCTGGCCGCTGGCCGCCGTGCTGGCCCTGCTGCCGCCGATCGCCGCGGCGATCTTCGTCGGCAACCGCCGGCCGGCCGCGGCGAGCGCGCTGCTGGTGGTGTTCGCCGCGGTGTCGGTGGGACGCGCGGTCGCGGACGTGCAGCTGGCCGTTGACGCCAGCCGGGTGTCGCGCCCGGACCTCGTCGCCGTGGACGGCACGGTCCCGCCCAGCCCGGCCACCGGGTTGTGGCTGCTCATCCTCGGCCTTGCCGTCACGGTCGTGGCCGGTGTGCTGGCCCGTGACCGCGATCGCCCGGACGACGAGGAGCCGCGCCGCGGCCTGGTCGTCGGCGCGGCCGGCCTCGGCCTGCTGATCGCGGTCGGCCTGGTGATGGCCCCCTTCTCGTCCGACAACCCGCTGCTGCCGGCCGACGGTGTGTTCGACTCGCCGGTGTTGGCCCTGGTCGGGGGCCTGCTGGTGGCCTTGGTGATGCCCGTGGCCGCGGCCGTCGCGACGACCTCCGGCGACGCCGACACGGTCCGCGGCGGCATCGTCGGCGTCGGGCTGGCGGCGCTGGTCGTCGCGCTGCCGCCGGCTGTGGCCGGCTACGTGGTCGACGAGCTGCACCCGGCCACCGGGCCGTGGCTGACCCTGGTCGGCGTCGCGCTGCTGGTGCCGTTCGCCTTCGTCTCGGTCGGGCGGCGGGAGCAGTCCCTGGACGAGGACGTCGACCTGCCCGGGCGGGGCAACCTGCACCGCGGCGCCGGCATCGTCGGCCTGGTCGCGGCCGTGGCCGGGCTGGTCGCGGTGGCGCTGCCGCTGCTGTCTCTGCCCGACGGGGCGGCCGTGCCCGAGAACTACGCGATCCGGCTGCTCACGCCGGCCAGCATCCTGGTCGGCCTGCTGGCCGTCGGGCTGCTGGTGCCGGTCTGGGCCGCGCTGGTGCGGCCGGCGTTCGCGGTCGCCTGCGCCGGCATCCCGCTCGCCGTGGCCAGCGGCTTCGACAACGTGCTGTCGGCGACCGGCGTGATCACCAGCAAGGCCACCCCCGGCGCCGGCGTGTGGTTCGGGGCGCTGGCCGTGCTGCTGGCCCTGGTCGCCGTGGTCATCGCGACGCTGGCCGGCGCCCTGGAGCGGGAAGACGTCGACCTGTCCGAGCTGGCGGCCCGGCCCGTGCTCGGCTGGGTCGCCGGCCTGGCCGCGCTGCTGGCCGTCGGCGCCTTCGGCTTTCCGGCCGTCACCGGCCCGGACTACGAGTCCGCCGGCCTGTGGACGTTCCGCATCGCCTCGGTCGGCTCGGTTGTCGCCCTGCTGGCCGTGATCGCCGCCGCCGCCATCGCCGCCCGGTCCCGGCCGGTGCGGGCCGCCGCCCTGCTGTTCGGTGCGTCTCTGGTGGCCATCGTGCGAGCCTCGGAATACGTCTTCACGGGCGGTCGCGTCGCCGGCTCGGCCCCGTCCCTCGGCACCTGGCTGGCCATCGCCTGCGCCGTGGTTCTCGTGGTCGGCGGCGTGCTGGCAATGTCCGAAAAGAGCGATTCGACTGTCTGACGACTAGTATTGCGAGGCCGCGCCGCTGCCTGGACCGTCGCCGGATTTCGCCCGTCGCCACCCGACGCGCCCCACCGCCCAAGCCGCGCTGCGGCGGGCTAAATCCGGCGAGGGAAGGCAGCGGTCACGAGCGGCCTCGCTCCGCGCGGGACGCGCGGCATGACACAGTGACTGACCTCACGGTGGTTGTAAGTGACGTCACCGCTCCCGCGTGCTTGCGCCGTTCCGCTGGCCGATAGGGTCGGGCGAGGCCGTTGTCCAGTGGTTTTCTCGGGTGTTACCAGCCCCATTGACCTAGCGCGCGGCCACGTCCGACACCGACGTCGCAGGAGACCCGAGTGGACCTGTACGAGTACCAGGCGAAGGATCTCTTCGCCGCCCACGGAGTACCGGTGCTGCCGGGCTCCGTGGCCGCCACCCCCGAGGAAGCCCGCGCGATCGCCGCGGAGCTCGGCCAGACCGTCGTCGTCAAGGCGCAGGTCAAGACCGGCGGCCGCGGCAAGGCCGGCGGCGTCAAGCTCGCCGACGACGCCGACGACGCGCAGGCCAAGGCCGAAGCCATTCTTGGCCTCGACATCAAGGGCCACATCACCCGCAAGGTGCTGGTGACGCCCGCCTCGGACATCGCCGAGGAGTACTACGTCTCCTTCCTGCTCGACCGGGCCAACCGCACCTTCCTGGCGATGGCCTCCGCCGAGGGCGGCATGGAGATCGAGCAGCTGGCCGTCGAGCGTCCGGACGCGCTGGCCAAGATCCCGGTCGACGCCATCAAGGGCGTGGACAAGGCCAAGGCCGACGAGATCGTCGCCGCCGGCAAGTTCCCGGCCGAGGTCGCCGACCAGGTGGCCGACGTGCTGGTCAAGCTGTGGGACACCTTCGTCAGCGAGGACGCCACCCTCGTCGAGGTCAACCCGCTGGTCCGCGACCCCCAGGGCAAGATCGTCGCGCTCGACGGCAAGGTCACCCTCGACGAGAACGCGGCCTTCCGCCACGGCACCCACGCCGAGCTGGTCGACCACGCGGCCGAGGACCCGCTGGAGGCCAAGGCCAAGGCCAAGCACCTCAACTACGTGAAGCTGGACGGGCAGGTCGGCATCATCGGCAACGGCGCCGGCCTGGTCATGTCCACGCTGGACGTCGTCGCCTACGCGGGCGAGAAGCACAAGGGCGTCAAGCCGGCCAACTTCCTCGACATCGGCGGCGGCGCGTCGGCCGAGGTGATGGCCAACGGCCTGGAGATCATCCTGGGCGACCCGGACGTGCGCAGCGTGTTCGTGAACGTGTTCGGCGGCATCACCGCGTGCGACGCGGTGGCCAACGGCATCGTCAAGGCGCTGGAGATCCTCGGCGACGAGGCCACCAAGCCGCTCGTCGTCCGCCTGGACGGCAACAACGTCGAGGAAGGCCGGGCCATCCTCGCCGAGGCGAACCACCCGCTGGTGACCGTGGTGGACACGATGGACAACGCGGCCGACAAGGCCGCCGAGCTCGCAGCTGCGGGGGTCTGACCCATGGCCATCTTCCTCACCGCGGACAGCAAGGTCATCGTCCAGGGCATGACCGGTTCCGAGGGCATGAAGCACACCCGGCGCATGCTCGCCTCGGGCACCAACATCGTTGGCGGCGTGAACCCGCGCAAGGCCGGCGAGAAGGTCGACTTCGACGGCCAGGTCGTGCCGGTCTTCGGCACGGTGGCCGAGGCCATCGAGGCCACCGGCGCCGACGTCACCGTCGTGTTCGTGCCGCCGGCCTTCACCAAGGCGGCCGTGATCGAGGCCATCGACGCCGAGATCGGCCTGGCCGTCGTGATCACCGAGGGCATCCCGGTGCACGACACCGCCGCGTTCTGGGCGCACGCCGTGGCGACCGGCAACAAGACCAGGGTCATCGGCCCGAACTGCCCGGGCATCATCAGCCCCGGCAAGTCCAACGCCGGCATCATCCCGGCCGACATCGCCGGCCCTGGCCGGATCGGTCTGGTGTCCAAGTCCGGCACCCTGACCTACCAGATGATGTACGAGTTGCGGGAGTTCGGCTTCTCCAGCGCCATCGGCATCGGCGGCGACCCGGTCATCGGCACCACCCACATCGACGCGCTCGAGGCGTTCCAGAACGACCCCGAGACCGCGGCGATCGTGATGATCGGCGAGATCGGCGGCGACGCCGAGGAGCGGGCCGCGGCCTACATCAAGGCCAACGTCACCAAGCCGGTCGTCGGCTACGTGGCCGGCTTCACCGCGCCCGAGGGCAAGACCATGGGCCACGCGGGCGCGATCGTGTCCGGCTCCGCCGGCACCGCGGCCGCCAAGAAGGAGGCCCTCGAGGCCGCCGGCGTCAAGGTCGGCAAGACGCCGTCCGAGACCGCCCAGCTGATGCGGGAGATCATCGCCGCGCTCTGAGGCTTTTCGGCTTGTGGGGCGGTCCGCTGCGTGCGGGCCGCCCCGTTTTTTTGGGCCCGCCCGCCCGCTGGCTTGAGACCCGGCCCGCGGGTTTCAGCCGCCGGCCTTCGGGGCATTCCACTCCGCCTGTGGGTTTCGCGGCTGGTCCACCCAAGCCCTCCGCTGTCCCCGGGGCCTTTTTCCACAGTGTGTTCTCAGCCGTTCGGGAGAACCCGCGGTGGGTGGCGTACGTCCTACCGAGTGAATCCGATAGCGTTTTCACTTCACGCGCTGTCCAGACCCGAGGAGAGCACAACCATGACCTTCCCAACCGGTGGTCCGGCACCGACCCCGGCCAGGCCGGCGGCGACCCAGGAGCTGGACAAGCTCCTGCACATGGCCGCCGCGGGACTGTCCGTGCTTGTCCTGGTGGCCGGCTTCTTCTCGTTCGCCCCGCTGGCGTCGACCTACGCGGTCGGCCTCGGCTGGATCCCCGCGCTCTACCTGCTCGCCGGCGGCCTGTCGGCCCAGGTGCTGCTGCCCGGCCGGCCGGCCAAGCCCGGCATCCTGCCCGGCCTCGTCGCCGTCGCGGTGACGCTGCCGCTGCTGTTCACAGTGTTCACCGCCGGCACCACGGCGTGGGGCGCCTACCTGCTGCTCGTCCTCGGCGTGCTCACCGCCGCCGCGGCCGTCGGCGGCTACCTGGTCGAGGCCGGCATCATCAGCGCCCCGGCGCCCAAGCCGCACCAGGCGCCGCAGCCCGGCCAGTGGAGCCCGCAGACCGGCGGCTTCCCGCAGCCCCAGCCCGGCCAGCCCGGCGGGCCGTTCGCCCAGCCCGGGTACGGCCAGGCCACCCAGGTCGTGCCGCAGCCCCAGCAGCAGCCCGGCGGCCAGTTCGGCGCGCCGCAGCAGCAACAGCAGCAGCAGGCCCCGGCGCCGCAGCCGACCCAGTTCATGTCCCACCCGGGGCAGTTCAGCCAGCCGGCCCCGCCGCCCCAGCAGCAGCCGGGCCAGCAGCAGCCCGGCACCCCGCCGAGCGGCTTCACCGCCCCGCCACAGGGCTGACGCTCCCCGTTTGCCGGGAAGGGCGCTGTATCTGCGTTGAGCGCAGGTGCAGCGCCCTTCCCCGCATCAGGGGGATCCATCCGGCGTGGCGGTCGCGCGGGCCAGGTGGCGTGGTGCCAGAGTGTGACCGTGCCGGTTCTCCAGTCCACACAGCGCCGGCCCGTCGCGCCCGCACGGCGTCCGGCCCGGTCCCGCCAGGCGCGGGTGCGCGTGCTGGCCTACGCCGCGTTCGCGCCGATCGTCGGCGGGTACGCGGTGGTCGCCACGGTGCTCGCGGTGGTCGTGGCCACGGCGTCCAACATCCAGCTCACGGTGCCGGGCGTGCTGCTCGCGGCGGTCCCCGGCTGGCTGGCGGCGCACCACGTGCCGCTAGGACTGGGCACGCACTCGTTCGCGGTGCTGCCGCTGCTGCCGACGGCGCTGCTGATGCTGTTGGTCGCCCGCTCGGCGTCACGCGCGGCGGGGCGGCTGCACCTGCACGAGCCGTCGCAGGCACGGCTGGTGGTGCTCCCCATCGCGGCGGCGCACGCCATCGTGGGCGTGACGATCGCGCTGGTGCTGCGCGGCGGCCCGTTGACGGTGAGCCCGCCGGCGGCGTTCTTCGGCTGCGGCGCGGTGTCGGCGCTGGCGGCGACGATCGGCGTGGTGCGGCGCTGCTGTCTGCTGGACGCGGCACTGTCGCGGGTGGACCCCGTGGTCGTGCGCGGCCTGCGGGCCGGCGCGATCGGCGTGGCCGCGATGTCCGCGGCCGGCGCGCTGGTGCTGGCCTTCGGCCTGGTCGCGCACTGGACGACGGCGACGGCCGTCTTCGAGCAGACCGGCTCCGAGCTGGGCAGCGAGTTCGGCATGTTCCTGCTGACGATCGCGTACCTGCCCAACGCCATCGTGGCCGCGCTGGCCTTCGCCATGGGCCCCGGCTTCACCATGGGCACGTTCTCGGTGACGCCGCTGCACCTGACCATCACCAAGCTACCGGCGGTGCCGCTGTTCGCCGCGGTCCCCGAGCACCAGAGCCGGACGCTGCTCGGCCTGATGATCGCCCCGCTGGTGGTCGGTCTGTTCCTGGGCTGGGCCTGCCGCCGGATCGCGCCTCGCCCGCTGGCCCGGCTGCGTGGCGTCGCCGTCGCGGCGGCCGTGGTCGGTGCGACGGCGTTCCTGCTGGCCGCGCTGACCGGCGGACGGCTCGGCGGCGGGGCGTTCAGTCCCGTGACCGTGCCGGCCGGGCTGGTCGGGGCGGTGGCGCTGGGCTGGGTGCTGATCCCGGCCGGGCTGGTGGCCATGCTCGCCGGGCCGAAGCCGGCGCGGAACGTGCGCCCGGTGCCGGTTGCCGGCTCACCGAGCCGGCCACCCGAGCCAGAACCGGAGACGGCGCTTGAGACCGGCCCCGAAGCCGTCGCCGAGACCGTCGCCGAAGTCGATCCCGATGACCCCGTCGCCGAGGACCTCGAAGCCGAGGACCTCGACGGCGTCGAGGAAGACCCCGATGACGAGCCCGAGAGCTACGAGTACGACCCCGGCGAAGTCGACGACGAGGACCTGGCCGACGACGAGGACTACGAGGAACTCGACGAGGACCTCGAAGAGACCGGGTTCGAGGACGACATCGTGGCCGAGCTGGAGGCCGAGGCCGACGCCGAGCTGGCCGCCGAGGACGCGGCCGACGACGGCGCCGACAACGAGGGCGGCGAGGCCCACGGCGATGAGGACCACTCGTCGGCCGAGCCCGACCACAAGTAGCCGGACCTGGGCGTGAGCCCCCGAAGCCGACCACTTACGCTGGCCTCGACCGTGACCCGGCTCGCCAGGAGTAGACCCTGAGCACTCTGCATCGCGCCCGCGTCGTCGTGTTCGTCTCCGGTTCCGGCACCCTGTTGCAGGCCCTGCTGGACGCCGCCGCGACCGACGACTACCCGGCGGACATCGTGGCCGTCGTCGCCGACCGGGACGGCATCGAAGGGCTGGCCCGCGCCGAACGGGCCGGCGTGCCCACGCATGTCCTGAAGTTGCGCGACTTCCCGGACCGGCCGGCCTGGGACCAGGCGCTGGCCGACCTGGTCGGCACGCTGAGCCCGGACCTGATCGTGACCGCCGGCTTCATGAAGCTGCTCGGGGACCCGTTCATGGACCGCTTCGGCGACCGGGTGATCAACTCGCACCCGGCGCTGTCGCCGGCCTTCCCCGGCGCGCACGCCGTGCGTGACGCGCTGGCCTACGGCGTGCGGGTCACCGGCTGCACGGTGTTCCTGGTGGACAACGGCGTGGACACCGGCCCGGTCGTGGCCCAGGAGGCCGTGCCGGTCGAGGCCGGCGACGACGAGGCCACGTTGCACGAACGCATCAAGAAGGTGGAGCGGCGACTGCTGGTCGACGTGGTCGCCCGACTGGCCCGTGCGGGCTGGACCCTTGACGGACGAAAGGTGAGCATCCCGTGACCGAGGCAGGAACCGCGCAGCGACGTCCCGTGCGCCGCGCGCTGATCGGCGTTTCGGACAAGGCCGGACTGCTGGAGCTGGCCACCGGGTTGCACGCGGCCGGTGTGGAGATCGTCTCCACCGGCGGCACCGCCAGGGCGATCGCCGACGCGGGCGTGCCGGTGGTGCCGGTCGAGCAGGTGACCGGGTTCCCCGAGTCGCTGGAGGGCCGGGTCAAGACGCTGCACCCGAGCGTGCACGCCGGCCTGCTGGCCGACACCCGCAAGCCCGACCACCTGCGGCAGCTCGACGAGCTCGGCATCGCCGCGTTCGACCTGCTCGTGGTGAACCTGTACCCGTTCGCCCAGACCGTGGCCTCCGGCGCGAGCCCGGACGAGTGCGTCGAGCAGATCGACATCGGCGGGCCGGCCATGGTGCGGGCGGCCGCCAAGAACCACCCCAGCGTCGCCGTCGTGGTCGACCCCGCCCGCTACGGGTGGGTGTTGGAGAACGTGCAGGCCGGCGGTTTCACGCTGGCCGACCGGCAGCGGCTGGCCGCCGCCGCGTACCGGCACACCGCGTCCTACGACGTCGCCGTGGCGTCGTGGATGGGCAACGTGCTCGCCCCCGACGACGATGGCTCCGGCTTCCCCGGCTGGGTCGGCGCCACCTGGGAGCGGTCCAACGTGCTGCGGTACGGAGAGAACCCGCACCAGAAGGCCGCGCTGTACGTCTCCGGCTACGGCCGTGGCGGACTGGCCACCGCGCAGCAGCTGCACGGCAAGGAGATGTCGTACAACAACTACGTGGACGCCGACGCCGCGTGGCGCGCCGCCCACGACCACACCGCCGCGTGCGTGGCGATCATCAAGCACGCCAACCCGTGTGGCATCGCCGTGGCCGAGGATATCGCCGACGCCCACCGCAAGGCCCACGCCTGCGACCCGGTCAGCGCCTTCGGCGGCGTGATCGCGGCCAACCGCGAGGTCACCGTGGAGATGGCCGAGCAGGTCGCGGAGATCTTCACCGAGGTCATCGTCGCGCCGTCCTATGCGGACGGTGCGGTGGACGTGTTGGCCCGTAAGAAGAACGTCCGAATTCTCGTCGCCGAGCCGCCCGTGCGCGGCGGCGCCGAGTTCCGGGCCGTGTCCGGCGGGCTGCTCATGCAGACCGTCGACACCATCGAGGCCGACGGCGACGACCCGGCCAAGTGGACCCTGGCCACCGGCCCCGCCGTGGCCGAGGACACCCTGGCCGACCTGCACTTCGCCTGGCGGGCCTGCCGGGCCGTGAAGTCCAACGCCATCCTGCTCGCGCACGCCGGCGCCACCGTCGGGGCCGGCATGGGCCAGGTCAACCGCGTCGACGCCGCCCGCCTCGCCGTCGCCCGCGCCGGCGACCGCGCCAAGGGCTCCGTCGCCGCGTCCGATGCCTTCTTCCCGTTCCCCGACGGGCTCCAGGTGCTGCTCGACGCCGGCGTGAAGGCCGTCGTCCAGCCCGGCGGCTCCGTCCGTGACGCCGAGGTCATCGCCGCCGCCGAAGCCGCCGGCATCTCGCTCTACCTCACCGGCACAAGGCACTTCGCGCACTGAGCTAGTGCTCAAAGGGGCTTCCCCGGCCGCGCCGGGGAAGCCCCTTTTGAC
>DASWRQ010000034.1:0-8017 GCA_036403095.1 Kutzneria sp. | reverse complement strand
GCTTGTTCGGCTGCTCGGTCCAGCCCTGGGTGTCGTCGCGCAGGTAGAGCCGGTAGGTGCCGTTGCCGTTGTCGGTGACGGTGGAGCTGATGTGGTCACCGGGCTTGACGACGTGGCCGTAGTCGATGATGTTGTAGCAGGGATAGGTCTCCCACCAGCCGGTGTGGATGGCCTTGCCGTTGCGGCACAACACATGCGTGCCGGTCTGCTCGACATTGTCGTTGCCGTCGCCGTCGAGGCCGACCCAGAACACGACCTCGCCGCCGGTGCGGCAGTCGACGTTCGGCTCGGTCCAGCTGGCGGAGACGGTGGTGTAGTCGCCGGAGTGGGCGGAGTAGCCGCTCCAGTGGTCGTTGGTGCGGGTGGCAGCGGTTGCGTCGGTGTGGCCGGCGGCCGCGCCCATCGGGCCGGCGTTGGCCGGCACGAGCAGGGACGTGCCGAGAACTAACGCGGTCAGCGTTACGCGCATGGCAGGACTCTCCGTCCGAGGAGAAATGCAGGGGACACGGACGGTAAAGCGGTGAATCGAATCGGGACAAGCGAGCCTCCCGCATTGCGGGAAACAGTGTTTCGGGGACTCGGGAACTCTGTTTGAAACTGTTATTCCCATTCCCAGCGCAAGCCGTGGATGCCGGGAGCGACATCGAACAATGCCAGGTGGGCGTGGGGTGCGCCGCCCAGTGAGAGCTCATGCACGTCGCGCCGGGTGTTCTCGATGGTGGCTCGGGTGGTGGCGTGGCAGCGTACGGGCATGGCCGTCTGGTGGAATTCAATCTCCAGCAGATAACTGCGGGTCGCGTAGGGCAACCGCCGGTCGTAGTCGGTCATCGGCTCGGCCCGCCCACCGTAGTTGAGCGCGCATTCGATCACGGCGGTTTCGCCGCTGTCGATCACGCGGTCCAACATCACCTCGGCGACCAGGAAGCCGGCGCCCTCGTCGGTGCGGACGCGGCCGGGCCAGCCGCCGCGCACGACCGTGAGCTTCGGGGTGCGGCCCAGCTCCCGGCCCTGGAAGATCACCAGTGCCCGGTCGACCCGATCCCGTTGCGCGCGAAGGACTTCCGTGATGGTCAGCCGGATCGGTCGGCGGTGCTCGTCCAGCTGGAACCGGTCGTGCACCGACAGCAGGCACAGCCGTTCCTCGTCCAGGAAACCCAGCTGCGCCAACACGCGGTCGAGTCGGTGCGCCTCGTCCCACAGGCGCTGGCGGTCGATGCTCACCGCCACGTGCGTGCGCCGCGGACCCCTCGGCCTTGGCGGGGCCAGCAGCGCCGTCAGCGAACCCGTTGGCGTGTCGAGGATTCCCTCGAGCAGCTTCACCGCCTTGATCGACTCCGCGCGCTCCGGCTGGCTGCGGCCGCGGCTCCAGTACGACAGCGTCACCGAGCTGACGACCACTCCCCGGTCGGCCAGCTCGTGCTGCACCTGCTCCAACGTCAGGCCGCGCATCCTGATCGCCGTGCGCAGTCCGTGCGCGAACGACCCCGACTCCAGCGCGGCGGCCAGCTGGTGGTCCATCCGCCGACGGTAGATCCCCGACCGGCGGCCGACCAGGGCCGACCGTCGGGTCAGAAGTGCGTGGCGATGCCGAACGCCGCTCGCAGCCGGGCCATGTCGTGCCGGTCCCGGTCGGCCGGCTCGTAGCCCTGGTGGAAGTACACCTGTTGCGCCGCTGACAGACAGGGCACCGTGACGCCGCCGATCGTGCCCGTGACGAAGCAGTCGGCCGGGTACCGGAACGGCTTGTCGGGCTCCAGCGACGCCTGCACCGCCGACCCGTCGGGCCCGAACGCCAGCGGGTGCAGGTCGATCTCCCGTCGGTCGTCGGCCACCACGAACCGCACCGGCCGCCAGTCCAGCGTCTCGGCGAACCCGGCCTCGGCCAGCTTGTGCACGACGGCCGGCTCCTGTTCCTGGCGGTGCAGCAGGTCCAGGTCCCGATGGTCGCGCGTCTGCTCCCCGACCAGCGCGTCGATGCCCCAGCCGCCGGCGACCCAGACGTCGAACTCCCGCAACAGCCCCAGAATGTCCAGCACGTCCGCCGCCGTCATCACGACCGGCACGGTAGGCCACGGCCAGATCGAGGTTGCTGTCCGGGGCGCTCGGGTCTACTTTAGTTACGTTCCCGTTTCGTTTCATAAAGGAGGTCGGCATGCCCGGTGCCCGCTCCCCTGCTCGGGGCCGACCCCGCGACGCCGGCCGGGACGTGGCGATCCTCGACGCGACGCTGCGACTGCTGGTCGAGGTCGGCTACGACCAGTTGTCGATCGAGTCGGTCGCGGCCGAAGCCGGCGTCGGCAAGCCCACCATCTACCGCCGCCACGCCGGCAAGGCCGCGCTGGTGGCCGCGGCGGTCGAGCACCGCGCGGCGAGCGTGCCGCCCGCGATCGCGACCGATGATCTCCGGCAGGCCCTCCTGCGGACCGTGCACTGGCTGGCCGAGCAGATCGCCGGGCAGGAGATGGGGCTGCTCGGCGCGCTGTTCGCCGGCATGCGCAGCGATCCCGACCTGGCGGCGGAAATGCGGCGGATCCTGCGACGCGACGAAGCGGCGATGACCGAGCAGCCGTTCGGCGGCGTGCGGGGCGAACACCTCGCCCCCGGCGCGGCCGGACTGTTCGCCGAGATCGTGCCGGCGCTCATCGTGCACCGGCTCGTGATCGTCGGGGCGGCCAGCGACGACGGCTTCGTCGAGCACATCGTCGACGACATCCTGCTGCCGCTGCTCCAGCACCGATGAGCGGCGGAGCGCTCCGTTGTCCGACGGCCGGCGAAATCCAGATGCCGCAACGATCCTCGACATAACGGAGGAAACGATCATGATCGTCATCACCGGCGCGACCGGCGCCCTGGGCGGCGCCACCGTCGAGCACCTGCTCAAGCGCATCCCCGCGGACCGGATCGGCCTCAGCGTCCGCGACGTCGCCAAGGCGCGGCCTTTCGCCGACCGCGGTGTGCGCGTACGGCACGGCTCCTACGACGACCCGGCCGCATTGCGGGACTCGTTCGAGGGTGCCGAACAGGTGCTGCTGGTCTCCCAGAACGACCCCGCCGGCGACGGAGTCGGCCTGCACCGCAACGCGATCGACGCCGCGGTCGCCGCGGGGGCGAAGCGCATCCTCTACACCAGTCACCAGAACGTGCACGGCGACAGCCCGTTCGCCCCGGCGCACGAGCATGCCGCGACCGAAGCGCTGCTCGCGGAGTCGGGGATCGCCTGGACCTCACTTCGCAACGGGTTCTACGCGCACAGCCTCGACTGGCTGCTCGGTCCGTGGCAGCAGACCGGCGTCATCGCCACACCGGCCGACGGCCCCGTCTCCTGGACCGACCGCGCCGATGCGGCCGAAGCCACCGCGATCATCCTCACCGGACAGCACACCTTCGACGGCCCCGTCACGCTCACCGCACGCCGTGCCGTCACGTTCGACGACATCGCCACGACCGCGGCCGAACTCACCGGCCGCGACATCACCCGGGTCGTCATGGACGAAGAGCAGTGGCTCGCCGACCGCATCGCCGCCGGCACACCCGAGCATCTCGCCCAGATGCTGCTGCTGTTCTTCCATGCCGCGCGGAGCGGCCACTTCGCCGACACCGACCCGCTGCTGGCCGGACTCCTTGGCCGCGAACCACGCACGGTCGCCGACCTGCTCACCGACCGGATCAGCGCCTGAATTCCGCGGTCTGCCGCTATAGTGGCCGCAGCGCGTACCAGGGCGCCTCCCGTCCGCGGCAAGCACCGAGTGCACCTGGATTCCCCAGCACCGTATGGCCACGCACCGTGTCCTGTCGCGGCCGGCTGCAGCGGACCCGGCCGACGATGGAGCCCTCATGGACGACAAGCCCCTCCCCGACAAGGCCGACCTGGCTCAGTTGCGGGCGCAGGCCAAGGAACTCCGCCGTGCCTTCGCCGGGACCAGTCCGGCCGCGGTTGCCAGGGTGCGTGCGGTCCTGCCCGACGCCGCTGCCGAGATCGCGCTCCGGGACGCCCAACTGGTGATCGCCCGCGAGCACGGTTTCGCCGGCTGGCGTGAGCTGGCGGCCGCCGTCGTCGCTCAGCAGAGCAACGGCCGGGACCTCGACCGCTGGTTCGCCGTCGAACTCAACAACGGCACCTGGGACCTGATCGACAACGGTCTTTCCGAGCAGAGCCCACGCACGGAGCGGGAGCAGGCGCTGTACGCCGCCTACGCTGCCGCCCATCACTGGACGCAGGTCGGCACGGTCACCAACCGCGGACGGGCCGAGCACCTGATCGCCACCGTTGCGGCGGCAACAGGTCTGCTCGATGTGGCCCAGCGTCACGCCGACCGGTACGCCGAGCTCATCGCCGAGCACCCCGCGGCGTTCGCCGACTGGGATCGTGCACTCGCCGCCGAGATCGTCGCGCGGGTGGCGTCACGCCTCGGCCGAACCGAAGCCGACCAGCTCAAGGCCGAAGCACATCGGTTGGCCGAGGCGGTCGAGCACCCGGAGGAACGACGGATCTGCGTGCAACGCCTGGCCGCGGCACCGTGGTAGACACCCCGTCGCACGGCGTCGACCGGATTCCGGCCGCACGCGGTGGTTCAACGGCCGAGCACGTTCCGGATCAGGTCACGGGCTCGGTCCATGATCGCGGCCGGCGGTCCGAGCAGCAGGTTGGCCGCCTGGCCCTCCACACCGGGATGCGGCCGGGTCGGCGCGATCGACTCCGCGGCGCGCACCGCCTTGGCCATGTCCCGCAACCGTTCCGCGTCGTAGGTGGCCCGCAGCAGCGGGAACTCCTCGCGTTCCTCGTGCTCGGCGTGCGCGAGAACGTCGTCGCGCAGCTGCACGAGCAGAGTGTCGAAACCCTCCGCGTCCGGACCGATGCCGTCCATGGTGGACAACAGTTCCTTGGCCCTGCGTTCCTCCGCGACCCGCGCCGCGACCACGGGCTCCCCGCCGTCGGCCTTGTGCACGGCCGGATGGACGACCTCCTCCTCGGCCGTCTCGTGCACCGCGAGCAGCCGCACCAGGCGGCGGAACGCCTCGACGCGGTCCTTGCCCGTCGCCGTCGCCAGCTCGTCGAACACGGTCCTGATCTGCCGGTGCTGCTCGGTCAGCAGCTCCACCACGTCCTGGTCGTCGGTCGGCATGATTCCTCCCTCGCCGGGTCTGCGTCGATCGCGGATACCCGCGTCCGGCGCCTCCTAGCCACCCAGGTTGTCCACGGCGGTCGACAGCTGGCCGGCCTGCAACTCCAGTTCGGCGTCGCTGAAACTGGTCCGGCCGGCCCGGCGGAGGAACTCCGCGCGCGAGATGATCTCCAGCCCGGCGCGTTCCCGGTCGCCCGCGGCGACCACTTCGGCTCGGCCCGCGGACAGGACCAGTACCGGATCGGGCAGGTCGGAGTCCAGCAGCCGGCGTAGGTCCGGCGCCTGTACGGAACCGGTGCGATCGGTTGTCATGTCGTTCGGCATACCCACCGGCGGCCGTCCGAACCGGCGCCGGCCCGCCAAGGTGCGGCGCTGACGGGTTCAGCCCAGCAGAAACTCCAGGTCGTCGAGGGTGGCGGCCTGGAGGGAGCGGACCGGCACGGTGGTGGCCAACGCGGCGAGGTGCCCCTCCGGCGCGTCGATGTCGCGCAGGTGCACGGCGGCGGAAGGCCACCGCGGGATGGCGGTGGCGACGACGGGGCCGTTGACGTCGAGCTGCTTGGGCGGGGCGCGAAGGCCGAGGCCGGTGAGCTTCATGGCGGCCTCCTTGCGGGTCCACGCGGAGACCAGCCACGGCGCACGATCGAGCCCGGCCAGCGCGTCGAAGCGAAGGCGCTCGGAGGCGGTGAGGCAGGCGCGGGCGAGGCCGTCGGGATCGGGGGCGGCGCGCAGGTCCTCGATGTCCACGCCGACCAGGCCGCTGCCGGTGACGGCCATGATCACCCAGTGCTCGGTGTGCGAGACGGAGTAGTCGATGGCAGCGGCGGCCGAGCCGTTTTCGGCCCGGAAGCGGGGACGGCCGTGGCGGGCGCCGGTGTCGCAGTGGGTGCAGGTGCGGTCGGTGATGATCTCCTCGGGCGGGATGCCGAGGTAGTGGGAGCCGACAAGTCGTTGGGTGGCCCGGGAAGTGACGAACGTGTCGCCGGCGGGGGTGCTGGCGAGCTTGGCGGCGCGGCGCTGCTCATCGGCGTCGAGCAGGGCCAGCCAGCCGGCGCGGGGACGCACCGGCACGAGCCAGACGACGACGTCGTTGGGGTTCACGGCGTCGGCAGCGGGGCCGGGACGAGCGCGGCGACGGCGGTGGCCAGCTGTCGATCCTCGTCGTCGATCTGCACGTCGGGCCGCACGCCACGGTTCTCCAGGACCTGACCGTCGAGCACGTAGCGGAACTCGGGCTGGGTGGTGACGGTGCCGTCGACGAGGCTGTGCCGAGGCCACGTGGCGATCACGCCGCCCCAGGTCCGCCGGCCGATGATCGGGCCGAGCCCGAACGACCGGAAGCCCTGGGCGAAGATCTCGCCGTTGGACCCGGTGTGCTCGTTGACCAGCAACGCCATCGGCCCGCGCGGGGCCTCCGACGGGTACGGGGTCGGCCGGCCCCACCGGCCGGTCTCGGTGCCGAACCGCTTGCGGGACAAGCGGTCCAGCAGCAGCGGCGCGATCTGGCCGCCGCCGTTGAACCGGACGTCCACGATCAGTCCCTCGCAGTCCAGCTCGGTCAGGAAGCCCCGCACGAACTCGGCGTAACCGCCGGCGTTCATGTCCGGCACGTGCACGTAACCGAGTCGGCCGCCGGACAATTCCTTGACGGCAGCACGGTTCGCGGCGACCCAGTCGCGGTAACGGGCGGCGGATTCGCTGGCCAGGGCGGTCACCGTCACGGAACGGCTGACGCCGTCGCGGAGCAGGGTCAGCTCGACTTGGCGATCGGCTTGGCCGACCAGGAGTTCGCCGGCCATCGGCCGGCCGTTGATGGCCACGACCTGATCGCCGGGACGGATGTCGGCGCCGAGGCGGTTGCACGGCGAGGTGGCACGCGGATTCCACGGGTCGCCCCGCAGGATTTTGCCGATGCGCCAACCGGAATCCCAGTCCACGCCGAGGAAACCCTGGCCGTGGTCGGGAGTCGGCCGGTACTCGCCGCCGCGTTCGTACGTGTGCGAGGTGCCGAGCTCGGCCTGGAGCTCCCACAGCAGGTCCGACAACTCGGCCCGGGTCGCGACCTTGCCCAGCAGCCTGAGATACCGGTCGTGCATGGCGTCCCAGTCCACGCCGTTCATCGCGGCGTCCCAGAATCCCTCGCGCTGCAGCCGCCAGGTCTCGCGGAACATCTGTCGCCACTCGGCTTCCGGCCGCACGGCCACCTTGAGCCGCTTGAGGTCGAGCTCGACGGCATCCCCGTCGAGGTCGTCGGCCTGCACCACGTGCACGGTGCCCTCGTGGCGGTAGAGGACCATCGAGCTACGGGCATGCAGTTCGTCGACGGGGCTGAGCACGTCCGCCTCGACCTCGCCGGTGACGAGGTCGACCGCCGTGACGATGCCGTCCGGCGTGGCGTCGGGCTGGGCGACGTCGGGCGCGGCGAGCGGCACGGAGTGCAGCAGCACCTTGCCCGGCAGGCCGACGATCTTCACGTATCGCCCTTCCGGCACGGGAAGCGGCAGCACGCGGCGATCGATGCCGGCGAAGTCGATCTCCACGCCGGCGAGCGATGCGGGGGAGTCGTGCTCGAACGGCGGCGGCTCCTCGGCCCGCAGAGTGATCAGGTAGGGCCGGCCGGCGTAGGGAAAGCCCAAGTCGAACTGGACCTGGTCGTGATCGACGGCCAGGTCTCGCTGTCCGACGAAGTACAGGTAGCGGCCGCCGGGGTCGAAGGCCGGCCGGGAGTCGCGCAGCACGGGGTCGGTCACTTGTACTGTCCGGTGCAGTACAGGATCGGCGACCTTGATCGCCGATGTGTGGGGCGAGGTCGGGCAGGTGTAGGCCAACCAGCGGCCGTCCGGGGACCAGGTCAGGTCCTCGATCCGCTCGTGCGGGCTGTGATCGAGCAGCCG
>DASWRQ010000033.1:0-8183 GCA_036403095.1 Kutzneria sp. | reverse complement strand
CAGGCGGTGAAGCTCGCGGACCGGTTCCAGGGCCAGCACTTCGACGCGATCTACGTGACGACGCTGCGGCGCACCGCGCAGACCGCGGCGCCGCTGGCCGAGCGGCTCGGCATCACGCCACGGGTCGAGCCCGACCTGCGGGAAGTGCATCTCGGCGAGTGGGAAGGCGGCCTGCTGCGCAAGCACGTCGCCGAGGGCCACCCGCTGGTCACGAAGATGAACCACGAGCAGCGCTGGGACGTGATTCCCGGCGCGGAGTCCACCGAGCGGCTGGCCGAACGGGTCGGGGCCGGCATCCGCCGCATCGCAGCTGCCCACCCCGACCAGCGGGTCGCGGTCGTGGTGCACGGCGGCGTGATCGGGCAGGTGCTGGCCATGGCGACCGGGGCACAGCCGTTCACGTTCATCGGCTCGGACAACGCGTCCGTGTCGGTGCTCGTGGTGGCCGGCGAGCAGTGGATCATCCGCGGCTATAACGACGTCTCACACCTGTGACGGCGGTTCCGCGTCGAAGTCGCCCAGGTCGGAGAAGACGAAGACGCGGACCGCGTGGCCGGTGGTCGGATGCACCTGGGCCAGATACGCCGACGCCGGGCTGCCGACGATCTCCTCGATGGCGTCCAGGAAGTCCTGCCGGGTCGCCTCGTGCAACGCCTGGTGGTGGCGCAGCACGGCCTCCTGGTGGCCACGCTCGTTGAGCACGGCGTCGGCCACGGTCAGGCTGTCGATGGACAGCACGACAAGGCTGATCGGATCGTCGTCGGAGACGGACACCTTGACGTTGCGCGGACCTCGACCGTAGAACGACCGCTCCAGGCTCGTGACCTTCTCGGCGACCGCGTTGCGTTGAGCCCTGGTGATGCGCACCGGCGGCTTTCCTCTCGCGAGGCAGGCGGGTTACCCTGCTGAAAGACCACAACAACATAGTGGCTTCCGAGCCGTGCCGCAGCGAAACAGCAGTTGTCGAGGCGGTGTGGCCCGGGCGAGATACCTCCCACGCTGGCGTGGCGCGAAGGTCCGGGCACCCCGGAAAGGCGCGCGGCGACACCGCGGGATGCCGAGCGAAGGGCTTGTCTCGTGGCAGTTCAGACCCGTCCCGCACAGTTGCGGGACCTCGTTGACGACTACGTCGCACGCCGCGACGAGTGGTCGCCGCACGTCCGCTTCGATCTCACGGAGCGATACTTCCAACGCCTGCACCGCGACGACAGCGTCGAGGTGTGGCTCATCTGCTGGGATCTCGGGCAGGACACGCTGCTGCACGACCACGGGGGCAGCGTCGGCGCCTTCGCCGTGGCCGGCGGCCAGCTGATCGAGGATTTCGGTGACACCACGCAGGAGGGCCTGCGGACCCGCCGCCACCGCGCCGGTGACTCCGTCGCGTTCGGGCCGACCTACCTGCACAACCTGGTCAACGTCGGCATGGAGCCCGCCATCTCCATTCACGCCTACTCCGCGCCGCTGACGTCGATGAACTTCTACTGCTGGCTGCCGTCCGGCATCCACCACCTGCGTGAAGTGCACTGCGACACGCCGGAGCCGGACACCACCGCGCTGGAGGCCACCGCGGCCCGCCTGCGTGGGGTGGGGGTATGACCGACATCGTCAGCGGGCTGCTGGAAACCGCGCGCGAGCACATCACGCGGCACAGCCCGGCGCAGGCGGCCGAGGCGATGCGGGCCGGCGCGGTGCTGGTCGACCTGCGGCCGACCGAGTACCGCTGGCGGTTCGGGGAGATCCCCGGCGCGGTCGCGGTGTCCCGGCACGTGCTGGAGTGGCGGATGGACGTGACCAGTCCGCACCGGATCAAGGAGCTCCGGGCGGGCGACGTCGAGCAGGAGATCATCCTGCTCTGCAACGAGGGCTACACCTCCAGCCTCGCCGCCTACCAGCTGCGCAGCCAACTCGGCCTGCGCAACGTCAACGACGTCGACGGCGGCTTCGCCGCCTGGCGCGACGCCGGCCATCCCATCGTCCGCCGGCTGGCCGACTAGCTGGGTTGGCCGACCAGCTGGTTGACCGACTAGCGCACCCGACGTTCCCCGGCGGTGACGGGCACCGTGATCTCGTTGCCGGCCGGGGGCATCGGGCAGATGCCGTAGTCGGTGAACGCGGACGGGAAGTTCCTGGCCTGGTTGAAGTCCAGCGTCACGTGGCCGTCCACCGGCAGCGGCGCGTCGAGCTGCCGCCACGGCGCGGTGGTGTCGTTGTTGGTGGGGTCGTGGAACACCAGGCCGATCGTGTCGCCGCCGGCGGTCGCGATCAGCCGCTGTTGCTGGCCGTCGACGGTGAACCGCACCTCGCCGACCTCGAACAGCACCTCGTGGATGCCGTGCTGCGCGGTGTCCACCTCGTGCCGCTTGGCCGGGTGTCGCGGCGTGAACTCGGCTTGGACAACCCATTCCGGCGCGAAGTCGAAGACCGAGGGACCGTCATACGCCTTGAGCGCCGGGCCCTCCGGGTCGCGCAGCCGGATGCCGGCGCGGCCGTCGCGGATCAGCGTCTCCACGTGGATGCGGCCGTAGGTGACGAACTCCTGCGCGTCGCCCTTGATCTCGCGGACGCCCGTCAGCTGCTCGCCGTCGTGGCACAACCCGTCGGACACCGAGGCTTTCGCCCTGATCACGCCGTGCTCGGCGCTCCACTCGCCCGGCACGTCGGTGAACCGGGTCGGCCTCGGGTCCAGCCAGTGCAGCCCGACCAGGCTCAACCACCCGTACGGCGCACGCAGGTCGCGTTCCCGCCCGGCCAGCCACTCCTGCCATCCGCTCATGTTCGACATGACACCGGAAACCGCCGGGGCCGTCCACATCCTGGAGCGCCGTTGACAGTGACCTCGGGCACTGGTCCGATGGCCTCATGGATCTGACCAGGCGCCTGCACGTGGACCTCGCCCGCGTGAACGCGCAGGGCTGTGCGGCGACGATCTAGCCGCCTCCCGGTCCATCACCCCCATTGCGAGGAAACCACCATGCCGTACCAGTTCTCGAAGACAATGGACTTCGGTCAGCTGACGGTCCGGTCGAGCCAGGCCGCCGAGGTCACCGTGGTCGTTCGGGTCAGTACGAACAACGACCAGGCGCCGCAGGTCGCCGCCCGTGTCGTCGACGCCGTGCGCACGGCCGTGGACGTGCCGGGCGCCACGCTCACCGTCTCCGTGCCGGCACAACAACAACGGAGCCGCGGTGAGCTGCGGATTCAGCCTTCCGCCCGGCGGGTCTGGCAGCGCGAGGACGCCGTCGAGCTGACCCGGATGGAGTTCGACCTGTTGCTGCACATGGCCCGCCGCCCCGGCCACGTGCACCTGCGCAGCACGCTGCTGTCCGAATTGTGGGGGCTGCCGGTCGGCGTCGAGACCAGGACCCTGGACGTGCACGTTCGCCGGCTGCGCCGCAAGCTCGGCCCGGCGGCCGAGCTGATCACTACGGTCCGTGGTGTGGGTTACCGCCTGGACGGGGCCGAACGGGTGGTCATCGAGGAGTGAACCGCCCGATATGTCGGGCTGCAACCTCAAATGTTCCTCAAATTCAGGCCCATAGCCAGATCGTAACCGGGAGACCGGTTCACATCGGGCCGGCTTTACGCCATGCTCCGCCACACCCGAACGGCCACGCCCGAACGGGTGGTGCAGGTCACGTCCATAGTGGACCAGAGAGCAGGGGTGAGCGATGGCTTCGCCGTCAAACGTCGCTTCGTCACCGGGTGGATCCGGCCATTTCAAGAGAACCGTCGGCTTCTACGGCCTGATGTTCATCTCACTGGGCTCGATCATCGGATCGGGCTGGCTGCTGGGCGCGCTCAACGCCGCCAAGGCCGCCGGCCCCGCCTCACTCATCTCCTGGGTGCTGGCGGCGGCGATGTTGGCAGTGTTGGCGCTGATCCACGCGGAGCTCGGCGCGGCCTACCCGGTCGCCGGCGGCACCGCGCGCTTCCCGCTGTTCGCCTACGGCTCCATCACCGGCTTCATCGCCGGCTGGTCGGCCTGGCTGCAGGCGGTGGCCATCGCGCCGATCGAGGTCGAGGCCAGCCTGGCGTACCTGGACAACATCGGGTGGGTCAAGGACAACCTGCACCTGCTCAACGAGGACGGCGCGCTGACCGCGAGCGGCTTCGCCTGGGCCAGCCTGCTGATGGTGATCTTCACCGTGGTCAACATCGTCGGCGTGAAGCTGCTGTCCGAGAGCAACACCATCACGGTGCTGTGGAAGACCGCGGTGCCGCTGCTGACCGTGCTGGTGCTGCTGCCGCTGAGCTTCCACGGCGCCAACTTCAGCGCCGGCGGCGGCTTCATGCCGTTCGGCTTCCACGGCGTGTTCGCGGCGCTGCCGCTGGGCGTGGTGTTCGCCCTGCAGGGCTTCGAGCAGTGCATCCAGCTGGCCGCCGAGGCCGCGGAGCCGAAGCGGGACCTGTCCCGCGCCGTGCTGGTCGCGATGGGCATCGGCGCGGTCGTCTACATCCTGCTCGAGATCGCCTTCATCGGCAGCCTCGACCCGGCCGCGCTGGTCAAGGGCTGGGCCAACCCGATCGCCGCCGGCGACTTCGGCCCGTACGCCACGCTGGCCATCGCGGCCGGCGCGGGCTGGCTGGCGTACATCCTCTACATCGACGCGTTCGTGTCGCCGGCCGGCACCGGCCTGATCTACGTGGGCACCTCGGCCCGGCTGACCTACGCGCTGGGCCGAGACAACCAGATCCCCGGCGTGTTCGGCAAGCTGAGCGTGCGCGGCGTGCCGCTGTGGTCGATCGTGTTGGCGTTCATCATCGGCGAGGCGTCGTTCGCGCCGTTCCCGTCGTGGAGCCAGCTGGTCTCGGTGGTCACCTCGGCCACCGCGGTGATGTACGCCTTCGCCCCGGTGTCGCTGGCCGCGCTGCGCCGCCGTGACCCGGGCCGGGAGCGGCCGTACCGCACCCCGTTCCCGGCGGTGCTGGCGCCGCTCGGCTTCGTGTTCGCGAACCTGATCATCTACTGGTCGGGCTGGGACGTGAACTACAAGATCGGCTACGCGATCGTGTTCGGCCTGATCGTGTTCGCCATCACCCGCGCGTTCCAGAAGCCGGCGGACCGGACCAAGCTGGACCTCAGGGCCGCGCAGTGGGTCGTGCCGTGGTTCATCGGCATGATCGTGCTGGGCTACCTGGGCCGCTACAACAACCTGCCGGAGAACGCGCCGCTCAACCTGCTGCCGGACGGCATCGACGTGGCGATCATCGCCGTGTTCTCGCTGGCGATCTTCTACTGGGCCGTCGCCTGCGCCCGCCCGACCGAGGACGTCCTGGCCGCCGTCGAGCGTGAGCACGCCGAACTGGAGAACCAGCCCGAAATCACCACCGCCTGACCCGGTTGTGGGAACGCTCTCACGAGCGACGATTGTGAGAGCGTTCCCACACCCCGCGAGTCCCGCTCCCAGGCAACCGAAATACGGTTTCGGGCACGTCAGTCGGCCCGGTGGGCGATGCCCTCCTCGATGGCCAGCCGGGTCAACTCGGGTCGACGCCGCCGGCCGGTCTTGTCCCTGATGCGGTCCAAATAGGACCGTACGGTCCGGACGGTGATGTTCATCGCCTCGGCGATGTCCTGGTCCCGTTCGCCGGCGGCCAGCAGTGAGAGCACCTGCCGCTCACGGTCGGAGAGCACCAGCTTCGGCCCGCTGTGCCGCTCCCGGGACGAGTTGAGCACGAACGAGGCCAACGTCGGCGACACGTAGCTGTTGCCGATGGCGATCTCCCTCACCGCACGCAGGATCTCGTCGCCGTCGGAGTCCTTGGACAGATAGCCCCTCGCCCCCGCCGCGATGGCACCCAGCACCTCGGCCTGCCCCGCGTGCGCCGACACCACCAGCACCTTGTGGCCCATGCCGACGACTTCCAGCACCGCCGCCGCGTCCCGCACGCCGCGCAGCTTCAGGTCCAGCACCACCACGCTGTCCGGCCGCTGCCGGCCGGCGGCGAAGCGGCCCACCGAGTCGGCGACCACGCCCAGCTCGATGTCCGACGCGTCGGCCAGCACCCGGGCCACCGCCGCGCGGTAGAGCGGGTGGTCCTCGATCACGCCGACGACGATCGGCTCCTGGTCGGCCCCCATCAGTACCCCATCCCTCGGTCGACGCCGGCCCTCAGTTCGCCGGCGCCGGTCTCGTGGCGGCGGACCGGTCCAGCGCCGCGCCCTTCGGCAGCAACGCGAGCAGGCTGGTATCCACGGTCGGTGCCTGGACATTGCCGTAGCCCAACGCCTTCACCGCGTCAGCGTCCACCACCGGGTACTTGCTGCCGGTGTCCGTGATCAGGTACACGGCATTCGACCGGTCCTTCACCAGGGCGCCCGATCCCGGTGGCACGTAGACGTTCTGTCCGCCGCGGGCATCGGTCCGGTCGACGGTGATCGGGTGCGCGTCGACCGGCAGCGGCACGTCCCGGCCGGCCGTAACCTCGGAACCGTTGGCACACAAGGTGATCGTCGCCGGAATGGTTCCGACGACCGGCGGGATCTTCGCCGGGTAGCCGCTGGCGTCCTCGTCCACAGTGGAGGATTCGGCCCGCGGCGCGGAATTGACGTCTGCCGTCGACACCTGAACCGTGCGGGTGCCCGTGTTCGCCGGGTTGCCGGTGACGAGCCTGGCCTCGGTCTGCGTCACCGCCTGCACGGAATCCTTGCGCACCAGGTAGAAGCCGCCGTTGTCGGCCTGCAGGACCTGCCCGACCCGGGTAATGTTGCCGCCGATGTTCGGGCCGGCGCCGCCGCTGCCGTCCACCTTGATCAGGCCAAGTCCTTGTCCCGACTGAACGGTGTCCAGCCAGGCATCAGCCACCGGCACGAACGGCAGGCCGTCGTAGCCGAGGGCGGTGATCGCCGCCGCGGCGGGCAGCGCGTAGCGGCGGCCGGCGCTGATCAGGTAGCGGTCGCCGGAATGCGCTTGCACCAGCAGGCCCTGACCGTTGGGCTCCGGTGTGCCGCCGCTGACCGGGCCGAGGATCACTGTCGACACCGCCTCCACGCCGGCCGGCCGGTCCGCCGACGCGCTCGTGCAGGTCGTGAACGCCGCGCCCAGCAAGCGATCCGCCGCCGGCAGCGAGTCCGGGGCGCCGGGGATGCCATAGGCCGGGCCACGAGACACGCTCGCCAGCGTCGCCGCCGGCACCGTCACCGTCTTGTCCCCGTTGCCGCCGGCCAGCAAACGGGCCGAGGCGAAGTTCAGCACCGGGTGCAGCAGCTTGTCCTGCCCCAGCACAAAACGCGCGCCCGTCTCCTGTTCGACGATGACCTGGCCGCCCTGCCGCCAGTCGGCGTCACCGGTCGGGTTGAGCACGCCCAACACGCCGAACACCGCCGTGACCAACAGGGCCGCGCCGGCCCCGATCGCCACGCCCAGCACCAGCCGCCGGCTCGGCGAGACCGGGTGGTTCGCGTCGGCCGCCACCAGCGCCGACACCAGCCGGCGCCGGAGGAACTGGTACGCCTGGATCTGGTCCCGCTGCGTCCACACCACGTGCCCCCAAGCCCGTGCCCCCAGTCAGTGTCCCAGTCAGTGCTTTCCCCAAAAACGCCTTGCCCGGCAAGAAATCCCTCTGTACGGGGCGACCCGAGCATACCTATGCTGCCTGCGACACCCGGGACAAGTTCGGGGATTTTCGGGCAGCTTTGCCGGAAACGAGGGCAAGGAGCGGCACAGCCTCATGACGTTGGCAGACACGAGCACCCGGCGCCGGTCACGCTGGCTGCACCCGATCACCGCGGGCCAGATCGCCGTGTGGCAGATCGCCGTCCTGGCGGTGCTGTTGACGGTGAATCCGTTCGGCATGACCGGAATCGCCGTCGCCGCGGCCGCGGTCCTGGTCGTCGCCGCCACTTCCGTTCGACGCGGTGGCCTTTGCCTGTACCAGTGGCTGGGCGTTCGTCTCGCGTACGTCCGCCGGCGCAGGCCTTCCCCGTCGTCCGACCCGATCGAGGCCGTCCTGCCCGGGCTGCGCTTCGTCCGCCACGTCGACCGGGCCGGCAACCGGGTCGGACTGGCGTCCATCGGCTCCGACCGCGTCGCCGTCGTCCGCCTGCCGTCCGGCGTTCGTCCCGAGCTCGACGTTCTCGTGACCGCTCTGCGCGATGCCCAACAGCGCAGCGACATTCCGCTCGCCGGCGCTCAGCTCGTCGTGTGGGCCGTTCCCGGTCCCACTTCCGTCGAGCCCATGCG
>DASWRQ010000032.1:0-14137 GCA_036403095.1 Kutzneria sp. | reverse complement strand
CGGCCCGCACACGAACACGTCGCGGGCCCAGATGTCCGGCACCATGTAACGCAGGCTCTCCGGATTGAACTGGCCGGCCGACGGTCCACTGAGGACACGGACGAGCGGGGCCAGCGCGCGGAGTTCGTCCAGCAGCACGGCGTCCCGCTCGTCGCGGACCCGGTACAGCACCACCACGTGCCCCTGGATCTCCTCCAACAGCGCCCGGATCGGCGTGACGCCGACGCCGCCGGCGATCAGCAGGGCGTGCGGGTGCACCTGGTTGGCGGTGGTGAAAGCGCCGTACGGGCCCTCGGCGTAGACGCGCGTGCCGACCTTGAGGTCCCGCAGGGCGGCGCTGGCGGTGCCGACGGACTTGGCGGTGAGCCGCAGGTAGCGGCCGTCGGGCGCGGCCGACAGGGAGAACGGGTTGGCCCGGTGCCACATGCCCTTGGCCAGGAAGCGCCACACGAAGAACTGCCCGGCCCGCGCCGGCAGTTCGTGCAGGTTCCGGCCCTCGATGTAGACGGAGACGACATCGGGCGACTCGGCCACGACGCCGGCCACGCGGAGCTGGTAGCGGCGGTTGCGCAGCAGCGGGCGGATCAGCCGGCCGGACACCAGGGCCCCGATCGCCGTGGCCCACAACAGGATCCAGTAGATCCGGCCACCGGTGGAGGCGATGGTCGTGCCGGAGATGAACTGGTGCGTGAAGGCCAGCGCGACGATCGCGTAGGTCAGCAGGTGGATGGCGTGCCAGGTCTCGTACGGCATCCGCCTGCGGGCGATCCGCGCGGAGGTGGCGCCGACGACGACAACCAGCAGGAAGGCGATGATCGCGAGGAAGACGCCGGTGAACGTGTCGGAGAGGACGAAGACCTCGGAGATCAGGTCATGGGCGTCGTGTTCGGCGTAGCCGGCCACGATCAGCACCACGTGGCCCAGCAGTGTCCACATCAGACCGATGCCGTTCCATCGGTGGTAGGACGTCAGGCGGTCCATGCCCAGCCGCTCGTCCAGCCACGGAATGCGGGCGATCAGCAGGAACTGCCCGGCCATCAGCAGCCCGGCGACCAGCCCGAGGATCCGGCCCAGGGTGATCAGGACGTTGGGTGACGCCCCGGTCGCCACCACCAGCACGGCGACGATCAGCACGTTCACCACCAGCGCCGTGAGCAGCGCGACATGCGCCCGCTGGCGGCGGTCGGACCTGGCCGGCGCCGCGACCGTGTGGTTCTGGGTGGTGGTCACGGGGTTCCTCCCACTGGGAATCGGTATGCCAGACCACACGGGCCGGCGCCGCCCCTGGTTCACCCCGTGACGAAGATCTTTCCGATTAGGCCAGCAGCGTCCGCGCGACCGACCGTCCGGAGGTGCCGCTGACGCCTGGACCGGGCCAGGTGGAGCCGCCGATCAGGTACAGCCCCGGCACGACCGTGGCGTAACCGCCGCCGTGCGCTGGAATGGGTCGCTGCGTGAACCCCTGCTCCAGTCCGTTGTGGCCGGCGCAGTGGTCGCCAGGGCCCATGCTCGGCAGCCGCCGGGCCAGGTCACCGGGGGAGATCATGTGCCGGGCCAGCACCAGCTCGTCGAGGCCCTTGAGGTGCTCGGACGCCTCGGCCACCACTCGATCGGCGAAACTTTCGACAACGGACGTTGTCCAGGCGCGGTCGGCGTGGATCTCCCCGGCGGCGTCGCCGACCGGGCAAAGCGGCACGTCCAGCACCTGGATCCGGACCACGGCGCAGCCCTCCGGCGCGCGGCTCGGGTCGACGGCGGTCGCTTCGTGCCAGGACAGCGTGGGATGTTCGGGCAGGTAGCCGGCCTCGGCCTGGCGCACGGAGCGGACCAGCTCGGCCACGCCGCGCCCGATGTTGATGCCGCCACCCTGGTCCAGCCGCGGATCGGCGAAGTTCGGGCGGGCCGACAGCGCGAGGTTGAGCTGGAAGCAACCGCGCCGGTAGCTGTACCGGGACGCCTGGGCGCGCACCGAGCCGCTGATCGGCGCGTCACGCAGCAGTTGGCCGTAGAGCTGGTCGGGCGTGGTGCTGGCCACGACCGTGGTCGCGGTCAGCACATCGCCGTCGGCCGTCCGGACACCGATCGCCCGGCCGTTCTCGGTCAGCACGGCGTCCACCCGGACCCCGAGCCTGATCTGCGCGCCGTGCTCGGTGACCAGGCCGGTCAGTGCCTCGGCCAGCCGGCCGCTGCCGCCGACCGGCTGCGGGTTGCCGCCGGGCAGGATGAGGCCGAACAGCGCCACCCACAGCGCGCCGATGGCGTCGTGTGGGCCGATGCCGACGTGCAGCAGCCACGGCAGCAGCGCCGTCCGCAGCTCCTCGGTCCGAAAACGTTCGGTGACCAGGTCGAAACCGTTGCCGGCCAGCAGCGTCGGGAACGGCAGCGCCGCGGTGCGGTCGAGGTCCAGCTTCTGGATGAGCTCGGCCGCTTGCGCCGTCGCCAGGTCCATGCCCAGCAGCGGCATGAGCGATTCCAGGTGCGGCGCCAGGTCGGCCATCAGTCCCGACCAGCCGTCCTGCTCGCCCAGCCGGGCCAGTTCGGCGCTCAGCGCCTCCGGGTCGGTCGGGATCACCGCGCACCGACCGTCCGGAAGGGAGGAAGCGCTGCTCACCCCGCCCTGGGTGTAGCGCAGGCCGTGCCGACCGAGGTCGGCGCCCAGCTCGGCGAAGGCCGGGCCACCGACGAAGATCGGGTGCAGCGCCGAGTAGGTGTCGTGCACGAAACCGGGCAGGGTGAGCTCCTCGCTGCGCACCGCGCCACCGGGCCGGTCGCCCTGGTCCAGCAGGCACACGCTGCGGCCGGCCTTGGCCAGGTACGCGGCCGCGACCAGCGCGTTGTGCCCGGCGCCGACGAAGATCACATCGAAAGACGGCATAGCCGCACGCTAGGACTCCCCTCTCGGTGCGGCCAGGCGAAGTCCGGTCAGCGGACTGTTCGGGCAGCCGGTTGGTCGGGCCGGGCCAGCCGGTCGGCGACGCGGGCCGCGGTGTGCCGGGTGGCGTCGAGCAGTGCCGGCGACGGGTACGGCGAGCGCGCCATGGCAGTGATCGCCGCCGTGTCCCCGCCGGGCAGGCGGATCGGCATCGCCACACAGGTCAGCCCGGACACGATCCGCCCGGGGTCGATGTACGGCCGGAGCTCGCCCGCGGCCAGCGCCTCGGCCTGTGCGGTGCCGGTCTCCACCGGCTCGCCCGGCTCCGCGGCCACCCCGAGCGGTTCGTGAGCATCGATCATCTGCAGGACCACGCCGCGGCCGCCGACGCTGATCGTCAACGTCACGCCGGCCCCGGTGCGGGCGGCCAACTCCGCCACCGGACGGGTGGCGACGGCCCGGACCCGACGCTCGAGCTGGCCGCCGCCGATGAGCAGGCTCGGGCCGAGCCAGTACTTCCGGCCGTCCCGCCGGACCGCGCCGACCGCCAGCAGCTGGCCCAGCAGCCGGTGCACCGTCGGCCGCGGGATGCCCGTCGCGGCGGCGAGGTCCAGCAGCCGGGCCGGCTGCTGCTCGCGAACCTGGTCAAGCACCGCGAAAGCCGCCTCGACGACTCCTCGACCCGCGTCCATACGTCCAGCATGGCGGCCGGATTCGCCGGTGTGGCCCGAGGTGTCGCGGATTCCCGCCATCGATGTCCGAACGTCCGCCGGCCGTCACGAGGCGTTGCTAGGGTTGAGCTGTGGGTGACGAAGTGGTTCTGGGGCGGGACAGCGCGACGCTGTCCCGGGTGTCGACGGACTTCGGCGGGATGATCCGACGGCGGCCCGAGGCCGTGCTGGTGCCGCGCACCGCCGCCGACATCGCCGCTGTGCTCCGCGACGGCGTGCCGGTGACTGCCCGTGGACGAGGGCATTCCACCCGTGGGCAGTCGCTTGTGGACAGTGGTGTCGTGGTTGACATGGCCGGTTTGGGCGCTGTGCACCGCGTCGAGCCCGGTTACGCCGTCGTTGACGGCGGTGCGTCGTGGCGGACCGTGGTGGCGGCGTCGCTGCCGCTCGGATTGACGCCGCCGGTGGTCCCCGACTTCCTCGACCTGTCGGTCGGCGGCACCCTTTCGCTCGGCGGGATCGGCGGCACCAGCCATCGGCACGGGGCGCAGGCCGACACCGTGCTGGAGCTGGAAGTCGTCACCGGGGTCGGCTCGGTCGTGACGTGTTCACCGGGATCGGAGCTGTTCCGGGCCGTGCTCGGCGGGCTGGGGCAGTGCGGCATCATCACCCGCGCGACGATCAAGCTCGTGCCGGCGCCCGACGCCGTCCGCCGCCTCAAGATCCGTTATCCCAACACGGCGGCGTTGAACGCCGCCCAGCGGCAGCTTGTCCTCAATGGACAGTGCGACTATGTGGAGGGACTCATCCTCCAGGACGGCGGCTGGTCGCATGTCCTGGAGGCCGTCTCCTTCCGTGACAAGGACTTCACTCTGCCCGGCGACGTCGTGGAAGCGGAATCGCTGTCGTACGTCGACTTCCTCAACCGCCTCGGCGACGAGGAAGCGTTCCTGGCGACCCTCGGCCGGCGCGTTCAGCCCCGGCCCTGGTGCAGCGTTTTCCTGCCGCACAACGCCGTCGACGCCGTCATCGACGCGTCGCTGGCCCGCCCGCTGTCCGAGGTCGGCGTCAACGGCCTGTTCCTCTGCTATCCCATTCCCCGGTCGGTGCTGGCCACGCCGTTGCTGCGGGTGCCCGACGACCCGATGCCCTTCCAGTTCAGCGTTTTCCGTTACGCCGACGAGGACTTCGACGCCGCCGCCATGCTTGCTGCCAACCGCGCCCTGTACGGCCTCACTCTCGCCGCCGGCGGCACCCTCTATCCCTTCTGTTCCGTGCCCCTCGACCATGCCGGCTGGCAGGCCCACTGGGGTCCGGAGTGGGAGTTCCTGCGCGCCGCCAAGTCCGTTCACGACCCCGCTGGGTTGCTCAACCGCGGCCAGGGGATCTTCCCGTGAGCCCGCAACGAAATCGCGTCACGCCGCTGGGCGAGATCGAGGCGTCTCCGTTACGTGGGGCCTGGACCGGCAACCGCGGCGTGATCCACCGCGACCGCGAGATCGTCCGGTTCCACGCCGGCAACCTGTGGATCACGTGCGCGCTGGAGTTCAAGGGGTGGTGGCGGGAGCAGTGGCTGCCCAACCGGTGGACCCATCTGTACTTCCACGACGAGGCCGTGTCCTTCGCTGCCGGGCACCGGCCCTGCGCCGCCTGCCGGCGGGCCTCCTACGTCGCCTACCGCGACGCGTGGGCCGGCCGGCCGTCGGCCACCGACATGAACCGTCAGCTGCATCAGGAGCGGATCTTCCGCGGCACCCACGCCAGGCGCTTCCACGACCTGCCGTGGGCCGGCCTGCCCGACGGCGCCTTCGTGCTGGTCGACGACCAGCCCGCGCTGGTCGTCGCCGACAGCCTCGCCCGGTGGACCCGGGCCGGCTACTCCGGCCATCTGCGCCGGCCCACCGCCGGCACCGCCACCGTGATTACGCCGCCTTCGACCGTGACTGTGCTGCGGGCCGGCTATCCGGTGCAGATCGACGAATCGGCCCGCTATTAAAGTTGGACCGTGATCACCGTGGTGACCTGGAACGTGCTGCACCGGATCCATGCCGACAACTGGGGCGAGGAGGTGGCCGGGAGCTGGCCGGACGAGGCGAAGCGGGTCGTGGCGGTCGCCGAACGGGTGGCCGAGCTGACCGAGGACGTCGTGGCGTTGCAGGAGGTCAGCGGCGACCAGCTCGCGGCGCTGCGCGAGACCGGCCGGACGGTGCACGCCATGCGGTACCCGCGGATGCCGCGACCTCGCGTGACGGCGTCGCCACTGAAAGACAACACCGAGTACCTGGTGCTCCTGGTCAACGGGCCCAGCCGTGAGCTCGGCGCGGAGGCGTTCCCGACCGACGGCGGCAAGGGCGCGCTGGCCGTCGACGTGCAGGGCCTTACGGTCGTCGCAACCCACGTGAGCTGGGGAAACAAGCGGATCGACCAGGTTTCGCGGCTGGCCCGGCTGGCCCCGCCGCCGGCGGTGCTGCTCGGCGACTTCAACGCCGACGCGGACACCGTGCTGGCCGCGCTCGGCGAAAGTTTTCGGGCGGCCCAGCTGCCGGCCGGCACGAAGACCCGCGGCGAGCAGGTCATCGACCACGTGATCGTGCACGGCGCGACGGTTACCGAGGCCCAGGTGCTCAATGCCGACGGCCTGTCCGACCACAGCCCGGTGCGGGCCGCGATCAGTTGGTGACCGGGAAACGCTCGTTGCCGAGCACACCGAGCAGCTGGAGCTTCTCGTAGGCCTCCGTCCGCGGCGCGGCGGTCAGCACCAGCAGCGCCTGCGACTGGTCCTCCGTGAACAGGGCCTGGCAGTCGACCTCGATCGCGCCCAGCTCCGGATGCATCAGCACCTTGTGGTCGACGAACCGCTTCGCGACCTCCTGCCGTTCCCACAGCTCGGCGAACTCGGCGCTTTCCTTGCACAGCACGGAAGCGAGCTCGCCGGCCCGCGAGTTCGGGCCCAGCTGCCCGTAGGCCGCGCGCAGGTTCGCCACCATCGCCCGGCTGTGCCGGGCATGATCGTCCGGGGGATAGAGCTTGCGCTGCCGGGGATCGGTGAACCAGCGGTAGATCTCGCTGCGGGCGTGTCCGGTGTAGACGGTCAGATCGCCCATCAACGCCTGGGACATGCGGTTCTGCACGAGAACCTCGCCCAGGTTGGACAAGATCAGCGCCGGCGTGTCGTCGAGGCGGTCCAGCACCCGCATCAGGGCCGGGGCGACGTGCGCGGCGGTCCCGGTCGGCGACGGCGCGTTGCGGCCGGCGATCTGGAACAGGTAATCCCGTTCCTGCGTGGACAACCGCAGCGCGCGGGCCATCGCCGCCAGCATCTGCTCGCTCGGCTGTGGGCCCCGCTCCTGCTCGAGGCGCGTGTAGTAGTCGGTGGACATCGCGGCCAGCGACGCCACCTCCTCCCGGCGCAGTCCCTGAGCACGCCGGCGCGCGCCCGCGGGCAGGCCGATGTCCTCCGGTCGCAGCGCCTCCCGCCGGGTGCGCAGGAACGCGGCCAGTGCAGCTCGATCCATGGGCCCAGTATCGGGCGTCGCCGGATTGCCAGCCAGGGATCGCCGATCCCCCGATACGCGCTCTCTGCACACGCCGCTCGGAGCCGACCAGGCTGGTGGCCATGGACATCAGCGGAAACACCATCTTCATCCCCGGCGCGACCAGCGGCATCGGCCTCGCACTGGCGCTGGCCCTCAACGACCGCGGCAACAAGGTCGTCATCGGCGGCCGCCGGGCCGCCATCCTCGAGCAGCTCGCCGTCGAGCACCCGGAGATCGACACCGTGCTGATCGACACCGCCGACCCGGGCAGCATCACCGCCGCGGCCAGGCAGGTGCTGGCCCGGCACCCGTCGCTGAACGTGCTCATCGCGATGGCCGGCATCATGCAGGTCGAGGACTGGCACAAGCCCGAGGGTTTCCTGGAGTCGGCCGAGCGCGTCGTCACCACCAACGTCCTCGGCCCGATCCGGCTGGTCGCAGCGTTCGTCGAGCACCTCCAGTCCCGCCCCGACGCCACCATCGTCACCGTCTCCTCGGGGCTGGCGTTCACCCCGCTCAAGGTCACACCCAGTTACAACGCCTCCAAGGCCGCCATCCACATGCTCAGCGAGTCGCTGCGGCTGCAGCTGTCCGACACCTCCGTCAAGATCCTCGAGCTCCAGCCGCCGTCGGTGCGGACGCCGCTGATGCCCGGGCAGGAGGACAACGAGCACGCCATGCCGCTGGACGAGTTCATCGACGAGGTCATGACGCTGATCGAGACGCGGCCCGACGCCAAGGAGATCCAGGTCGAGCGGGTCAAGTTCCTCCGCTACGGCGAGGCCCGCGGCGATTACGACCAGGTCGTGGCCATGCTGAACGGGACCGACCCGCACGGCAAGTAGCACCGGTGCCCGCCGGCGGCGTTTCTCGGTCGCGTCGCCGGCGACCGCCGTGCCAGAATCCGCCGGGTGCCCGAGTTTCGCAGCTTCGACGGACTGAGGATCGCCTACCGCGAGCTGGGGGAGGGCCACCCGATCCTGCTGCTGCACGGTTTCATGGGCGTCGGCTCCCAGTGGATCTCGGTCGGCCCGGCGGCGGCGCTGGCCGAGGCCGGTTTCCGGGTGATCCTGCCCGACCTGCGCGGGCACGGCGAGAGCGCCCGACCGCACGACCCGGCCGGCTATCCGCCCGACGCGCCGGCCGAGGACATGCTGGCGCTCGTCGAGGAGCTCGGCCTCGACGACTACGACCTCGGCGGCTACTCGTTGGGCGGCCGCGTGACACTGCGGATGCTCGTTCGCGGCGCCCGTCCTCGCCGGGCGTTCATCGCCGGTCAGGGGCTGGACGCGATCTCCGGCGCCGGTGGGGGTGTCAATCGCCGTGCTTTGACCGCCATCGTCCAGCTCCAGGAGCTCGATCCGGCCGCCCGGCAGATGGCGTCCTGGATCGACCAGCTCGGCGCCGATCCGTACGCGCTGTTGCAGGTGTTGAACACCCACGTCGCGACACCGGTTTCCGCGGTGCGCAAGATCGAGGTGCCCACCCTGGTTGTGGTCGGGAAGGGCGATGAGACCCACGCCTCCGCCGTCGACCTCGCCGCCGCGCTGCCGTCGTCGCGGTTCGTCCGGGTGCCCGGCGACCACTGGACCGCCTTCGCCGGTCCGGACTTCGCGTCCGCCGTCCTCGACTGGGCTTCGAAACCTTTCGACGCCCAGTAGCATTCTCGCCATGCGTGGTGACACGCCGACGCTGGCGGAGATAGCTCGGGAGGCCGGCGTGTCCACGCCGACCGTGTCCAAGGTGCTCAACGGACGCGCCGACGTCGCGCCCGCCACTAGGGCCCGGGTCGAGGAGCTGCTCCAGCGGCACGGCTACCGGCGTCGCGCCGTCGGTCCGCCGTCTCGTCTGTTCGAGCTCGTCTTCCACGAGCTCGAGAGCGCCTGGGCCATGGAGGTCATTCGCGGCGTCGAAATCGTTGCCCGCGAGGAGAAACTGCACGTCGTGCTGTCCGAGTCCGCCGGCGCCCTGTCGCCCGGACAGTCCTGGATGGACGGTGTGCTGGCGCGTCGACCTTGCGGCGTCGTGCTCGTGCTCAGCGACCTCGACGCCGGCCAGCGGGCCCAGCTGGCCAGCCGCGACATTCCTTTTGTCGTGCTCGATCCGGCCGGTGACCCCGCCGATGGTGTGCCCGCCGTCGGCACCAACAACTGGCTCGGTGGCGTCACCGCGACCCGTCATCTCATCGACCTCGGGCACGTTCGCATCGGTCTCATCGGCGGCCCCTCCCGCGTGCTGTGCAGCCGCGCTCGCCTCGACGGCTACCGCGCCGCCCTCGAAACCGCCGGTCTCGCCTTCGATCCCCGGCTCGTCCGTGAAGGCGACTTCCACTTCGAGGCCGGCTATTCCGCCGGCCGCGACCTGCTTTCCCTGGCCTCCCCGCCCACCGCCGTGTTCGCCGGCAACGACCTACAGGCCCTCGGCCTCTATGAGGCCGCCCGCGAGCTCGGTCTTCGCGTTCCCGCCGACCTCAGCGTCGTCGGCTTCGACGACCTGCCGTTGGCCCGCTGGGTCGGCCCTCCCCTCACCACCATCCGCCAGCCCCTCGTGGCCATGGCCGAAACCGCCGCCCGCCTGGCCCTGTCGCTGGGCCGCGGCGAGAACCCCGCCACCACCCGCGTCGACCTCGCCACCTCGCTCGTCATCCGCCACAGCACCGCCCCACCCCGGTGACGTCGGTCGAGGTCGTGGCCTTTGGCGCGGTCAGCCCGCCGGCGTGAAGACGGTGAGACGCACGGCGGGCTCGTCGTTGGCCTGGAAGTTGGCGAAGTCGTAGGCCACCGTCCCGCGAGTGGGGTGGTGCAACACCTTGCGGCCGGAGCCGCGGCCGACGGAGATGTCGTGGTCCTCCCACCAGGCGCGGAACTGGGGAGAACCGGCGGCCAGCCGGGCGGCCAGGCTGGTGAACAGGGGATCGCCGGCCCAGACGTCATGCGCGGCACGGAACTGGGCGACGGTGTGACGGGCCATCACGGCCCAGCCGCGGCCGAAAAGCCTGCGAGTAGCGGGATCGAGCAGCAGGTAGACGAGGATGTTGCGATCGTCCTCGGCGCAGGCGGCGAAGTCGGTGAACAGCTCGCGGGCGGCGTCGTTCCAGGCCAACACGTCCCAGCGCCGACCGGTGGCGTAGGCCGGCTGATCAAGACCCGAGACCACGCTCTTCACGGCCGGCGGCACGGTCTCGCGGACGAACAAGGGCCGCACGGTCTGCTGGGCGAGCACGCCGAGATGCGCCCGCTCGGTGTCGTCCAGACGAAGCGCGCTAGCCAGGGCGTCGATGGTCGCGACCGACGGGCGGACGGTTCGGCCCTGCTCCAGGCGGATGTACCAGTCGACGCCGATGCCGGCGAGCTCGGCGACCTCCTCCCGGCGCAGGCCCGGCGTGCGCCGCCGACGGCCCAGGGGCAGACCGACCGCCTCGGGCGTCAGGCGTTCGCGACGAGAGCGCAGGAACTCGCCGAGTCCGGCAGGCATCGGTGGACCTCCTCAATCCTAGGATAATACCAGGGCTGGATGCGGTGGCCGGCGAGCCGCACGCTGGGTCGTGCCCGTAGGAACGATCCGAAGGAAGTCCCGATGAAGGCCGCAGTGCTCGAGAAGTTCGGCGCCCCGCTGACCGTCCGTACCGTGCCCGATCCGGTACCGGGCACGGGCGAGGTCCTGGTCGACGTGGAGGCCGCGTCGGTCATTCCGTACACCCGCGAGGTGATCGCCGGCGAGCGCGGCTTCCAGCTGAACCTGCCGATCACGCTCGGCGCCGGCGCGGTCGGCCGGGTCCGCGCTGTCGGGCCCGACTCGACCAGGCTCGAAGTGGGGGACTGGGTGCTGTGCGACCCGACGATCCGGTCCCGCGACGACGCTCTCACGCCGGACATCATGTTGCAGGGCTGGAGCGCCCGTGGCACCGGCGGCCTGCGCCTTCAGGACCACTTCGGCAACGGCTCCTTCGCGGAGCAACTCCTTGTCCCGACCGAGAATGCGGTGCCGCTGGGCCCGATCGACCCGGCCGACGCCGGCCGGTGGGCGGCGGCCACGACGGTGGGCCTGGTGCCGTACGGGGGACTGCTCGCGGCCGAGTTGCAGGCGGGCGAGACCGTGTTGATCAGCGGTGCCACCGGCAACTTCGGCAGCGCGGGCGTCGCCGTGGCACTGGCCATGGGCGCGGCCACGGTGATCGCGCCCGGCCGTGACGAGAAGATGCTGGCAGAGCTGGAGAGTCGCTTCGGCAGTCGCGTCAGGACGGTCCGACTCGGTGGCACACAAGAGATGCTCGATGCTGCCCCGGGGCCGATCGATGTCGTGCTGGACCTGCTGCCGCCGTCGGCCGGCAACGATCCCGTGCGGGCCGCGGCGATGACCGTGCGGGAACACGGCCGGGTGGTGCTGATGGGCGGCGTGCGGGACGACATCTCGTTGCCGTACCGGTGGTTGATGCGCAACAGCATCACCCTGCGCGGTCAGTGGCTGCACCCGCGCACGGCCAATCGCCGTTTTGTCGAGTTGGTCCGCGCCGGCCTGCTCGACCTGAACCAGTTCACCGTCACGGAGTTCGCGCTCGACGACATCGCCGACGCCGTCGAGCACGCCGCCGAGAGCGGCCGGTTCACGGCGACCGTGATCAGGCCCTGAAACCGACCAGCTCCACCGCGCGGTCCTTGAACGCCACCGAGACGTCCACGAAACCGGCCGCCTCGGCCTCGGCCCGCAGCTGACCGGGCTCGACGTCCAGCACGTGCCGGTGGACGGTGACCACGAGCCGTCCAGCCGGCCGCAGGACCCGGTGCAGCTCGGCGAACGCGGCGGCCCGGTCCCAGAGCATCAGGTTGTTCACGGAGATCGCCGCGTCCGCCGACCCGTCGGCGCAGCCGGTGTGCTCGGCGGACCCGGTCCGCAGCTCCACGTCGCCGGTCTGGATCGCGCCCGCGCACCGCTCGGCGGCCATCGTCCGCATGACGTCCGACGGATCGACGCCGATCACGTGGCCGCCGGGGGAGACCGCCTCGGCGGCCAGCACCACGCCGAGCCCCGGCCCGTGGCCGATGACCAGCGCGCATTCGCCGGAGCTCAGCGCCGCCGCGGCGATCGCGTCGCGTTCCTGCTCACGGTTGCCGCGCGCCATGATCGATCCACCCAACCGGCCGGCGACGCCGCGCGGGTGGCCGAAGGCGGCGTCCAGGGCGCGCATGAGCAACGTCACCACTCAAGGGCACCACGAACGCCGCCTCGGCGCACCTCTACGCCACCGTGTCGGGCGCGAAATAATCACGCAGGCGAGCGATCTTGCCGTCGCGTAAGCGCACGATCTGCACCAGCGACATCGCCGCGCCGTCCACGACGGTGTCGATCTCGGCGATGAACACGTCCGGGTCGGTGGTGTCGTGCACCACAAAGCTGGACCGCGCCGTGTCGACCACGCCCGGAGCGCCCACGGGGCGGCGGTAGTACTCGGCCATGCCGGCGCGGATGGCCTCGCGCCCGACCAGGCGGTTCGGGAACTGGTGTCCGTCCGGCACCAGCGGCGCCTCGAACACCCCGTCCTCGGTGAACAGCTCCGCCAGCGCGTCGGCGTCGCGGCTGAGCGCGCCGGCGTGCACGTAGCGCAGGAAGATCTCTCGCACGATGTCTGCCCCCTTCGATCAGCCGCTCACATTAAGGGCGGGAACCCGAGCCATGCCCGTGAATCGGCTGGTTGCTGCCCCGACCGGTGTCGATGGGGCGTGATCCACTCGGGCCGGGCAGACTGTGCCCGTGAGCAACCAGGGACACCAGCGCACCGGCATGGCGGCGCTCGCGGTCGGCGCGCTCGGCGTCGTGTTCGGCGACATCGGCACCAGCCCGCTCTATTCGCTGCAGACCGTGTTCGCCATCGACGGCGGCGCGATCCGGCCGGTCGCGCTGGACGTGTACGGCGTGATCTCGCTGGTGTTCTGGGCCGTGCTGCTGATCGTGTCGATCAAGTACGTGGCTTTCGTGATGCGCGCCGGCAACGACGGCGAGGGCGGCATCATGGCACTGGCCGCGCTGATCCGGCGCAGCGTGGCCGGTCGCACCACGATGGTGGCGACGGCGGTGCTGTTCGGCGTGATCGGCGCGTCGCTGTTCTTCGGCGACAGCGTGATCACGCCGGCGATCTCGGTGCTGTCCGCGGTCGAGGGCATCGAGGTGGTGTCGCCGGAGATCAAGGAGATCGTGCTGCCGATCGGCGTGACCATTCTGGTGCTGTTGTTCCTGGTGCAGCGCCTGGGCACGCACCGGGTGGGACGGTTCTTCGGGCCGATCATGGTGCTGTGGTTCGCGGCGATCGGCCTGCTGGGGCTGCCGTGGATCGTGGCCAAGCCGGGCATTCTGCTGGCCTTGTCGCCGACGTCCGCGGTCGCGTTTTTCGTCGACCGCCCGGTGCTGGCCTTTGTCGCGATGGGCGCGGTCGTGCTGGCGATCACCGGCGCGGAGGCGCTGTACGCCGACATGGGCCATTTCGGCCGGCCGGCGATCAGCCGGGCCTGGTTCTTCGTGGTGTTCCCGGCATTGACGTTGAACTACCTCGGCCAGGGCGCGTTGATTCTCAGCCAGCCGGATTCGGTGTCGAACCCGTTCTTCATCATGGCCCCGAGCTGGGCGCAGATCCCGCTGATCGTGCTGGCCACCGTCGCCACGGTCATCGCTTCCCAGTCGGTGATCTCCGGCGCGTTCTCCATGGCCCGGCAGGCGGTGCAGCTCGGATTCCTGCCGATTCTGACCATTCGGCACACGTCCAAGGAGGAAAGCGGCCAGATCTACGTGCCCGGCATCAACTGGATACTGCTGGCCGGCGTCCTCATCATCACCGTGTCGTTCGGCTCGTCGCAGTCGCTGGCCACCGCGTACGGGTTGGCCGTCACCGGCACGCTGCTGCTCACGACCTCGCTGTTCCTGGTGCTGGCCGGCGCCGCGTGGCGGTGGAAGTGGTGGCAGCTCACCCTGGTCGGCGTGGTGTTCGGCGGCCTGGAGCTGGTGTTCCTCGCCGGCAACCTGACCAAGGTCGTGCACGGCGGCTGGCTGCCGCTGCTGCTCGGCGCGCT
>DASWRQ010000031.1:0-16358 GCA_036403095.1 Kutzneria sp. | reverse complement strand
CGAGCGCCGAGGCGGCGCTGGCAGCGCGTGGTGGTCACAAGCCGCATGGGAGCATTTTGACCATGGCCCCGACTACCCGCGCACCCGGGACGGGTGAACGTTTCCGCCCGGCCGGGAAAACGTAGATGCCCTGGTGCCGGGTCGCTCGGGGGGCTACGCGACCGGCGCCAGGGCACCTCACCGGCGGACGAACCGACCGGTACACCTCTGTGTATCAGTCCGGCAGCTGATTTGTTACGCCTCGCGACTCATCCGTTATGACTCCTCCATGTTGAACCAGACGGGCGTATCGCGTGCCGGCCAGTAGCAGTAGCAGGCCGGCGACGAGGAAGGCGATCACCCGGGCCAGCCCGTCGAGGGCGGCCAGGTCGAACAGGATGAGCTTCACGACGGACGCCCCGACCAGCACCAACCCGACCGCACGCAGGGCGGCGGAGCGGATCCCCCACAGCAGCAGGGCGATGGCGGCGACGGTCCACGAAACCGTGATCACGGTGTGACCGAACACGAACCCGGAGCGGTCGGGCGAGATGAGCAGGGCGGTGGCCAGCACGGCCCCGGCGGCGCCGTAGAGCATCACGACGCCGGCGATGATCCACGGCGCGGCGTTGCGGGTGGGCGACCCGATGACGTTCATCCGGTACCCGACCAGCGGAATCGCGAGGGCCACTGCGGTCATGAGCAGGCCGGTCGCCACGGTGTCGACGCTCAACTGCACGTCCGGGAGATAGAGCACCAGCGTCGCGGGCAGCACCACGGTCAGGCCCCAGCACAGGCCGAAGACGCCGGTCAGCAGCGAGGCGAGCAGCGCGGCCCGGTGCCGGACGAGGTCGGCGGCCAGTGCGAGCACCAGAGACTCACCCAGAAGGGTGATGGCCTGGGTGGGGCCACTCAGCGCGTGCACGGTGACGTCGACCACGGCGATCGAGCCCACCACGGCGGCGGTGACGGTGACCGGAACGGTCAGCCAGCGGTCGCACAGCACCACCACGAGCATCAGCGCGGCGACGATGGCGGCCAGCCACGCGGACTCGGGCCGGGTCAGGGCGAACCCGGCGGCCAGGGCGGCGACGGGGGCGGTGGCCAGCAGGATCACCGGCGACGACAGGTCGCGCTGGTCCCGCAGCGTGATGACGACAGCGATGGTGACACCGACGATCGTGGAGGCCAGCGCGGCGCCGGCGGTCTGCAGCGGCTCGCCGCCGGACCGCAGCGTGATCAACGTGGTCAGGAGGCTGGCCAGCACCGGCGGGACGCCGGCGACCAACGCCAGCGAGGGCCAGCTCCGGACCAGCTGCACGGGCATGGCGCCGATCTGGAGCACGACCAGGAACGAGACCAGCAGTGGGGTGAATCCGTGGGTCAGGAACGGGTCGCACAGCGCGCAGCCGATGATCACCCAGACGGCGATGAACTGCGCGTTCCACCGGGCCGACAGCAGCAGTCCGCCGCCGGCGACGACAAGCGCCACGAGCAGCCCGGCCCACTGTGGCATCAGGTCGTACAGCGAGGTCGCGGCGGCGACGTCCAGGTAGAGGACGGCGATACCGGTCGCGGCCAGGGCGTAGGCGCCGCTGCGGCCGGCCGGGTTGCGGTGCACCCACAGCCCGCCCGCGATCAGGGCCAAGCCGAGCCCGCCGCCGACCAGCACGCGGGGTTCCGGCCCGAGCCAGCCGCGCTGCACGGCCAGCACCATCAGCAGCACGATGCCGAGCAGCGTGACGGAGCCGCCGATCCACGACACGAGCTTGCTGCCGGCGCCATCGCGACCCAGGCGTTCGGACAGCGGTGGCGGGGGAACGTAGGCGGGCTGCGGCTGCGGCCACTGCGGCGTGGCGGCCTGGGGTTGCGGCCAGGAGACCGGCGACTGTCCGGCGGCCCACGCCGGCTGGCCGGCAGCCGGGACCTGGCTTGCGGCCGGCGCCATCGGGGGCAGGCCGGCGGCCGGTGTGGGTGCCTGGTGCAACGGTGCGCTGGCGGCTGGGGCCGGCGCGGCGAGCTGGGCGTGCTGCAACTCCTGGCTGACGACCTGGAGCCGCCGGCCGATGAAGTCCAGCTCGGCGGCCAGCCGGGCCAGTGGTTCCGAGGTGGTCATGTCGAAAGAATGAGTCCTGACCTCGCCGAATGGATCCGTAGCACTACTCACGTGGCAGGGTTGTGATGTGACGGTTGAGGTCGTGGTGATCGGGTCGGCCAACGCCGACGTGGTGGTGCGGGTGGAGCGCCGGCCGGGGCCGGGCGAGACGGTGCTGGGTTCGGACACGGTGCTGGCCGCCGGCGGCAAGGGCGCCAATGCCGCGGTGGCGGCGGCCAAGCAGAACGCCCAGGTCGCGCTGCTGGGGGCGCTGGGCGACGACCAGCACGGCGAGCTGCTGCGGGGCTCGATGGGCGGCGCGGGTGTGGGCCTGGACCTGGTCCGCACGACGGACCGGCCGACCGGGGCCGCCTACATCACGGTCACCCCGGACGGCGAGAACACGATCGTCGTCTCCCCCGGCGCGAACTCGGCGGTGGACGTCGAGCAGGTCGACAAGGCCCGGGACGCCATCGCCGGGGCCAAGGTGCTGCTGGCCTCGCTGGAGGTGCCGCTGCCGGCGATCGAGCGGGCGGTGGCCCTGGCCCGGGAGGCCGGCACGAGGGCGGTGTTGAACCTGTCGCCGGTGTCCGAGCTGTCGCCGCAAACGCTTGCCGCACTGGACCCACTGGTGGTGAACGAGCATGAGGCGCAGTGGCTGCTGGACGGCGAGACGGACCTGCGCAAACTGCTGGACCTGGGGCCACGCTCCGCGGTGGTGACGCTGGGCCGTGCCGGCGCGCTGGTCATCGAGAAGGACAACACGACGGAGGTGTCCGCGCCGAACGTGACGGCGGTGGACACGACCGGCGCCGGCGACGCGTTCGCCGGGGCGCTGGTCACGCAGCTCGCGGCCGGGGACGACCTGGTCGCGGCGGCGCGAAGGGCGGTGAGGGTGGCGGCCGTGTCGGTGACGCGGCCGGGCGCGCAGGCGTCGTACCCGACCCGTGGTGAAGTGGAATCGACGGAGGGTATGGTCTAGACCATGTCGAGCGCGCGACTCAAGGGTGTCGGGGTGAGTGCGGGCCGGGCTTCCGGCCCGGTCGTACGGGTCGCGGACCCGCTGCCGGAGCCGGCGGCGACGCCCGCGCCGGCGGATCCGGCGGCCGAGGCGGCCCGGATCAAGCCGGCGGCCCAGGCCGTCGCGGCCCGGCTCAACGAGCGCGCCGACGCGGCGACCGGCGAGGCCAAGGCGGTGCTGGAGACGACCGCGGCGATGGCCGCCGATCCGTCGCTGGCCAGCCAGGCCGAGAAGCTCGTCACGGCCAAGTCGCTGCCCGCGGCCCGCGCGGTGTTCGAGGCCGCCGAGACCTTCGCGGCCGCGCTCGCCGCGGCCGGCGGCTACATGGCCGAGCGGGTCAAGGACATCCGGGACGTGCGCGACCGCATCGTCGCCGAGCTGATGGGCGTCGAGCCGCCCGGTGTGCCCGCGCTGACCGGCCCGGCCGTGCTCATCGCCCGCGACCTCGCGCCGGCCGACACCGCCGGCCTGGATCCGAGCAAGGTGCTGGCTCTCGTCACCGAGGAGGGCGGCCCGACCAGTCACACCGCGATCCTGGCCCGCTCGCTCGGCATCCCGGCCGTGGTCGCCACCACCGGCCTGCTGGCCCTCGGCGAGATCCGCGGCCTGATCGTGGACGGCGACACCGGCGTGGTCGAGGTGCCGGCCGGCCAGGTCCAGGTGCTCGCGGCCAGCGCGGCCAAGGAGGTGCACTGGAACGGCGTCGGCATCACCTTCGACGGCAACCGGATCAAGGTGCTGGCCAACGTGGGCTCGGCCGCCGACGCGACCGCCGCCGCGGCCAACGGCGCCGAGGGCGTCGGCCTGTTCCGCACCGAGTTCTGCTACCTGTCGGCGACCAACGAGCCGACCGTCGCCGAGCAGACCGCCGCCTACAGCGCGGTGCTCAAGCCCTTCGCCGGCAAGCCCGTCACGGTCCGCACGCTGGACGCCGGCGCCGACAAGCCGCTGGCCTTCCTCGCGCCGGAGCCGGAGCCCAACCCGGCGCTGGGCGTGCGTGGCCTGCGTGTCGCGTTCACCCGTACCGACATGTTGGACCGGCAGCTCGAGGCGATCGCCGCGGCCGCCGCCGAGACCGGCGCGCAGGTGCAGGTGATGGCCCCGATGGTGGCCACCGCCGAGGAGGCTTCCTGGTTCGCCGCGCGGGCCCGCGCTGCCGGCATCGCCAAGGCCGGCGTGATGATCGAGGTGCCGGCGGCCGCGCTGACCGCTCGCGAGATCTTCGACGCCGTGGACTTCGTCAGTCTGGGCACCAACGACCTTGCCCAGTACACCTTCGCCGCGGATCGGCAGGTCGGCGCGGTGGCCGCGCTCAACGACCCGTGGCAGCCGGCCCTGCTGCGGCTGATCGCCCTGGTCGGCAAGGCGGCCGGCGAGGTCGGCAAGCCGGCGGGCGTCTGCGGCGAGGCGGCGGCGGACCCGCACCTGGCGGCGGTGCTGGTCGGCCTGGGCATGACCAGCCTGTCGATGAACGCCGGCGCCCTCAACCGGGTCGGCGCGGGCCTGGCCGCGGTGCACTTCGACCAGTGCCAGCTGGCGGCCAAGGCGGCGCTGGGCACGCACGACCCGGAGCACGCAAGGCTGGCGGCAAGGGCAGCGCTGACCCCGCGTCGCCAGCACTGAATCGCCAGCACTGAATCGCTCTGCCCCGCCTCAGCCCCCGCCCTCCACCCCGGCCCGGCGGGGGCGAGCGGAGTCCGCGTCCAGTCCGTGCTCGATGGCGTAGCGCGCCAACTCGACCCGGTTGTGCAACTGGAGCTTGCGCAGCGTGGACTGGACGTGGTTCTCCACGGTGCGAGGGGAGATGTCCAGCCGGGTGGCGATCTGCTTGGAGGTCAGCCCCTTGGCCACCAGGCGCAGCACCTCGGTCTCCCGGCCGGTCAGCTCCGGCGCGGGCTCGCGCCCGGCCGGCTCGGTGGCCATCCGCCGGTACTCGCCCAGCACCAGGCCGGCCAGCCCGGCGGTGAACACGGCCGCGCCCTCGGCGGTGCGGTTGACCCCGTTGACGAGCTCCTCGACCGAAGCGGATTTCAGCAGGTAGCCGGAGGCGCCGGCCTTCACCGCCGCCAGCACGTCGCCGTGCTCGCCGCTGGCCGACAGCACCAGCACCCGGGTCTCCGGCCGGGCGGCGACGATCTGCTGCGTCGCCTCCACGCCGGTCTGCGCGCCGAGGTTGAGGTCCATCAGCACGACGTCGGGCCGCACGGTGGCGGCGATGCGCACGGCGGACGGCGCGTCACTGGCCGTCGCGACCACCTCGAAGCCGCGTTCCTCGAGGTCGCGGGCCACGCCGGCCCGCCACATCGGATGGTCGTCGACCACCATCACCCTCACGCTCACGCTGCTCCCCCCGTCGGCACGTGCAGTTCCCACTCGGTGCCCTCGCCGGGCGCTGTGGTCAGCTCAACGGTCCCACCCAGGTCGGCGATCCGTCCCCGGATCGACTGCGAGACGCCCAGGTGGCCCTCGGCCTCGGCGATGGCCAGCCGGCCGTCGGGGATGCCCACGCCGTCGTCACGGATGCTCAGCACCACCTCGCCACCGAGGTCCTCCAGCAGCACCCAGGCCCGCGCATCCGAGCCGGCATGACGGTCCACATTGGACAGCGCCTCACGGACGGCGGCGCTCAGCTCGCCCGCGGTCACCTGGGGCACCAGCACCGGAGTGGCCGGCGCCGCCACGGAAATCGTCGGCGTGGCCATCAGCTGCACCCACTGCCGCAGGTCCGTGTCGCCGTCCATAGTGGACTCCAACGGTCCGGAGGCGATCAGCGAGCGCAGCGCGATCTCCTGCTCGCCGGCCAGCTCGGCGATCTCGGCCGCCTCGCCGCCGACCTCCAGTCCGCGCTTGCGCACCCGGGCCAGCACCTGGAGCACGCCGTCGTGGATGGACCGGGCCAACCGCTCGCGCTCGGCGGTCGCCGCCTCGGTGCGCAGCGCCTGCCGCACCCGGGCCGCGGAGTTGCGGGTCGCCTCCGACGCCACGCCGACCACGAAGCTGACACCGATCAGCAGGACCGTGTCCTCGGCCAGGTAGATGTTGAAGTAGCCGCGCGGCAGCACGTTGGCCACGGCCGTGATGCCGCCGAACAGCAGCCCCCAGTACCGGCCGCCGTAGATCGCGCCGCCGACCGGGGCGCCGCTGGACCACAGGGTGGTGATCGTCTGCGCGCCGTTCTGCATCGGCGACGGGCCGACGATCGGCACCGACAGCAGCATCAGCACGGTGTTCAGCACCAGGTCGGCGATCACCAGCTGGGGCCGGCGGCCGGGCGGTGTGAGGTAGAAGTACGTGAGCACGCCGGTCCACACGGTCATCACGCCGGCGACAACCCAGGCGGCCCACTCCAGGTTGAACGTGTTCCGGTTGACCCAGATACTGGCCAGGGCGAACACCCAGGTCACGATGCGTAGCACGATCACACCCCGCCAGAACGGCGTGGCCGGATCGTCGTCGGGCGTGATCCCCGGAATGGCTGGTCTGCGGTTCACCACCTGCTCCTCCCCGGCCACATCCTGCCGTGACCGAGTGGTGACCGGTATCCCTGACCGGTGGACTTCTGCTCGTGTCACGGTGTGTGCGACGCTGGCGGACATCGGGTGACGAACGGACTCGTGGTGCGTGACTGGTCGATGTGGACCCTGCCGAGGCCCGCCTTGGTCTACTGGATCGCAGTGGACCTCGCCGCGCTGGCCATCGGCGGCTACGTCCTGGCCGCGACCGCCCCGCCGACGCTGGCCGACCTCGGCCGGTTCGGGGCGATCGCGTGCACCGGCCTGGTGGTCATCGTCATCACGGCGATCGGCACGCAGCTGTCCAACGAGACCCGCCGCAACCCGTGGGCGCTGCACATCTGCTACCTGTCGGCCGGCCTGCTGGTGCTGCCGCCCAACCTGACGCTGCTGCTCCTGCTCGGCCCCGCCCTCTACGGCGTGCTCGGCCCGGGCCCGGAGGCGCATCGCTGGCTGTTCACCCTGGCCGCGACCACGTTGTCGGTGTTCGCCGCCCGGGCCACCCTCGGCTGGACGCGGCCGAGCTGGGACTTCGGCGTGCTGGTGCTGGCCGGCTTCGTGCTGCTGATGACGCGGGCCGTGCTGGTCGCGGTCGGCCTGCGGCTGCGGGCCCCGGCGGCCGGCGCGGACGAGGTGTTCGGCGAGCCGATCGACGTCGTGCTGGGCATCGTCGCGGCCAGCACCGGCGGGCTGATGGCGATGGCCGTGCTGACCGACCCGGTCCGGGCGCTGTTGGCCGGCCCGCCGATGTTCCTGCTGGAGCGGGCCGCGCAGCTGCCGCAGTGGCGGCGCTCGGCCCAGCGCGACGCCAAGACCGGGCTGTCCAACGCCGTGCACTGGGACCTGCGGGCCCGCGACGAGCTGGCCAAGGCCAACGCGCGGCAGCGGCCGGTCGCGATGATGCTGCTGGACCTCGACCACTTCAAGCGGGTCAACGACAAGGTCGGCCACCTGGCCGGAGACGCCGCGCTGGCCGCGGTCGCCCGTGAGCTGCGGGGCAGCGTGCGGCACGGCGACGTGGTCGGCCGGTTCGGCGGCGAGGAGTTCGTGGTGCTGCTGCCGGACACCGGTCCGGGCGTGGCCGAGTCCGTGGCCGAGCGGGTGCGGCACGCCATCTCGCTGTTGCGGGTGGCCACGACCGCCGCCGATGGCCACGCCCATGTGCTGGACGGCCTGACCGTCAGCATCGGAGTGTCCACTTCGGACCGTTACGGCTACGACGTGTCCACATTGCTGGTCGCGGCCGACTCCGCCCTGCTGTCGGCGAAAGGCTACGGCCGTAACCTCGTGGCGATGGCGTAGCTACTTGGCATGTCCGGGCTCCACCTTGGGCGGCCGGGTCGGGTCCACTTCGGACGGATCGATGCCCTGGTCGTGCAGCAGCGACCGGATGCCCGAGTTCAGCACGGCCAGGATCGGCACCGACATCAGCGCGCCGGCGATGCCGCCGAAGGTGAAGCCGGCCGCGATCACCAGCACCACGGCCAGCGGGTGCAGCTGCACCGCGCGGCCCAGCAGCAGCGGCTGCAGGATGTGGCTCTCCAGCTGCATCACCAGGATCACGATGCCCAGCACGACCAGCGCCCAGATGAAGCCCTTGGCCACCAACGCCACCAGCACCGCGACGCTGCCGGCGATCACCGCGCCGATGATCGGGATGAACGCGCCGAGGAACACCAGCGCGGCCAGCGGCACCGCCAGCGGCACGCCGATGATGCCGATGCCGACGCCGATGCCGACCGCGTCCACCACCGCCACCGCGGCGGTGGCCCGCACGTAGCGGACGAGCGAGGCGAAGCCGCGGCGGCCGGCGAGGTCGACGCGCGGCCGCACGTCGGCCGGGATGATCCGGACCAGGAACGACCAGATGCCGCCGCCGTCGTGCAGGAAGAAGATCGTGGTGAACAGCACCAGCAGCACGCCGGTGAGCACCTCGGCCAAGCTGGCCGCGGTGCTCAGCGCGCTGGTGGTGATGGTCAGCTGGTTGTCCTGGATCAGCTTGACCAGCTGGTTGGGCAGGTCGGTCAGCTGGGTCGGGGACATGTGCAGCGGCGGGCCCTCCAGCCAGTTCTGGATCGCCTTCACCGAGTCGGCCACCTGCTTCTGCAGGTCCGGAAGACCACCGACGAACGCGCTGATCACGCCGTACAGCACGCCGCCGACCACGGCGATGCCGCCGACCACGACGAGCGCGGTGGCCAGCCCGCGCGGCACCTGCCAGCGCACCAGCTGACCCACCACCGGGGCCAGCAGCGCCGCCATCAGCAGCGCGATGGCCACCGGGATGATCACCACCGCCAGGTAGCCGACGATCCACGAGATGAGCCAGACCGCGCCGGCGACGGCCAGCAGCCGCCAGCTCAGCGCGGCGCTGACCCGCAGCACCTTGGGCACGGACTGGCTGACGTCCTCGGGACGGCCTGGCCGGGGTGAGGTCACACGATCACCGTAGCGGCGGCGTGGGCAGAAGGCACTGTTCACTCGTTCAGGGGAAGTTGCGGCGTCAAGGCTGCGGGGGCCGCCCGAAACTGACAATCTCTCGGCGTCGACCTCTCGGACGCCTCTCGCGTCCCTTCACCGAAGTCGGCGTTTCCCCAGGCGAGCGGAAGAGGATCTTCTTTTGTCGATGGACGGGCACGTGATCACGGGGGGCAGCCGGCTACGCCGCGCACTCACCCGTGCGCTGCTCACCGTCGGCGGCGCGGCCGGCCTGACGGCCGCCGCGTGGTGCCTCTCCACCGCCTGCGCGTCCGCGGAGACCATCGGCGACCACCTCGTGGTCGACTCGGTCAGCCACGCGGCCGCGACGCACGGCCACTCGCCGGAAACCGCATCAGCGGACAACGGGGTGCACGAGATGGCCCGCGCGGTCGCGACCGCGAGCAAGCCGACCGTTGGCTCCATCGCAACCGAGCACCAGAGCCTGGCGAGTGGGGCGAGCCTGCCCTCCTCCGCCGATTTCGACCGGTTCGCCCACCAGGTCCAGGACGACTTCGTCCAGGTCGGGCGGCACGTGGCCAAGCCGGCCCCGTCCGCACTGGTGGGGGACTCGGTGACCCTGGTGCGCCACGTGGTTCAGTTTCCCCTGGCCACGCTGCCGGTGCGGCTGCCGATCTCAGTGATCGGGCTCTCCGGCGCGTCTACGACTACCGACGGCAGGCCGTCCGCCGACCAGACCGGGCTCGACCCGGCCGGCCAGGCCGACTCCGCCCTGTCCTCGACCGTCGCCGGCGCATCCGCCGCCACCGCGCACAACGTGCGGCACCCGCTGCCGCCGTACCGGAGCTCGGACCTGTCCGGCCCGAGGAACTCCATGCCGCTGCCGGCCGTGCCCGCCCAGGTGCCGCCGGCCCCGTGCTGCTTCGAAACGGGAGGCTTCGGCTCGGCCGGCGTCCCCAACCCCGAGCAGCTTCCTTTCGGCTCCACCCTCGGTGCCGCTGCGTACAGGTCCGTTGTGGCCACCTCGCAGTCGGTGTCCGTGTTGACCGGCAAGCAAGCCGGCATCACGCCTGACTGATTCCCGCGCGCGGCTGGCGGTCGCAGGGCTCAACGCCCGCACCGTATTCGGTCCGTGCGCGTTCTTCTGCGCTCGTCCAGCCGCGCTAACGACCCGGGATGCACCCACTCCCCTCAGCCAGGTGCATCCCACTTCCCCGGGTGGCCGTTGCCCCCGGCCACCCGTTAGCCCCGCAAGGGACAACCCCCAAGGAGAAGTAATGCAGACGTGGGCGAAGCGCGGACTTCAAGCCGCGCTCCTCACCGGTGGCTTCATCGCCGTCGGCACCGGCATCGCCAACGCCTCCGAGGCCCAGCCGGCTCACCCGCTGGGTGTCCCCGCCACGGACCTGGTCGACGTCAACGTCAAGGTGCCGATCAGCGAGCACAACAACCAGCTGGGCACGATGTTGGGCCAGACCAACCTGCCCGGCGTGAGCCACACCATCAGCACCCGCGAGCTGACCGGCAAGCTGGCCCCGCACCCGCTGGCCACCACGCAGGCGAAGAACATCCCCGTCGCCGTGCCGCAGAACATCAGCCGCGGCAACACCATCCCGGTCGACGCGTGCGTGCCGATCGACATCTCCGGCAACGCCATCGGCGCCACCGGCGACGCCGCCACGTACAACAACTCGCGGGTCGGCTGCGAGGCGCAGTCGGTCACCGAGACCGACGGCAAGCGCGGCTCGATCGCCGGCAACATCATCGGCGTCGACCTGGGCCTGCCGGTCCAGCTGGACAACAACGCCATCGCCGCCGCCGGCAACGCGTTCGCCGCCGGCACCGCGCAGGCGATGACCGCCACCGGCACCACCCCGTTCATCAGCAACGGTGACAAGGGCACGCTGGCCGGCAACATCGTCGACGCCGCCCTCGGCGTGCCGGTGCAGCTGACCGGCAACGCCATCGGCGTCGGCGGCAACTCGGCCACCGCGAACAAGGCCAGCACCGATGTCGCCACCGGCGGCTCGCTGCTGAGCAGCGGCAACGGCGGCACGCTGGCCGGCAACCTGGTCGGCGTGCCGCTGGGCCTGCCGGTCGAGGCCAACGGCAACGCCATCTCCTGGGTCGGCAACGCCGACGCCCGCAACCACAGCACCGGCGCCGTGCAGGCCGGCGACACCAGCGACGGCTGGTACGCGCTGACCGCGGGCGACCCGTCGACGCTGTCCGGCAACATCGTGCAGGCGCCGATCGTCAGCAAGGTCCTGCTGGCCGGCAACGCCGTTTCGTGGATCGGCAACACCACCGCGCTGGGCGTCACCGACAACCACCTGGTGTCGGGCGGCCAGGCCGGCACCACCGGCGTGAAGTCGACCGGCTCCGGCAACATCGTCGACCCCGAGGTCGCGCTGCCCGTCGAGGTCTTCGGCGACGGCGTCACCTGGATCGGCACCGCCGAGGCGGCCGACCTGAACAAGGTCACCGCGCTGGCCGGTGGCAACACCTACACCAACGGCGACAAGTCGACGTTGGGCGGCAACGACGTGGTCGCGCCGATCGCCGGCGCGGTCGACGCGTTCGGCTCGGCGGCCTCGCTGATCGGCAACGCCGGCGGCGCCGGCGCCAACGACTCCTCGGTCGTCGACGGCGGCTACAACGGCACGCTGGGCAACGGCGCGGTCGGCGGCGGCAACATCGCCGCCGTCCCGGTGGCGCTGCCGGCCGAGATCTTCGGCGCCGGCGCCTCGCTGGCCGGCAACGCCGACGGCCTGGCCAAGGAGGTCAAGGACGTCGAGGCCGGCGACAAGACCAACACCAACGACGACCGCGGCACGGTCAGCAGCAACATCGCCTCGGTGCCGGTCACCGCGCCGGTGCAGATCTTCGGTGACGCGGCCGGCCTGGTCGCCAACGTCACCGGTGGCGCGCAGTCGCAGACCACCACCACCGCCGGCCACGACATCGAGGCCGTCGGCGACAAGGGCAGCGCGTCCGGCAACGCCGCGCAGGTCCCGGTCTCGCTGCCCACGCAGCTGTTCGGTGACACCGCCACCCTGGTCGGCAACGGCGACGCCATCGCCAAGGGCGTCACCAGCTCCACCGCCGGCGGCGACGTCGACGCGTCGGGCAAGGGCGGCTCCCTCACCGGCAACATCGCCGATGTGCCGGTGGCCGGCGCGATCCAGGGCTTCGGCGCTGCCATCGCCGGCGCGGGCGTGGACAACGCCACCGCCGCCAACCTGACCAGCTCCAACGCCGGTGGCACCGACGCCACCAACGGCTGGGGCGGCTCGGTCGCCGGCAACGTCGCGCAGGTGCCCGCGGCTCCGGTCGTCGGCGTGCTGGGTGACACCGTCACCGCCGCCGGTGTCGGCAACTCCGTCGCCGACAACAAGGTGTTCGACACCGCCGGCAAGGACGTGCTGACCGACGGCACCGAGGCCGCGATCTCCGGCAACGTGGCCAAGGTGCCCGCCGCCGCGACCGCGCAGGTGCTGGGTGACGCCGTGACGCTGGGCGGCATCGCCAACGCGATGGCGCACAGCTACACCGACCCGTCGGCCGGTGGCGACACCACCACGTCCGGCAAGCTGGGCTCGGTGGCCGGCAACGTCGCGCAGGTGCCCGCCGCGGCCAACGCGCAGGTGCTGTCCGACTCGGTCGGCGCGCTCGGCAACGCCGCCAACGAGACCACGGCGTGGACCGGCAACTTCGCCGGCGGCAACACCCACACCACGGGCATGTTCGGCGCCATCTCGGGCAACCTCGCCCAGGTGCCGGTCGTGGGCAACGCCGAGGTGCTGGACGACGCCGTCGGCGCCGGGGGCCTGGCCTTCGACAAGAGCTCGACCTCGGCGATCAACACCGCCGGTGGCGAGGCCGACACCTCGGGCGTGCTGGGCTCGGTGGCCGGCAACCTGGCCTCGGTGCCGGTCGTGGCCGACGCGCAGGTGACGCAGGACGCGGTGTCCGCAGCGGGCCAGGCGTTCCACGCCGGCGCCAACAAGGTCGTCGACCTCGCCGGTGGCGACGTCAAGACCAACGGCACGGCCGGCTCCATCTCCGGCGACCTGTTCCAGGTCCCGGTGGCCGCGATCGCCGGTGTGCTCACCGACGCCGTGGCCGTCGGCGGCATCTCGGCCACCAAGGGCGTGAACGTCACCGACGTCGCGTCCGGCGGCAGCCAGTCCACGGCCGGCGTGACCAAGACGCTGTCGGGCCTGAACGGCCACCTGCCGGCGGGCGCGCTGGTGCAGGTCTTCGACGTGCCGGCGGAGGTGTTCGGCACCGCGCTCGCGAACGGCGTCAACCTGACCTCCGCGGTCGTCGGCGAGGAGAAGCCGGCGCTGGACCTGCCGATCACCAGCCGGGGCCTGATGGGCGCCCGGGAACTGCCGTCGCTGCCGGGTCTGTCGTCGCTGCCGAACACCGCCGGCCTGCCGGTGGCCGGCCTGGCCGTTGACGGCGTCATGCTGCTGATGACCCCGCTGACCGGCGTGGCCCAGGCGGTGCCGGGGCTGCCCGCGCAGGAGCGTGACCTGCCCTCGATGTCGGGTCTGCTGCCCACGGACAACCTGATCCCGGGTGCGCACCTGGCTCAGCTGCCGACCCTGGACGGCGTTCGCGTGACGCCGAACGTGGCCGGTGGCGCCCGGGCCCTGCCCGGCCAGGAGCTGCTGAGCGGCCTGGGTTCGATGACCGAGGGCCTGCACCTGGGCTGAGGTCTGAGTAACTAGCCGAAGAACCCCCGGGCAGCCAGCCCGGGGGTTCTTGCTGTGCTTTTGCGCCGCGTTCCGCGGCGGGCGAGGTCGCTCGTGACCGGTGCCTTCCCTAGCCGGATTTAGCCCGCCGCATCCGCCCAGGTGGTGGGGCATGTCGGGCGGCGGCGGCCAAAATCCGGCGACGGTCCAGGCACCGGCGCGACCTCGCGCTTTGCCCAGCTGGCGGTCCAGCTACGTCGCCCGAAGTCGTTTCTCGACGTGCCCAATCACGGTGTGCGCCGGCGCCGAGCCGTCGCTGGTCGCCCAGCAGACCCGGACCTTGGGATGCAGCCGGACCTTGCCGACCAGCACGGCCCGCTGGGTCAGCTCCCGCACCCGCGCGGCGATCGGCTCGCCCGTGCCGCACGGATGCTCGGCCACCACGGCGAACTCGTCGCCGCCGTAGCGGGCCACCGTGTGGTCGTCGCGCAGGCCCTGCCGCAGCCGCCCGGCCAGTACGGTCAGCAGCCCGTCGCCGACGTCGAAGCCGTGCTCGGCGTTGACTTCCGCCAGTCTGTGCACGTCCACCAGCACGAAGGTGCTCAGCGAGCCGTTGGTGCGGGACCGGGTCAGCGACTGTTCCAACCGGTCCAGCAGCAGCGCGCGACTGGGCAGCCCGGTCAGCGGGTCGATCAGCCCGCGGCTGTGCGGCACGTCGGTGTGCACCGGCTGGAGCACGGTGAGCACGCTGGGCCGGCCCCGATGGCTGACGGCGTGGAAGTCGGCCCACAGCCGCGAGCCGGCGATCCCGTTGCGCACCACCACCAGCGGCACGGCCAGCCGGCCGTTGCCGCGCAGCACCTGCGCGGCCAGCTCGGCGCCCTGCGGCAGCGGCGCGCCGGAGTCGTCGCAGAGCTGCCAGCCGTCGGGCCGGGTGTGGTGGAGCAAGTGGGCCCGACTCAGCCCGAGCAGGTGCCCGGCCAGGCTGTTCGCGGCCAGCACTGCCCCATGTTCGTCCTGCAGCAGCACCCCAACGGGAAGTTCGGAGACCAGCTCGTCCCAGACCGTCCCGGTGGTGATCGGTGCCGCCGTGTCCACGGCACTCATCCGGCTCGCACCTTCCTGGAGCAGGGAGGTTTCCCAGTGAGCCTGCCCCCGGAGGTGGCTGGTTAACAAGGGGCCCGATCCACTCGTACCGGTGATCTTTGCCCGGTTTCAGGTGATCAGCGTCTCGAACGCCTCGGCCGACACGATGGGCACGCCGTACCGCCGAGCGGCGCGGGCCTTGGTGGACATGGTTTCCGGGTCGGCCGCGACCAGCAGCGCGGTCTGCCGTGTGACATAGCCCGCATTGACCCGCAGTCCCGCCGCGAGTGCCCGTTCGACCAGCTCGCCGCGGGGTTGCCGGGTCTGCCCGGTGAACACGACAAGATCGCCGATGCGCAGTGAGGGAACCTCACCTGTCGGGGTCGGCGGCACCCAACTGCCGCGCCGGTACTCCGCGACCGCGTCCGGCGGCAGCGTCGGCCAGGCCCAGGTTGACGCCGCGGCAAGGAGATCCGTCCACGGCTCGGGTCGGCCGGCCCGGCTCAGGTAGTGCGTGAGCAGGCCGGCCGCGGCGTGGGCGTCGTCCAATGCGGAGTGTGCATCCCGCAGATCGACACCGGCCGCATCGCAACTGGCCTTGAGCGAACGTCCGTTTCGCTGCGGCAGATAGGCCGCGCCCAGCGCCATCGTGCACAGGCCCAGCTCCGAGGACACCGGCACCGGCAGGCCGATGCGGTCGAACTCGGCGGCGATGAACCGGGCGTCGAAGGACAGGTTGTGCGCCACCATGACCCGGCCGGCCAGCCGCGCCGCCAGCGCGCCGGCCACCTGCGCGAACGACGGCGCGCGGCGGGCGTCCCCTGCGCTGATCCGGTGAATGTGCTGCGGCCCGAGATCACGGCCCGGGTTGACCACGGTGCACCACTCGTCGGTGACCCTCCCGGTCCGGTCCACGGCGACCACGGCCACTTCGACCACCCGATCACGGCCGGCGGCCGCGAATCCCGTCGTCTCGACGTCAACGACCGCATAGCCATCCGACACGCAGAGAAGTTACTAGCTGTGCCACGATGGCCCGCGTGAGGTGGCTCGAAGCGTCGACGCCGTGGCTGATCGCGGTGATCGTGTTCTGGGTGGCGGCCGGGCTCTTCGAGTTCCTGCTGATCCGCCCGCGCGAGAAAGTGGCGCTGGAGGGCAAGGGTTGTCCCTACTGCGGCACGCCGTGGAACGGACTCAAGGCGTGCGGCAACTGCGGCCGCGATCTGGTCCGCGAGCAGAACCACGTCGTCACCCGGGTGCTGTTCACGCTGGGCGCGCTGGCCACCGGGCCGGTGATCGGCATCGTGGTCGTGCACCTGCTCACCGGGAAGTGATGGTGTACGGCACCTCCTGGCTCGGCCCCGACCGGTAGGTCCCGGTGGCCTTGATCTCGCCGCCGGCGCGGACCTCGAAGGCCGACTCGATGCCGGCGGCGTCGAAGGTTCCGTTGTGCGCCAACACGTAGCTGCCGGGCTCGTCGTCGAACGAGCCGGTCAGCAGCTCGTAGCCGACGAACGTGCCGG
>DASWRQ010000030.1:0-15037 GCA_036403095.1 Kutzneria sp. | reverse complement strand
GGTCCAGGGCCCGAGGAGCGACCCGGAACGAGGTGGGAGTGGCGCCTGTGACTGTGCCACTCGTGACGGGCCGGCTGACGACCTGACGGCCGGCGGTCCGCGCCCGATCGAGATAACCCCGGTAGGCGCCGCTGGTGTAGGTGGACCAAGGCCCGAAGTTGGTGCCCTGACGGGAAATGGCGTAGGCGTGCCGAGCGTTGGTCGCGGGATCGGCGTTGGCTGTGGCATTGCGCAGGGCCTGCTCGACGGCGGTGCCGTGACCGGGGTTGAGCGACCGGATCTGCCACAGCCCGACGGACGGCCCCCAGGCGCCGGTCTGGAGGTTGACGTCGCCATGAATGCCGGTGTCGCCATGGGATTCGGCCAGCGCGACGGCGACGGCGGTGGTGAGGGCGTCACCCCGGAACCCGGCGTTGTAGGCGTGCTGGGCGATCTGCTGGGCGCTGATGGTGGGCACGGGTCAGTAGTCCTCGCCGATCACGGACGGGGCGACAGCGGACGACTCGCCCCACACGTCCTCGGTCTCGACCAGCCACGGCGGGATCCGCCGCCCGCCGCCCATGTCGTTGGCCCCGGCCCCGTTCATCGGCATCATGGGCATCATCGGCCCCATTGCCTTGCTGCCGGCTGCATCGGCGACGGCCGCACCGAGCGCGCCGCCGGCGAGGTCGGCGGTGGGCGTGCCGGCGCTGGCGACCATGCTGGTCGGCACGGAGGCACCGGACACACCGCCACCGATGCCACCGATGCCGCCGCCGGCGCCACCACCGCCGGGAAGCTTGAACGAGGCGCCGTCGCCGAGTTTGGCGCCGGCCGGGGTGGTGGACTTCTCGTCGGCCTTGGGCTTCGCGAAACCGGGGATCTTCGGCATGATCGAGCCGAAACGGCCGAACGCCGCGGCCGACGCGGCGGCCAGACCGGCGGTGAACATGCCGCCGAACAAAGGAGAACCGCCCTGCGGCTGACCGGTCGGCACGCCGCCGGCGGGCAGCGTGGTCGTGGTGCCGGTGGCGGTGTTCACCCACGACGACGACACGATCGGCGCGCTCACACCACTGCTGTCGGACTGGGTGGTGGTCGGCGTGGTTCCCGACGGCACCTGGTCGGCGTTGGGCGACGGCGGAATCGACTGCTGCGCGGTGGTGTAGTCGCCGGCCAGGGCCTGCATCACCATCACCGCCTCGGCATGCGCGGCGTTCGACGCGGCCACGGCCGACTGCTGGTCACGCACCTGCGCGATCGCGGCCGACTGCTGTTGCTGCATCTGCGCCACGACCTGCGGCGGCGTGTCGGCCTGCACCTGGATCTGCGTGGTGGCAAGGGAAACCACCGACGGCGACACCTGCGGCACGGTCACCGGCTTGGGCATCTTGGCCCGCGCCGTGGTCAGCGCCTCGCCGGCGTCGTGAGTCAGGTCCCGCATCGCGAACGCGGTGTCGGCGACCTTGCGGATGCCCTCGGTCAGATCGCTGATCATCGACTGGTACTGCTGTGCCGCACCGCCCTGCCACTTGCCCTGGAAGCCGGACAGCTGCGACTGGAGATCGTTCGCCTTGTCGTGCAAGCCCTTGCCGGTCGTGTCCCAGATGCCGGCGGCATCGCCGACCGTCTCCGGGTCGCTGGCGAACAGCATGGTGTAGAGCTGTTCATGGCTGTACTGAGCGAAGTTCGTGTGTGGGCTCATGTCCATGTGGAGTCACCCTGGCTGTCCGCGTAACCGGTCGTGACCTGCATGCCGCTGGCGAGATCGTCGTCCAGCCGCTCGTAGCCGGTGGCGACGGTCCTCGTCACGTTCTCGGCGAACTCGATCGCCTGCCGCACCTGGTCGAGCAGGCCGTGCATCTCCGCGACCGCGGCCTTCGTCCGCGCCTCCAACGAGTTCGCCTCGCCGAACTCGCCCAGCAGCACCGGCGCGCCGGCCAGCTGCGTGAGCTGGTCCATCGGACTGCCCATGCCGTCCAGCTGGGTCTGCAGCTCGCGGGCGAAGTCGGTCAGCGACTCGAGGTGGACGGAGAACGACTGGTCCCACATCCCTGGTCAGCTCCCCAGATTCGTGTTCGTGGCCAACGCCGACGGCGGCGGCCCGGCCACCGGCCGGACCGCCGCCACCGGAGATCAGGCGAAGTACTGCGTGTTCTTGTTCTCCAGCGCCAGCTGGAGGTCGTGCGCCTCCAACACCTTGCCGCCGAACTGGCCGACGATGGTGGCGATGTCGTTGGTGGCGCTGCGCAGCCGCGTCTCGGCCTGCTCGGCCGCCTGGCCCGCGGCGCTGCCCGACGCGTACCAGGTGGCCTTGATCGGCTGGAGCGAGGTGTGCAGCTGGTCCAGGTACTCCTGCAACGCCTTCGCCTTGGCGGCCAGGGTCTGCGAGCTGACCTGGAGCGCCGCGAAGTCGACACTGATCTGGTCGGCGGTCATCGTGTGCTCCCTCTGCTCAGACCGACGTGCCGCCGGTCAGGCGACCGAAGACCGCCCCGCCGGCGTCGACGTTGTTGGACAGGCTGGTCAGGCTCTGGGCGACGGTGCTGTCACCGCTGCCGTAGTTGTGGAAGCTCTGGTTCACCAGGTTCGACATGGTGTCGAGCTCGTTCGAGGCCACCTTCATCTTGTCCTGCAGCTGGGTGTGCAGCTGCCAGAACGCGGTGGCCTGGCTGCCCTGGTAGTGGCTCAGCGCCGAGACCAGGTCGTTCTCCAGATCCGACATGGTCTTCTTGGCGTTCGCCGCGCACTCCTCGAAACCCTGGACCGCTCGCGTCATCGCCGCTGCGTCGGCCTTGAAGCCGGGGCTGCTCACGGGCCACCCTCCTCTCGCTCGACTGCCTTCTCGTCACCGCTAACGCTAGGAACGGCGAGGCTTCGAGCAAACGGCACAACTGCCAGCCACAGTGACGGCACTATTACCCACAGGCGCGGCTCAGCAGGCCTTGACGTACCAGATCCATCCCCACGGATAGTCGACGTCTTTGGAGGGCGCTCCCCAGGTTCGGGTCACCTCGACGCCGTCGCCGTCCTTGAAGACAGCCTTGGTGCCGGTGGTCTGGTTGTTGTTGTACGAGCCCCGGCCGCCCCAGGGGATGTAGTAGTCGCGGCAGTTGTACATGTCGACGACGTCGTCGGGCAGCTCGCCGACGTAGTTCTGGTGGCCGTAAGCGCAAAAGTGCTTGTAGCCGCAGGTGTAGGCGGGGCTGTTCGGCGCGAGCAGATGGACCTCGGCACCGCCGAGATCGATGCGGTCGGGCGCCACCTGCTTGCCGCCCATGGTCGCCAGGTAGTAGTCGGCGCGAGCCTGGAGCTGCTGGGCCTGGCCGGCCGGTACCGCTCCCATGGCGGAAGCCGGCAGCGCCACGCTCATCGCGGCGGCGATCACGGCCACCGCGACGAGCCCCGAGCTGCGGATATGACTGAGCAATGACAAGGAGTTCCTCCCTCGGTGTGGCCGAGGAGGACGCTGCCCACGACGCAACACTGGTGCGCGCCCTCCCCGACGCGGAACTGGTGCGCCACCACGCTCCTCCGCGGCACCGCCGTTCCGGATCCGCCGAACGAGTTCGGACACCCGAATTGCCGGTTGTTCGCGCGGCAACTACTCCGGGATCGCCACCTGGACAAGGGAGGTGCGGGCACGGCGGCGGACTAGGTGGCCGCGGCCGGGGGGCTGGGGGGAGGGTTTGGCGTCGCCCAAGAGGATGCCCTCCTCCTTGGAGCCGGACAGGATCAGGCCGGGGGAACCGAGTTCGCGGACGCGCTGGATGAGGGGCTCGAAGAGGGCACGGGAGGCGCCGCCGCTGGCGCGGGCGATGATGAGGTGCAGGCCGACGTCGCGGGCCTGGGGGAGGAAGTCCATCAAGGGGGACAAGGGGTTGCGGCCGGGGTTGGCGACCAGCTCGTAGTCGTCGACGAGGACGAACAGCTCGGGACCGGTCCACCAGCTGCGTTCCCGAAGCTGCTCGACGGTGACCTCGGGCCCGGGCAGCCGGGTCCGCATGGCGGCGGCGGCCTCGGAAACCAGGCCGGTGACGGCGTTCTCGGCACCGGCGTAGCCGAGCAGGTGCGCACCGGTCACGGCGTCGAGCAGGCCACGCCGGTAGTCGACGACGATGATCGCGGCCTCATCGGCGGTGTAGCGCGAGGTGATGCCCTTGGCGATCACCCGCAGCAGGTTGGTCTTGCCGGACTCGACGTCGCCGAAGGCCAGGAAGTGCGGCTCGGCGGTGAAATCGAGGTGCACGGGCTTGAGATCGACCTCGTCGAGGCCCAACGGCACGGTACGACCCGTGCCGTCGGAGATCTCGGCCAGTGGGACTTCCCGTGGCAGCAGGCGAACCGGTGGGGCGGGCGGGCGAACCCACGCCTTGGCCACGGCCTCGACGAACGCGATCGTGCCGGCGGCCAACGAACCCGGGCGCTGGTCACTGTCCACTCTGGGCAGTGCGGTGAGGAAGTGCAGCTTGTCCTTGGTGAGCCCGCGACCGGGTGCCCCGGCCGGCACGTTCTGCGCAGCGCGGCGGTCGATCGACGAGTCGGCGGGATCGCCGAGGCGCAGCTCGAAGCGGGTGCCGGCGGCGTCGCGCAGCTGCGGCCGCACGCCCATCCACCAGTTGGCCGAGACGATCACGTGGATGCCGAAGCCCAGCCCGCGGGCGGCAAGCCCGATCACGGCCTGCTCCAACGGTTCCTGCTCCTCACGGAGCGTCGCCCAGCCGTCCACGACCAGGAACACGTCGCCGAACTCGCGACCGTCGGCGCTCTCGGTGAACTCGGACCGGCGCTGCCGGAAGGTGTTGGTCGAGTCGATTCCGTTGGCCGCGAAGAACAATTCCCGATCGGCCAGCAGCGTGGTCACCTCGGCGACGATCCGCCGCAGCCGCTCGGGCTCACGCCGGGTGGCGTAACCGCTGGTGTGGGGGAGGCCGGCGATCGGGCGCAGCGCGCCGCCGCCCATGTCCAGCACGAAGAACTGGGCCTCGGCCGGGGTGTGGGTCAGCGCGAGCACGCCGATCAGCGTGCGCAGCAAGGTGCTCTTGCCGCTCTGCGGCGCGCCGACCACGATCGCGTTGCCGGCGGCTCCGGACAGGTCGGCCCACAGCAGGTCCCGCCGCTGCTCGAACGGCTTGTCGACGATGGCGATCGGCACGATGAGCCGGCCGTTGCCGCCCCAGCCGACCGGACACAGCCCGCGCTCGTCGTCCACGCCGAGCGGCGGCATCAGCTGGTCCAGCGTCGGCGGCTCGCCCAGCGGCGGCAGCCAGATCTGGTGCGCGTCAGGCCCCTTGCCCTGCAAGCGGTCCACCATCGTGCCCATGATCGTCTCACCGGCGGTCGGCAGCTCCGCGACGACGGGCGCCGCGACGGCGTCGGGAATCGGCGTCGGGGCCAGCGTGAACGGCAGCACGGCCCGGCCCTGGGCCGGGCCGGCCTCGACGCCGCCACGCGGCGGCAGTTCCCCGGACACGAACGCGGCCTTGAACCTGATCAGCGTTTCCGTGTCCACCCGCAGATAACCCGAGCCCGGCACCGGCGGCAGCTGGTGCGCGTCGGCCACGCCCAGCACGGACCGGCTCTCCGGGGCGGAAAACGTGCGCAGGCCGACCCGGTAGGACAGGTGCGAGTCGAGGCCCCGCAGCCGTCCTTCCTCAAGCCGTTGGGAGGCAAGGAGAAGGTGGATGCCGAGGCTGCGGCCCAGCCTGCCGATCATGACGAACAGGTCGATGAACTCCGGCTGGCTGGACAGCAGCTCGGAGAACTCGTCGATGATCACCAGCAGCGAGGGCAGCGGATCGAGCGACGCCCCGTCCAGCCGGGCCCGCTCGTAGTCGCGCACGGAGGCGTAGTTTCCGGCCGCCTTCAACAACTCCTGCCGGCGGACCAGCTCGCCCTTGATCGCGTCGCCCATCCGGTCGACCATGGACAGGTCCTCGGCCAGATTGGTGATCACGGCGCAGGTGTGCGGCAGGCCGGTCATGCCGGCGAAGGTCGCGCCGCCCTTGAAGTCGATCAGCGCCAGGTTGAGCTGCTCGGACGAGTGCGTCGCGGCCAGGCCGATCACCAGCGTGCGCAGCAGCTCCGACTTGCCCGAGCCGGTCGCGCCGATCACCAGGCCGTGCGGGCCCATGCCGCCCTCGGCCGACTCCTTCAGGTCCAGGTCGACCGGCCGCCCGTCGGGGTCGACGCCGATCGGCAGCCGCAGCCGCTCGCGGGCCGTGCGGCGACGCCACGTGACGGCCGTGTCGAGGTCACGCGGATCGCCGATCCCGAGCAGCCCCGGCAGCCCGAAGCTGGCCGCCATCGGCGACTCCGCGACCACCGGTCTGCCCTGGTAGAGCGGCGTGAGCTGGCGGGCGAGGGCCTCGGCCGACGCGTGGTCGAAGCGGTCCGGACGACCCAGCAGCGCGATCCGCCGGTCACTGTCCTCGCCGACGACCATGCCCAGCCGGTCGCCGGCCACGTGCAGGAACAGGTCGGTGTCCGCGGACTCGTCCGGAATGCCGCCGCTGACGTCGATCACCGTGACGGCCTGGCGGCCGCCGGCCGCGGCCAGTCGGCTGTCGTCGGTAATACGACCGCCGTCCAGGACGACGACAATGTGTTGGTACTCGGGTGAAGTCGCCTTGCTGAACGGCGGCCGTTCGCCGAGCTCCGCGCCGAGCAGGTCGGCCAGCACGCCGACGCGGTCGGCCACCAAGCGGGCCGGTCCGGTGAGGTCGCCGGTGGTGCCCTGGTTGTGCGGCAACCACTTCGCCCACTCCCAGTCGCGGATTCGGTCCGCGGGAAGGCAGAACGCGATGCGCAGGTCGGTCGGCGAGTGGAAGGCCGACAGCTGGGCCAGCATCGATCGGACCAGGTCCAGCACCTGCCGTCGGTCGCCGGTAACGGTGATCCGCGCGAACGAGCGCAGCGAGATCGCCACCGGCAGGTCCTGGACGGTGGCGTAGGCCCGGATGAAGTGCCGCAATGCCGTGGAGGAGACGGGATCGAGGTCTTCGAGCGGCACGGTCTGCGGCGCCCGCAGCGGTGTGGCTAGCCGCTGCGGGCCGGAACCGACGCGGACCCGCCCGAACGCCGGGTCCGTCCGCCGCCGCTCCCACAGCCGGCCGCGCTCCACGAACGCCCACAGGTCGGCCGGTTCGGGCTGGACCGCCGTCAGCGCGATCCGCTGCCGCTCGGCGACTTCCCGCACCTGGCCGCGCAGGCCGGTCAGGTAGCGTTGGTAGTCCCGCCGCTCCTCGTTGATCTGCGCCTTCTTGGCCGCCCCGCCCCGGGCCAGCGACATGATCACCATGCCGGCCATGGACACCGCGAACAGCGCGCCGAAGACGTAGGTCATCACGCCGCCGCTGCGTCCGATGTAGACGAACGACATGGCCCCCATGCCGAGCATCATCGGCAGGAAGAACAGCAGCTGCACCGCGCCCTGGTTGGAGCCCTTGGGCAGCATCGGCGGCGACTGCAGCATGATCTCGCCGGTCGGCGGCTCCACCCTGCTCTGTACCCCACTCACCACGGCATTCTGCCCACAACCCGGCTGTGTTCTTGTGGGTATTTCTACCGCCACCCAAGCGTCCCCGGGCGGCCCCCATGCCCGGAGCGCCGCCGGAGATGCCCCAGAGGCATCGCCCACCATCGCGAGCCACCCGGTGCCCGGACCGTAGCCGGAGATGGTCCTAAGGCATCACCCACCATCGCGAGCCACCGATACCTGGACCGTCACCGGAGATGGCCCTCAAGCATCGCCCCCGATCGCGAGGCCGCGCCGGTGCCTGGACCGTCGCCGGATTTCACCCGCCGCAACCCAACGCGCCCCACCACTCACGCCGACGCGGCGGGTTAAATCCGGCCAGGGAAGGCAGCGGGTCCGAGCGGCCTCGCCGCGACGCCGGAGGCGGCGCCAACAAGCACAGCCGAGCCGCGCTGCCGGAGGCGGCGCAATTCAACACAGTGGGTACTTTTGCCGTCTGGGTTGCCCTTCCGCCCGTTCTACTCTCCGTCTCACAGGGTCGCCGACCAGGGAGGGAGTGGGATGGACACCGGTCAGTACGAGGTGCGTCCGGAGGCCATGCGGTCCGCGGTCGGCAACATCGGCGGCATCATCATGCAGACCGTCAACGCCGTGCTCGACCTGGAGGCACTGGTGTTGGCGCCGACCTCGTTCGCGATGATCGGCGACGTGGTGGCCGCGGGCAACGTCGCGATGCAGGCGCAGCAGGTGGCGGCGTTGCAGTCGCTGCTGAAGGGGCTGCAGGCGGTCAACGATCTGATCCGCAAGAGCGCGGACGCGTACGACGACGCCGACCGCGCGGTGGCGCAGGGCTTCGGCGGCAATTCGTCGGCGGGCACGGCGAACACGGCCAGCCTGTGGTCGAGCCCGGCGGCCGGCCTGGTGGCGGCGCAGGCGTTCAACGACAGCGTCGGCGGCGCGGGCGATCCGCACTCGGTGGCCAACGTGCTGGACTACCTGGGCCACGCGGGCCTGGGCCACGACTCGTCGGCCGGCCAATTCGCCCACGACAGCACGGGTTTCGCCAACTGGCTGGACGCGAGTCCCGATCACCAGGCCCAGGTGGGCGTGATCGGCGTGTACTCGGGCGTGGCCCGCAACCTCGGCGACATCCCCGGCGGCGTGCACGCGGGCGACGTGGTGGTGGTCAACTCGGCCATCGGCGTGGCCGGCGCCGCCGGCCAGCTCTACAACCACGGCCTGCTCACCCCGGACTTCGGCGGCCTCGCGATGGTCCGCGTCTACCGTCCGATGCCGGCCTGACAGGAGAGACCACCGTGTTCACGTTCCCGAACTCCAGCGCGATGGACGCGACGGCGAGCTCCGGCGGGCCGATCACGTTCCTGCCGCGCATCGTCACCGGTCAGCCCGAGCAGGTCGCCGCGCACGTGGCCCACGTGCTGGACAAGGCCAGGCAGTTCGCCACGCTGATGGACGACTTCGCCAAGGCGGAGAAGCAGTTGGCCCAGGTGTGGTCGGGCGCGGCGTCGGAGACGGCGCTGAAGAAGATCACCGACTCGCTGCAGTCCTTCGAGAAGATCATCAAGGTGGTTCAGGACGGCGCGCAGCTGCTCGGCGTGGCCGGCACGCTGGTCAAGACCGCGCAGACCGCCTACACCTCGGTGGTCTCGGCGGTGAACCCGACGGTCGCGGCGCTGATGTCCAATCCGTGGACGCACGCGGCGGCGGTCGCGCTGTCCACCGCGACCTCGGCCTCGCTGCGCGGCTTCATCGAGGCGATCGGCGGCCTGCTCAAGACGTTGGGGCTGACCAAGCTGGCCACCGAGCTGACCACGCTGGCGCAGATCATCCAGGAGCTGGAGAAGCTGTTCAGCGGCAACAAGTCCGCCTCGGCGTCGACCCCGGCCGGCACCACGCCGTCGACCACGACCGTGACGAGCAATCCGGTGACCGCGCCGGTGACGCCACCGCCGGTGGCCTCGGCGAGCGGCCAACAGGTGACCTCGATGCCGACGACATCGACTGTGTCGCAACCGAATCCGTACAGCTACACGCCGCCCGCGCTCGGTGGGACGGGGTCCACCCCGCGCACGGCCGACACGTGGATCCCGGTCGACCCGCCGGCCGGGACCACACCCACCACGCCGCCGGTCACCACACCCGCCACGCCGACCACGACCGTGCCGGCGGCCGACCCCGGCGTGATCAAGGTGACCACCACGATCGGCAGCGAGTCGACGACCGTGGAGATCCCAACCGGGCATGACGCCCAGGTGGACGTGGACATCCCGGTCAACGGCGAGCACGTCACCGAGCACATCGCCGTGACCGGCACCGGCAAGGTCTCGGTGTCGTGACCGACATCTCCGGGGTGGTCGCCTCGGTGCTCACCAGCTACCTGAGCGTGCTCGACGAGTGCGCCAAGCAGGTCACCGGTGATCCGGTTGCGCTGCAACAACAAGCGCAGCGGGAGGCGGACGAGGCGTCGAAGCTGGCGGCGGTGTCGTCGGACCTGGCCGGCTGCGCCGGGAAGACCGACGCCAGTTGGCAGGGCACCGCGCAGCGGGCGTTTGCGTCGGCGGCGGGCGTGCTGACCAAGGACATCGAGGACGTTGTCCAGCAGTTGAAGACCGAGGCGCAGCGGTTGTCCATGACGGCCAACGCGATCCAGACGACGACGTCCGCAATGGACACTGTCCGGGCCGAGTTCCTCCAGTACGCCAAGCTGTTGTGTGACGAGGCGCGGACCGCGGCGGCCGGCTCGGAGCAGGCGTTCCTCAACGCGGCCCAGCAGCTGGGCGACTCGGCGGTGAAGTCGGCGACCGCGTTGCGGCAGCGGCTCGCCGACGCGCTGACCCAGCTGTACGGGCTCAAGCCGGAAACCGCTGAGCCCGCGGAAAAGGAAGAAGAAGGCCCCGGCAAGGTCAAGGTCGATCTGACGCAGCTGAAGAAGGGCTCGCTGTCGTGGATCGGCGACGAGATACTGGACGGCCGCAAGCGTACGAGGTCGGCGCGGTCCTTGTTTTCCAACTCCGGCTGGTACAAGCTCACCGAGGACGGCTTCGCCGGCACGCGAGCGCCGAAGAAGGACGAGACGCCGTTCGGCGACGCCGAACTGCCCGAACACGCCACGACCGGTCAGAAGATCTGGCACAGCACAGACATCACGCTGCTCAAGGGCGAAGGCGTGCTGGGCGACGAAAGCTGGGGAACCAAGCTCGGCGACAACGTCGACGAGGCGCACGCCTATCTCGGCCCTCGCGCCACCTGGGACGCGGCGGCGCTGGTGCACGGCGGCGAGTTCCGGCTGGACGGAAAGGTGCAGGGCACCCTGGCCGACATCGGCGCCAGCGGTGCGCTGACCGACGGCGTCGCCACGGCCAAGGGCGACGTCGGCGCGTACGTCGGCGGACAGCTGGCCGGGCACCTCGACGGCAGCTCGCACGGCGTCGCGGCCCACCTGGACGCCTTTGCCGGAGCCAAGATCAGCGGCTCGGCCGGGGTCGACGTGGCCGGCATCGGCGTGGGCGCGAAGGGCGAGCTGGAGGCCGGCATCGGCGCTCAGTTCGACGGCCAGGCCACCATGGACAACTGGCACGTGAAGGTCAACTTCAAGGTCGGCGCGGCGCTGGGCGTCGGCGCCAGCCTGGGCGCGAACATCGACGTGGACCTGCCCAAGGTGTGGGAGACAGCGTCGCACTACGGCCATGACGCGTACGAGTCGGTGAGCAACACGGCGTCGCAGGCGGCGCGGGCGATCGGATCGGCATGGTAGAGCTGCCACTGGGTTTGGACGTGCCGGACGGCTGGCTTCCCGTTGACCCGGCCGAATCGGGCGCTCCGGACGCGGCCCTGGTCATCGTGCTGCCCACGCCCGAAGGGGAGTTCACGCCCAACATCACCGTCGGCGTTGGTGAGCCAAAGTCCACTGTGGACCTGCATGCCGCCGTGGACGCCGCCGTCGAGCGACTGTGCGAAGTGGCCGACGAGCTCGTGCTGCGCAGTCGACAGGACGTGGGCGAACAGCCCGCTCCCGGGGTGGCCCAGGTGATCGACCTGCTGGTCGGCGGCCAGCGGCTCGCGCAGTACCAGGTGCACCTGTCGGTTCCGTTGCCGGACAACGACGGGCACGTGGTGGTGGAGCTGGCCGGCACGTGCACGCCGTCGCAGGCCGAGCGGGCGGTGCCGGACTTCCAGCGGGTGGTGGCCAGTTTCCACCTGCGCCCGGACGACGAGTGAGAGGCGGATCATGGACCTGGAGACCGACGTGCAGGGCCTGCTCGATCAGGTGCGGGCGCAGCAGGAGCAGGTGCAGCGCATCCAGCGCGGCGTCGAGGCCATGGAGGTCAAGGGGTACTCGCGTGGCAACGAGGTGACCGTGTCGCTGCGGGGCAGCGGGCAGTTCACCGACATCAGCATCGACCCGGATGCGACGCGCCGCTACAACGCCCGCGACCTCGGCGACATGGTGCTGGAGGCGGTCAACGACGGGCTGCGCAAGATGGCCGAGGCCACCAGTGCCCGGTTCGCGCCGGTGATCGAGGCCGCCGGCCGGATGGAGCGGTTCACGTCATGATCTCCACGACGCGCCGGATCACCGTGGTCACTCCCCGGGCGCGTGTGGACGTCGCGCTGCCGGTGCAGAGCACTCTGGCCGAACTGGTGCCGCAGTTGGTCCGCCTGTCCGGGGCCGAAGGCCAGGCCTCGCCGGACAATCCGGGCTGGGTGCTGTCCCGGCTCGGCGATTCGCCGTTTCCGCCGGGCGTCACCGTCGCCGCGATCGGCCTGCGTGATGGCGAAGTGCTGCACCTCAGTCCGCGTGAGCGGCAGGTCGTGCCGCTGCTGTTCGACGACGTCGTCGACGCCATCGCCAGCGTCGCCGGCACCAGGACCGGCGCGTGGGCCGGCCAGATCGCCCGCCGATCCGCGCAGCTGGCGGCGGTCGTCGCCCTGCTCGGCGCGGCCGTGTTGTTGGCCGCCGGCTTGTCCTGCACCTGGTACGCCCCGGCGGCCTGTGGCGGATTTGCCCTGGTCTTGTTGCTGACCGGCGGCGCTTTGGCCCGGGCCTACGGCGATTCCGGCTCCGGCGTCGCGTGTGCCGGGGCCGGCGTCGGCGCCGCCGCGTTGGCGGGATTGACCGCCGTGCCGCCTTTTGCCGTGTCCCTGGACGTCGCTTCCCTGGCCGCAGGCTTGGCTGCGTTGACGGGATATGGCGTTTTGGCCGCGGTGTTGTTGTCGGACCGGCTGCCCTGGTTCGGCGGGCTGGCCGTTGCCGCCGGGGCCGGGACCATCACGTCGGCCATCGTTTTGTTGGCCGGTGTCGGAGTTGCCGGTCCTGCTGCCGTTTTGACCGCCACGGTCACCGCTTTGGCCGCGCTGGCCCCGATGTTGGCTCTGCGCCTGGGAAAACTGCCGCTGCCGCGGGTGCCCGCCGACATCGAATCCTTCCGTGCCGAGGAAGAACCCACGCTCGGGCCCGATGTCCTGGACCACACCGCCAACGCCGAGCGCATTCTCACCGGCTTGCTGGCCGCCTTGGCCCTCGCCGGCGTCGGCGGCGTCTTCGCCTTGCTGGGCGACGATTCCCCTTGGCCCGCCGCCCTTTCCGGCGTGTTGGGCGTGGTGTGGCTGCTGCGTTCACGCTCCTACGCCGGCACCGCCCAGCGGCTCGTGTTGTTGCTCGCCGGCCTCGCCATGCTGGCCCGCCTCGGTGCCTGGCTCATCACCTGGCAGCACGGCGCGCTCATCGCCGTCGGCATGCTGGTGATCGCCGCCATCCTCTGCCTGGCCCACGCCGCCCGCGTCCGCCGCGGCCTCAAGTCGCCGTACTGGTCGCGGATGATGGACATCGCCGAGTTCCTCGGCCTCATCGCCATCGTGCCGCTGGTCGGCGCCGTGCTGAACGTCTACGAGGTCGTCCGCGGCGTGCTCTAGCCGGCGAACCGGGCCAGGGCGGCGCGGACGTGGTCGGCCTTGGTCGGGCTGCCACGGTGGCCGGACTCGTCGCAGACGAACAGGTCCGCGCCGGGCCAGGCGCGGGCCAGCTCGTAGGCGGTCTCCACCGGGCAGCTCAGGTCCAGCCGCCCGTGCGCCAGCACGCCGGGAATGCCGGCCAGCGTGCCGGCGTTCCGGATCAGCTCGCCGTCGGCCAGCCAGGCGTAGTTGGCGAAGTAGTGCGCGCAGATCCGCGTTATGGCCAGCAGACCGTCGTCGACCGGGCCGCTGAACGAGCCCGGTTTGACCTTGGGCTCCAGCGACAGCACGACATCTTCCCATCGCCCCCAGGCCGCGGCCGCCGACCGCTGGACGTCCGGGTCCGGGTGCCCCAGCCGCCGGGCGTAGTCGGCCATCAGGCGATCGACACCGCCTTCGACGCCGCCGGCGAACCGCTCGTACTCCTCGGGGAAGAACCGGGACGCACCGCCGTAGAGCCAGTCGATCTCCCGGCGGCGGCCGGTCATGATGGCGGACAGCACGATCTCGGAGACCCGGTGCGGATATCGCTGCGCGTAGGCCAGCGCCAGCGTGCAGCCCCAGGAAGCGCCACGGAGCAGCCAGCGGTCGATGCCCAGGTGCTCGCGCAGCAGTTCGAGGTCCGCGACCAGGTGTGCGGTGGTGTTGACCCGCATGTCGGTGGCGGGATCGGCGGCGCTGGGCGTGCTGCGGCCGCAACCGCGCTGGTCGTAGAGCACGACGCGGTAGCGCTGTAGGTCGTAGGCGTCGCGCATCTGCGCGTTGCAGCCTTGGCCCGGGCCGCCGTGCAGCACCACCAACGGTTTGCCGTCGGGATTGCCGCAGGTCTCCCAGTACACCTGGTTGCCGTCCCCGACATCCAGCATTCCGTGCGCGTACGGCTCGGTCATGTGTGCCCCCTAGTCAGCGAATGCTAACGGGAGCGAGCGGTGGAGTGCAGCGGATTGCCGGCCGGTGGTGGGGTAGAGGTCCGGAGCCAGGCGCCTGACCACGGACTCGGGGCGTTGCTGGGCGTGTTTGGCCATGTAGCCGAGGCGCAGCGACACCGAGGTCTCGGTGGTGCCGCGAGGGGTGCGGCGGAGCAGCAACGACGTGCAGGTGAACTCGGTGCCGGGAATCAGGGAGCCGAGGATCTCGGTGGCGACGCGAGCGCCGGGGGTAAACGAAGCCTGGCTGAGGCGGCCGATGGACCAGGAGCGCCAGGACTCGGCGACGCTGACGACGGGGCGAGCGCCCGGGGTGTTGCCGGCGAAGGCTCGGGGGTCGGCACCGAGCGCGACGAGGAGGTCTTGGCGCAGCTCGGGCTCGTCCAGCACGGCGGCGGCCTGGCCGGTCTCGGCCAAGCGTCCGACCAGGCCAAGAGCAGCGGAGGCGGCGGCGCGGTCGGAGCCGGTGGAGCCGCCGCCACGGGCCAGGGCGGCGCCGGGGGCGACGGCGGGGCGATACCGAAGGGCGAGCCAGTGGATGCGCATGGGCTCGACGGAAGTGGGACCGGGAACGGCCCACACGACGAGCTGAGCGCCGGCGAGCGGAATGTCGCTGCGCTGTTGGGCATCGCGCAGAGCGGTCACGAGAACGTCGAGCTCGGGACGAACGCCGGACGGCAGG
>DASWRQ010000029.1:0-48371 GCA_036403095.1 Kutzneria sp. | reverse complement strand
CACGACGTTCAAGTTGGCCGGGCTGCGGTCGTGGTCATCGGCGTCGATGGCCGGTATGTGGCCACAGGTGGTGTTGGTGCTCGCGCCCGTGCCCCTGGGATCGAAACCGACGATGTCCTCGGACCCGATCAGTTTGGTGCGATCGAGGAAGGTCAGCGGCAGCGTGCGACCGGGGGCGCCCGGTCCGCCCGGGTTGACCACCACGGTGCCCTTGGCCGTGCCGGTCGCTGCGAGCTTGCTCACCGCGATGGTGATGTCCGGATGGACGCTCGGATGGTTCCAGTCCATCGGCGCGGTGAACGAGCCGCAGAGCAGTCGCTCGCTGCCCGGCGGATAGTCCGCCGGCACCGGGTTGAAGCAGGGTTTCCAGGCGATCTGTTGGTTCACGTACTTCGACGGCACGTCGACCGCCGAGGCGGCCGGCGTCGCGGCTAACAGGGTTGCGCCGGTGACCGCCGCCAGCGCGACGGCGAACAAGGAGCTACGCATGAGGTGCCCTCATCTCACGGTGTGGAGCACCTACCTCACCGTGAGTGAGTCGCCGATGTCATCGCAGTCAGGCCGGAAGGGGACGGTTTCCGATGTTTTGGAGTCGCGCGCCGACCGGACGGGCAGCTTCGGCGTAGCAGATGAGGTTGGTGTAGCCCTGGGCCCAGGCCTGCCGGGTGTCGGGGGCGCGCCAGGTGTAGGTGATGTCCGACCGCGAATCCGTGCCCAAATAGCTGGTCAGCTCCTGCGAGCAGCGGTTGCGGGCGATCTGGTTGATGGTGTCGGTGGCCGGCATCGGGTCGGTGGAACGGCCCAGGGTCTGCACGCCGGGCATCGCCTCGCCGAGGTGCGGCTGGTCGCAGGCGCCGAACTTGAGGTTCTGGCTCTGTGAGGGCGAAGACACCGTGCACGTCTGGTAGTGGGCGAAGCCCGGCCCGGTCAGCACGTGCTTGAGCGAGCCGGTGATGGTGATCGGATTGCCGGCGGAGTCGATCTGGGTGGCCGCGCAGACCAGCCAGCGCTCGCCCGCGGTCCACGCCTCGGCCTGCGGCCAGAACGCCCACGCCTGCAGGTCGGTGGCGTCGGCGTCGTGGCTGCCGAGGTAGTCGCCGAGCGCGTCCCGGCACGAGGGCAGCGCGGCCCTGGTCATGGTGGTGTCGTCGGGCAGCGAGCTGGGCAGGCCGTTGGGCAGGTCGCCGACCAGCGTGACCTCGCCCTGGTGCGGCTCGGCGCAGGTGACGGTCTTGTGGTTGGAGTCGATGCACGCGCCGACGGCCGGCAGTGAGCTCCGGCTGACGCCGCCACTGCCCACCCGTGGCACGGGCAGCGGGGCCGCCCCGCCGGAGTTCTCCGGCGAGCTCGGCGTCGGGGTCGGCGGTTCGGACAGGTCCATGGCCGGTCTGCCGCAGGCGCCCACCGTGCCAACCAATGCCAGCATGATGACCGCCAACCAACCGCCCCGCACCATCACCCTCCTCGTCCGAACCGCCTATCGGTCGTTCGACCGTACCGGGTCAACCGGGTCACACCCTGGCAAGTACCTGAGGGCTGCTCCGACGGAGCCGTGGCGGGCGAACAACCCCGAGGTCGACTACCAGGATCAGCTCAAACCACTCGCGGCCGCCGTGACCAGTGCGATCGCCTGGTTGGCGATGGCGGTCCGGCGGGCCTCGAACGCGGCGTCGGTCAGCGCGGTCGAGCCGGCCGGCTCGCCCAGCACCGGCGTGTGCAGGTGGCCGCCGCGCACGGCGGTGGCCCCCAGGCCCAGGCGCACCCGGTTGGACCGGTACATGCTCTCGTTGGACAGGTAGTCACCGCCGCCGCCCTGCGCGGCCACCTCGCCCGGCTTGGGCGCGTCGGTGCGGCAGACCTGCTGGCCGGTCCCCGGGTGCGAGCTGTCCGACCAGACGCAGAACAGCAGGTCGAAGTTGACCTTGTAGCTGCCCGTGGGCACGGCCTGCATCTGCTGGTACGGCAGCGTGGTCTCGATGAACTGGTCGGCCGGCTGCGGCCAGCCGGCGGCCGCCGGAACCGGGCCGGTGGCGCTGAGGTTGTTGTTGTCGGGGAAGCCGCCACGCCAGTCGCCGGCCCAGCGCTCGATGTCGAACTGGTTGGGCCGGCCCTGGCTGAGGGTCATGATCATGTCCGGCCGGCGGGCCGCGTCGGACAGCGCCGTGCCGTAGGCGGCCTCGACGATGCCCTGGTCGAAGTAGCCCCAGACGACCGGGAAGGTCACGGCCTGCACCACGGCCGGCCCGCTCGGCGTGCTGATGGTCAGGCCGTCCAGCTGCAGCGCGGACGCGCCGGCCGGGTTGGAGATGCGCACCCCGGCGCCGTCCAGCTGGAACGGGTCGAAGCCGCTGACCATGATCTTCTTGACGCCGCCGCCGGCCGGCAGCTTGTCCGAGTTCAGGCCGCGGGAGCCGTGGTCGAGGCTGGTCAGCAGGGCGGTGCGGTCGGCCGCGGACACGGTGAACTTCGGCTGCCACTGCCGTAGCGCCTTGCTCAGCTGGAGCCGCGCCCAGTACAGCGGGCGGTCGTCGTGGGGGTCGAGCGTGCCCATGCCGGGGCGGCGGCCCTGGGCGCGGTCGACGGCGGTCTGCCAGAGGTTGTCGCCGGCCACCGCCACCAGCTGGCGCGCGGCGGCCGTGGATTTGGCCGCGCACAGCTTGGTGGTGAAGTCACCGACGAGCGGATCGAAGCCGGCCTGGCTGACCAGGGCTGGGCCGACGGCGGGGCCGCCGGCCGGCATGGTCGCGGTCAGCCGCTGCTCTTCCACCGTGAGCTTGGCGTTGGGGTTGAAGCACTGGGCGGCCGGGTCGGCCTGGGCCAGGGCGGGCGAGATCAGGGTCAACGCGAGCACCGCCGGGGCTAAGACGTGAAGTTTCTTCGTAATCGCCACCTGAACGAGTGTTGTGCATCCGTGCGTAGAGCAACACGGCAAGTAGTCGGGTTTCGTGCGGAGGTTCACGCGGATGGCACGCAGAGGCTTGGCCGGCGACGTGGCGATCGTCGGGGTCGCGGTGCTGCTCGCGGCGGGCGTGCTGGTGGTGGTGGCGGCCCCGAACCCCAAGGTGCAAGCGTTTGCCAACCAGCTGACCGGCGGTCAGGATCCGCCTGCGGTGCCGCTGCCCGGACCGTTACCCAGGTCCGCGCCGGCCACCCCGACCACCGCGGTACAGGCCCAGCTCACGGTGCAGACCGACGCCACCGGCCGGGTCGTCGGCCTGCTGCCACAGACCCCGTTGCCCTCGACCGGTGGCAGCTCCCCGCTGGCCGCCGCCCAGTCCCACCTACCCGACATAGCCCAGGTCTGGCAGGTCGACCCGGACACGCTGCAGGTGGCCGACGTCCGCCCGGTGCCGTTCGGCACGGTCGTCCGCTACCAGCAGACGATCAACGGCAAGCCGGTGCTCGGCGGCCAGATCGTGGAGGCGCTGGGCAAGGACGGCGCCCTGGTCAGCGCGGTCGGCAAGACCGCACGGGCCCGCTCCGGCGACTTCCCCGTCGACACCTCGCAGACGATCAAGGCGGCCGGCCAGAAGGCCGTCGCGGCCACCGCGGAGGCGAAGAAACTCCAGGCCAAGGACCTGAACGTGCAGTCGACCGAGCAGTACTGGTGGGACCCGACGCTGGGCGGCAAGGCCGGGCCGGCCGTGGCCAAACCGGTCTACGTGGTGCACATCCGCGGCTCGCAGGCCGACCAGCAGTGGTCCATGGTCGTCGGGGCGGCCCGCACCGACGTGGTGCAGTCCTGGTCGGAGACCCGCGAGGCCGCCAACCGGGACGTCTGCGACGCCCGGCGTCGGGTGGTCAGCGGCAGCCTGGTCTCGATCCGCTGCGGCACGGCGTTCCCGATCCTGCGCAGCGAGGCCAGCGGCTCCACCGCCGGCGACGTCGGCAACGTGTTCAAGTTCTTCGGCGACGCGCAGAACTTCTACGCCCGGTTCACCGGCCTCGACCTGACCGCGCTGATCGGGGCCGACTACGGCGACGGCACCGGCAAGGCCATCCGCGGCACCGTCCGGGTCTGCGTCACCGGCGACCGCTGCCCGTTCCTCAACGCGTTCTGGGACGGCGAGCAGATGGCCTTCGGTGAGGGCGTGACCACCGAGGACATCACCGGCCACGAGCTGACCCACGGCGTCACCCAGCACACCTCCGGCCTGCAGGGCGGCCAGGCCGACGCGATCAACGAGGGCATGTCCGACGTGTTCGGCAAGTTCATCGGCATCACCGCGGGCGACCCCAACGACGCCGGCGCCAACCGCTGGTCCATCGGCGCCGGCTCGGCCATCGGCGTCATCCGGGACATGCGCAACCCGCAGCGGTTCCAGCAGCCGGATCGGGTCAACGGCCCGTTCTGGGTGACCGACAACCCCGATCCGCACGCCAACGACGGCGTCGTCAACAAGGCGGCGTTCCTGATCACCGACGGGGCCACCTTCAACGGGCGCACCGTGCGTGGGCTGGGCGTGGCCAAGGCGGTGCAGGTGTGGTTCGGCGTGGAGAACCTGCTCACGCCGCGGTCCACCTTCCAGGACCTGGGCAACGCGCTGACCATCTCGTGCCGGGCGAGCCTGACCGCGGGCATCGCCGGCATCACCCAGGACGACTGCGCCCAGGTCGCCGCCGCGGTCGGCGCCACCCAGCTGAATCAGGCCCCGAACTGACGAGATCCGTGGCTTCGGCACCTCGACGGTCACAATTCAGACACCTGATCACCTGATGGGGGCCAGCACGATCATCCCGGCTTAACATCCGCTTCATCCGCGACGCCGGGAGGAAGCCATGCCGAGTGAACCGCCACCGCGGCGGTGGAACCCGTGGAACCTGTTGCTGCTGGTCCCGCTGCTGATGTTGATCACGCCGTGGTACAACTTCGACGGGCCCCGGGTGTTCGGCCTGCCGTTCTTCTACTGGTACCAGTTCATGTTCGTGCCGGTGGGTGTCATCTGCGTCGGGGTCGTCTACGCCAAGACCAAGAGCAAGGGTGAGCGCCGATGAGCACCGACCAGACCGTGCAGCTCGTCGTTTTCCTGGTGCTCTTCGTGCTGGTCGCCGTGATGGGCTTCCTGGCGTCGCGCTGGCAGGCCGGCAACACGCTCGACCACCTCGACGAGTGGGGCCTCGGCGGCCGCAAGTTCGGCTCCTGGGTCACCTGGTTCCTGGTCGGCGGCGACCTCTACACCGCGTACACCTTCGTCGCCGTGCCCGCCCTGATCTTCGGGGCCGGCGCGCTCGGCTTCTACGCGCTGCCCTACACCGTCGTGCTGTACCCGATCGTGTTCCTGCCGCTGCAGCGGATGTGGTCGGTGTCCCGGATGCACGGCTACGTCACGCCGGCCGACTTCGTGCGCGGCCGCTACGGCTCCTCGCTGCTGGCGCTGCTGATCGCCATCACCGGCATCGTCGCCACCATGCCGTACATCGCGCTGCAGCTGGTCGGCCTGGAGTCGGTGCTGCGGACCATGGGCGTCAACGGCAGCGGGCTGCTCGGCCACCTGCCGCTGTTCATCGCCTTCGTGATCCTGGCCGTCTACACCTACCAGTCCGGTCTGCGCGCGCCGGCGTTGATCGCCTTCGTCAAGGACGCGCTGATCTACCTGGTGATCATCGTGGCCATCATCTACCTGCCGGCCAAGCTGGGCGGCTGGGGCCACATCTTCGACCAGGCCTCGACCGCGCTGGCCAAGACCAACCCGACCACCGGCAAGCCGTTCGGCTCCACGATCCTCGGCCCGACCAACCAGCTCCAGTACGCGACGCTGGCGCTGGGCTCCGCGCTGGCGCTGTTCCTGTACCCGCACTCGATCACCGGCATCCTGGCCTCCAAGAGCCGGACCGTGATCAAGAAGAACATGGTCGCGCTGCCGGCCTACTCGCTGGTGCTGGGCCTGCTCGCGCTGCTCGGCTACGTGGCGTTGGTGTCCGGGGCCAAGCCGATCGTCAACCAGGCCACCGGCAAGCCGGACTCCAACACCATCGTGCCGGTGCTGTTCGGCCAGCAGTTCCCGGCCTGGTTCGCCGGCATCGCCTTCGCCGCCATCGGCATCGGCGCCCTGGTGCCCGCGGCGATCATGTCCATCGCCGCGGCCAACCTGTGGACCCGCAACATCTACAAGGAGTACTTCCACCGCAACGCCACCCCCAAGCAGGAGGCGACGCAGGCCAAGCTGGCCTCGCTGGTGGTGAAGTTCGGCGCGGTCGCCTTCGTGCTGTTCGTCGACCCGCAGTTCTCCATCGACCTCCAGCTCATCGGCGGCGTGATCATCCTGCAGACGCTGCCATCGGTGGCCATCGCGCTGTACACGCGCTGGCTGCACCGCTGGGGGCTGGTCGCCGGCTGGATCGTCGGCATGGGCTGGGGCCTGTTCCTGCTCTACACCATTCCCAACCCGGCCAACGGCCACCTGCACTTCGGCGGCTCCGCGCTGGCGCTGGGCAACCTGTCCCTGTTCGGCTGGCACCCGTTCGCCGGCTCCACCGTGCAGATCTACGTCGGCGCGGTGGCCCTGCTGGCCAACCTGATCGTCGCGGTCGTCGTCACGCTGATCGCCCGGCAGGCCAAGTGGTTCAACGGCCTCGACGCCACCAACCACGAGGACTACGACGCCGACGACGGCCACCCCAAACTGAAGGAAATCGCCATCGGCTAGCTCGGCGTTACCGACCCACGTTTGGAAGGGACCATTCCTCACGTTCAACGTGAGGAATGGTCCTTTCACGCATCAGGGCGTCGGGAACAGCCGGGTCATGAAGGCGTTCCAGAGCGGGCTGCCTGGAGCAGCACCAGCGCGGCCGCTCCGACCAGGCCGGAGTCGTCGCGCTCGGCCTGCACGACCCGCAGGCCGCGCAGGAACGACAGGCCGGCATGCGCGTCCAAGGTCTGTCGGATGGGGTCGAACAGCAGGTCGCCGGCCCGGGACAGGCCGCCGCCGATGACGGCGAGGTCGAGGTCGCAGATGGCGGCGGCCGCGGCGATGGCCAAGCCGACGGCCTTGCCGCCACGCTCGAACGCCGCGGCGGCGACGGGGTCGCCGGCCCGGGCGGAGCGCTCCAGCTCGATACCGTCGGCGCCGGTCCAGCCCTGTTCACGGGCCCACCGCACCATGTTCGGCCCGCCGGCGACCGTCTCAACACAGCCTCGGCCGCCGCAGGTGCAGGGCCAGCCGTCGGGCTCGGCGACAACGTGCCCGATGTGCCCGGCGTTGCCGGTCCGCCCGCCGAACGGCTTGCCGTCCAGCACGAGCCCGCCGCCGACGCCGGTGGAGACGACCATGCCGACCATGAACCGGCTGCCGCGGCCGGCGCCGAGCCAGTGCTCGCCCAGCGCGATGCACAGGCCGTCGCCGGCCAACGACACGGGCACGCCGGGCAGCAACGCCTGGACGCGAGAGCGCAGCGGGAAAGCCTGCCAGCCGTTGATGTTGATCGGGCTGACGGTGCCGGCCTCGGCGTCGACCGGGCCGGCCGAGCCGATGCCGACGGCCCGAATACCCATGGGTCCGGACCCCGTGCCGCCCAACACTTCGGCCACCAGGTCGGCGACGGCCTGCCAGGCCAGCTCGGCGTCGTGCGCGGGAGTGGGCCGCACGGCCCGCCGCAACACGGAGCCCTGCGCGTCGACGAGCCCGGCGGCGATCTTGGTGCCGCCCACGTCGAGCGCCAGCACGTGGTCGGTCACCGGCGATCCTCCCTCAGGCCTTGACTGCTCCCGCCATGCTAAAGCCGCCGCCGAGCCACCGGGACACCACCAGATACAGCGCCAGCACGGGCGCGGTGTACAGGATCGAATAGGCCGCCAACTGCCCGTACGCGACGAGTCCGTTCTGGCCGAAGAACGAGAAGATGCCCACCGATGCCGGCATCTTGTCCGGGTCGAGCAGCAACACGAACGGCACGAAGAAGTTGCCCCAGGCCGTGATGAACGTGAAGATCCCGACCACGGCCACGCCCGGCGCCATCAGCGGCAGCACGATCGAGCGCAGCGCCTGCAACGACGACGCGCCGTCGACCCAGGCGGCCTCCTCCAGGCTGACCGGGATGCCGTCCATGAAGTTCTTGCACATCCAGATGGCCATCGGAAGTGCCGTGGCGGCAAGGAAAACCGTCGTCCCCCACAGCGAGTCCACCAGGGACAGCCGGACGAACAGGCCGTACACCGGCACCATGATCGCCGTCACCGGCAGGCCCGTGGTGAACAGGACCGTGTACAGGAACGGTCGTCGGAACCGCAGCTGGAACCGGGACAGCGGATAGGCCGCCAGCATGGCCGCCACCACCGCGATGATCGCGGTCCCGCCGCTGATCAGCAGGCCGTTGGCCAGCGGCCGGCCGCCGACCTCCCAGTTCAGGATCTGGCCGAAGTTGCCCAGGGTGAAATCACCCGGCAGCGTGGCCGCCAGCCCACCGTGGGTGTCGAACGACGCGGTGAGCAGCCACAGCAGCGGCGCGACGAACAGCACGGCGACGGCCAGCAGCACCAGGTTGACCACCAAGCGGGGGCCGCGCATTCAGACCTCCGCCTTCAGGCTGCGGATGTAGACCAGGGAGAACACCGCGCCGAGCACCAGCAGCACCAGCGCGATCGCCGTGCCGTAGCCGATCTGCCCGAACTTGAAGGCCTGCTCGTACATCAGCAGCGGCAGCGTGCGCGTCTTGTTGTCCGGCCCGCCCGCGGTCAGCACGTAGATCAGCCCGAACACGCCCAGCGTCTGCAACGTGATCAGCATCAGGTTGGTCACCACGGTCCGGCGGATCACCGGCAGCACCACGTGCCAGAACCGCCGCACCGGACCGGCCCCGTCGACCTGCGCCGCCTCGACGAGATCGCTGGGCACCTCGCTCAGCGCCGCCTGGTAGACGAGCATGGAGAACGCCGTGCCGCGCCAGATGTTGGCCAGCACCACGGCCAGCATCGGCGCGGTGTAGAGCCAGTTCTGGCTCATGCCGAACCAGCCGAGCACCTCGTTGAGTGTGCCCTGCGCGTTCAGGAAGGCGTAAATGGCAAACGCCGCAACGACTTCCGGCAACACCCAGGCCGCGACCACCACCGTGCCGACAACGCCGCGCAGCACCTTTCCCCGGTGCTGCATGAAAACCGCCAGCAGGATGCCGAGGCCGTTCTGCCCGACCACGGCCGACAGCACCACAAAAACCACCGTCAGCCACAGCGACGCGGCCACGTCGGCACTGGTGAACGCCGTGGTGAAGTTGTCCAGCCCGACGAACTTCGGCCGCCGGGCCGCGATCCCGCTCAGCGCGGAGTTGGTGAACGACGCGTAGAAGCACCACAGGATCGGGCCGGCGACGAACAGTCCCAACAGGACGATCGACGGAGCGAGCGGCGGCAGCCACACCCCGACCCGGGGGGAGCGCCTCAACCGGTCTTCACCTTGTCCGCGCCGACCGCCTTGGCCACGTCCTGCGCGAACTGGGCGGCCGCCTTGGCCGGATCGCCGCCGTTGACCACGGAGTCACCGGCCACGTCCATGGCGTTGGACACCTGCGGGTACTCCGGCAGCGTCGGCCGGTACCGGGTGAACGACACCAGGCTGCTCCAGAACGGCACGGTCGGGTCCTTGGCCGCCAGCCGCGGGTCGGCCTTCACGTCGTCGCGCACCGGCAGCCACGAGCAGGCCACGTCGATGGCCGCGGAGTTCTCCTTGTTCAGCGCGGTCTGGATGAACTTCACGGCCGCGTCGGGGTTGCCGCTGGACCCGCCGACCGCCAACGTCCAGCCGCCGGACAGCGTCACGTTGCCGGGCGCCTGCCCGTTCTGGGTCGGGAACTTGGCCGTGCCCAGGGTCTTGGACCAGTCCGGCCACGGGGCGACGCCGCCCTCGTTCCAGTACCGGGCGTACCAGCCGCCGTCCATCATGAAGCCGATCTTGCCCTGGGACATCAGCAGCGGCATCTGGGTCTGCGCCCACTGCGTGTCCTCGGCCTGCGCGGCCGTCTGGGCCAGGTTCTCCTTCATGACCGTCTGCACGTAGCCGAGCGCGTCCTGCAGGCCCTTGCTGGGCGCGACCCACTTGCCGGCCTGCTGGTCGTACAGGTCCTTGGTCGGCGTGCCGTAGAGCAGCATCTCCAGCGTCTGCATGGACATCGCCTCGGCCGCCGGCTTGCCCAGCGGCAGGTACATCGGCTGCACGCCGGGCTGCGTCGCCTTGATCTTGCGGGCCGCGTCCAGGACGTCGTTCCAGGTCTTGGGCTGCCAGTCGGCCGGCAGCCCGGCCTTGGCGAAGATGTCCTTGTTGAACCACAGGCCACGGGTGTCGGTGCCCATCGGCACCGCGTAGGTCTTGCCGTCGGTGGCCTTGCCGGCCTGCTTGGTCGCCGGGATGAACTGGCTGTTCCAGTCCGACCACTTGTTCAGGTAGTCGTCGATGGGCAGCAGGTAGCCGGCGGCCGCGTCCGCGTTGACGTTGAAGCTGTCCTCGAACAGCACGTCCGGCGCGGTCGACGGGGACCGCTGCATCAGCTGCACCTTGGCCAGGTAGTCGCTGTCCAGGCTGGACACCGGCGTGAGCTGGGCGGTGATGCCCGGATTGGCCGCCTCGAACTGCTTCTTCACGTCCTTCATGAACGTGTCCATCTGCGGGAAGTCGCTGTAGTTGCGGTAGACGACCTTGATCGTCTTGGCGTCGCCGGCCGAGTCCCCGCCGCCGCAGGCGGCCAGCGGCAGGGTCAGCGCGGCGACGGCCAGTCCCGCGGCGATGGTGCGTGCCCGCATGGGCGCCTCCCCTTGGTCGACTGCGACGTGGACCACAACAGGGGGCGACCGTAATTCCGGTGATCGAACAAAGTCAACGCACTGTCGCGAGTTAGGCGCTGTTCGTGACAAGAACGGACATTGTCACGGGTTGTCACCGGTCGGGTTGAGCACACGGGCCAGGAAGGTCCGCGTCCGCTCCTGCGTCGGCGCGCCGATGACCTGTGCCGGCGGTCCCTGTTCGACGACAACGCCGCCGTCCATGAACAGCACGGTGTCCGCGACCTCGCGGGCGAACTGCATCTCGTGTGTCACCACGAGCATCGTCATGCCCTCGCCGGCCAGCGTGCGCATCACGCCCAGCACATCGCCGACCAGCTCCGGGTCCAGCGCCGAGGTCGGCTCGTCGAACAGCATCACCTGCGGGTCCATCGACAGCGCCCGGGCGATCGCCGCCCGCTGCTGCTGGCCGCCCGACAGCTGCGACGGCAACGACCGCTCACGGCCGGCCAGCCCGACCTTCTCCAGGTTCTGCCTGGCGATGCGCTCGGCCTCACCCCGGTTGCGCCCCAACACCTTGCGCTGCGCGATGGTCAGGTTGTCCAGCACGTTGAGGTGGTTGAACAGGTTGAAGCTCTGGAACACCATGCCCAGCCGGCGGCGGGCCTTGTCGATGTCCACGTCCGGGTCGGTCAGCTCGGTGCCGTCGACGATCACCGTGCCGGAATCGGGCTGCTCCAACAGGTTCACGCAACGCAGCAGCGTCGACTTGCCCGAGCCGGATGGCCCGATGATGCACACCACGTCGCCGCGCTCGACCGTCAGGTCGATGCCGCGCAGCACCTGCAACGAGCCAAAAGACTTGTGCAGCCCGGAAATCTCGATGACGGTCACGCCATGACCTCCAGGCCCTGCTTGGACTCGCCGCTGGTCCGCCGCTCCAGATAGCGCGACAGGTAGGACAGCGGGATCGTGATGATCAGATAGCACAGGCCGGCCACCACCAGCGGCGTCATCGACTGCACGGTGTTCATCGCGTCCCGGCCGAACTTGGCCAGCTCGTACTCGGTGCCGGTCAGACCGAGCAGGTAGACCAGCGAGGAGTCCTTGGCCAGCAGGATGAGCTCGTTGGTCAGCGGCGGCAGCACGATCCGGAACGCCTGCGGGATCACGATCCACACCATCGCCCGGAACTGCGACATACCCAGCGACCGGGCCGCCTCCAGCTGGCCCTTGGGCACGGCCTGGATGCCGGCGCGGATCGTCTCGGCCATGTACGCAGCGCCGACCAGGCCCAGCGCCGCGACCACCGTGCTGCCGGTGGTGAACTTGACGTGAAAGGCGATCGGCACGCCGAAGCCGAAGGCCAGGAACACCAGCAACGCCGGCACGCCACGGAAGAACTCGATGTAGCCGGTGGCGATCCACCGGTAGGGCGCCACCGAGGACAGTCTCATCAGCGCCAGCACCAGGCCGAGGACCAGGCCGACCAGGAAGCCCAGCACCGTGTACTTGACGGTGTTGACCAGCGCCACGGTCAGCACTTGTGGGAACACCTGACGGGCGGCGTCCAGGTCGAAGAAGGCGTGCCGGATGTCGCCCCAGTTGGCGGCGAACACCAGCACCAGGACGACGACCACCAGCACGCCGTACTGCGTGCCGCGGATCGCCGTCCGGCGCTGCCGTCGGGTCAGCGCCACCGGTCAGCCCTTGCTCGTGGTGGTCGGCGAGGCCGAGGTCGAGTCGCCGGGCTGCCAGGACGGGCGCTTGCCGAACCACTTCTGGTACGCCTTGGCGTAGCTGCCGTCCGTGGCCGACGCCTTGATCGCGTCGTTGAGCACCTTCAACAGGGCGGCATTGCCCTTCTTCACGCCGAAGCCGTACTGCTCGTTGGTGTTGAACTCGGCGCTGACCTGCGTGTCCGGGTTCTTCTTGGCGTAGTCGTAGAGAATGCCGTTGTCGTTGATGGACGCGTCCACCTGGCCGGTCTTGACCGCGGTCTCCAGCAGCGCCGAGTCCTCGAAGGCGACCGCGGTGATCACGCCGCCGTTCTTGGCGTTCCAGCCCTTGATGTAGGCCTCGCCGGTGGTGTCCGACTGCACGCCGACCTTCTTGCCGGCCAGCGACTCCAGCGTCTTGTAGTCGTTGCCGGTCTTGGTCAGCAGCGCCTGCGTCGCCTGGAAGTACGGGATGGTGAAGTCGAAGTTCTGCGCCCGCGTGTCGTTGATGGTGATCGCGCCGGCCACCACGTCGCACTGGTTCGAGTTCAGGTCCACGCCGGACTTGATGCCGTCGAACGGCGTGTCCACGATCTGCTGCGGCACGTTCAGCTTCTTGGCCGCGAAGTCGACCACGTCCACGTCGAAGCCGACGACCTGGTCGCCGTCCTTGTACTGGAACGGCACATACGGCAGGTGCGCGCAGGTGAGCAGCTTGCCCGACTGGACGAGCGAAACGCCGTCCGTGCCGGGGGCGGAGGCGGTCGTCGACTCGACGCACCCGCCCGCGACCAGCGCGACGGCGACCGCCGGAATCACGGTCCACACTTTCAGGCGGGTCACTGGGCTCTCCCTCGTCCGGAGTACTGGTGATCGGCATCCTGCCACCGGACCGGCCCGCTGCCCACTTGACCGGACGTACGACCAGCATTCGGAATACGGTTTCGGGCCCGCGTGGACCGGTGGCCGGCCCATTGGTCAGAGCACCTTGGCCAGAAATGACCTGGTCCGCTCGTGCTGCGGGGCGGCGATCACCTCGCGGGGCGAGCCCTGCTCGACCACGACGCCGCCGTCCATGAACACGAGCGAGTCCCCGACCTCGCGCGCGAAGCCCATCTCGTGCGTGACCACGACCATGGTCATACCGTCGGCGGCGAGCTGGCGCATCACCGCCAGCACGTCGCCGACGAGCTCCGGGTCCAGCGCCGAGGTCGGCTCGTCGAACAGCATCAGCTTGGGCCGCATGGCCAGCGCCCGGGCGATCGCCACCCGCTGCTGCTGGCCGCCGGAGAGCTGGCCCGGGTAGGCGTACGCCTTGTCGGCCAGCCCGACCTGGGTCAGCAGCCGCATGGCGTTGTCCCGGGCCTGGGCCTTCGGCTCGCCCTTGACCTGGACCGGCGCCTCCATCACGTTGTCCAGCGCGACCATGTGCGGGAACAGGTTGAAGCGCTGGAACACCATGCCGATCTCGCGGCGCTTGCGGGCCACCTCCCGGTCACGCAGCTCGTAGACCTTGTCGCCCTTCTGGGTGTAGCCGACCAGCTCCCCATCCACCCACAGTCGGCCCGCGTTGATCTTCTCCAGGTGGTTCACGCAGCGCAGCAGCGTGGACTTGCCCGAGCCGGACGGGCCGATCACGCACATCACCTCGCCCGGCCGGACCTCCAGGTTGATGCCCTTGAGCACCTCGGTCCGCCCGAAGCTCTTGTGCACGCCCTCGGCCTTGACCATCAGATCGCTCACCGGTTCACCGTCCCTCGGGCGAAGTAGCGCTCGATGAAGCCCTGGACCACCGTCAGGATCGAGGTCAGCAGCAGGTACCAGATCGCCGCCACGATCAGCAGCGGGATGGTCTGGAAGTTGCGGCTGTAGATCTGCTGCACGGCCGTCATCAGCTCGAAGTACGCGATCACGATCACCAGCGAGGTCGTCTTCAGCATGGAGATCGTCTCGTTGCCGGTGGGCGGGATGATCACCCGCATGGCCTGTGGCAGCACGATCCGCCGCAGGATCTTGGCCCGGGTCATGCCCAGCGCCTCGGCCGCCTCGGTCTGGCCGGGGTCAACCGACAGGATGCCGCCGCGCACGATCTCGGCCATGTAGGCCGCCTCGTTCAGGCCCAGTCCGAGCAGGGCCGCGGTGAACGGGGCGATCAACGAGTTGGTGTCCACGCTCAGGAACGTCGGCCCGAACGGGATGCCCAGGCCCAGCCGGGGATACAGCGCCGCGAGAAAGAACCAGAACAGCAGCTGGGTGATCACCGGCGTGCCGCGGAACAGCCAGATGTAGGCCGCGGCCGTCCACGAGAGCAGCGGATTGGCCGACAGCCGCATCACCGCCAGCAGGATGCCGCCGACGATGCCGATGGCCATCGCGAACAGCGTCAGGATCAGCGTGTTCTTCAGCCCGTTGAGGACGCTGGACGTGGTCAGGTACCTGCCGACGATGTCCCAGTGGAAGTTCTCGTTGGTGACCAGGCTGTGCACCAACATCGCGGCCAGCACGAGGATGACCGCGCCGGCCAGCCACCGACCGGGGTGGCGGACCGGCACGGCCTTGATCGGGTTCGACACCGCCGTGGCCTCAGCCGGAGGTCTGCGGGTTCAGCTCGGACTTGGTCACCGCGCCGGCGCTGACGCCCCACTTGTCGAGGATCTTCTTGTACGTGCCGTCGTCGATCAGGGCCTGCACCGCGCCCTGCACCGCCTTGGCCAGGTCGCCCTTGTTCTTGGCCACGCCAATGCCGTACGGGGCGTTCGCGTAGGAGCTGCCGACCTTCTCCAGCTGGCCGGTCTGCTTGATCGCGTAGTCCACCACCGGCGAGTCGGCCAGCATGGCCTCCGCGCGCTTGGAGGTCAGCGCCAGCGTCACGTCGGTCTGGGCCTGGAACTCGGAGATGGTGATGGCCAGCTTGCCGCCCTGGGTGCAGGTGGCCGAGCGGGCCGCCAGGTCGTCGGCCTGCGTGGTGCCCTTCTGCACCGACACCGTGTGCCCGCACAGGGTGTCCAGGGCCAGACCGGCCGGATTGTCCTTGAGCACGGCCATCGAGGTGCCGGCGGTGAAGTAGCTGACCATGTCCACGGTCTGCAGCCGCTCGGTGTTCACGCTGAACGAGGACATCGCCAGCTCGAACTTGCCGGCCGACAGGCCGGCCAGGATGCCGTCGAAGCTGGCCGCCTGGAAGTCGGCGGTCAGGCCCAGCTCCTGGGCGATCGCGTCGCCGAGGTCGATGTCCATGCCGACGGTCTTGTTGTTGTCGTCCACGAACTCGCTGGGCGCGTACGTGGTGTCGGTGCCGATCGTCAGCTTGCCGTCCTTGGTCACGTCCGCCGGCACCATCGCCGCCAGCCTGGCGTTCTTGCCCGGACCGGAGACGGCCGTGGTCGAGGTGCCGGCGCTGCCGGTGTCGCCGCTGCCGTTGCCGGTCGCGCCGCACCCGGCGGCGAGTAGCAGGACGATGGGCAGGGCCAGCACGGCTCTTGCGGGTCTGGACAACGCGGCCTCCGCTCACTGTCGGTTTTGCCGCATCCTGTCACCCGATCGTGTCAGTTCATAGGGGCCAATGGTTACGTTTTGTCACGAGCGTGTCCACCAAGTGGCGGAAAAGTCACCGATCGTGATGGTTCGGCGTAGCCAGCAGCCGGGCCACCAACGCCGTCCAGCCCGTCTGGTGGGTCGCGCCCAGGCCCTCCCCGGTGTCGCCGTCGAAGTACTCGCTGAACGTGATGTGCGGCCGCCACAGCGGCGAATGCGTCGCCTCGACCCGCTTGCCGTCGCACGGCCGGGTGCCGTCCGCCGAGGGCAGGAAGATGCTGACCAGCCGGCGGGCCAGCTCGTCCGCGGCCTGCCCGGCGGTGACCGCCCGCCCGGAGCCGGTCGGCAGGTCCACCTGGAACTGGCCGTCGTGGAAGTCGTCCACCTGGCGCAGCGCCTCTACCAGCAGCGCGTTGGTCGGGAACCAGATCGGCCCGCGCCAGTTGGAGTTGCCGCCGAACATCGGCGTCATCGACTCGCCCGGCTCGTAGCCGATCATGTGGTCCTGGCCGGCGAACTGCACGTCGAGGCCGTCCCGGTGGGCCGCGGACAGCGAGCGGATGCCGTGCGGGGACAGGAACTCCTGCTCGTCGAACATGCGGCCCAGCACCCGGCTGAGCTTCGTGGCGTCCAGCAGGGCCAGGCTGGCCCGGCGCTCGTCGCCGACCTGCTGCCAGGTGATGAACTGGGCGAACTCGGGCTGCTTGCGCAGCAGGTAGTCCAGCCGGCTGGTGAAGCCGGGCAGCTCAGCGAACACCCACGGCTCCAGCACCGCCTGGGCCAGCACCGGCATCAGGCCGACCATCGACCGCACCCGGACCGGCTCCGACTCGATGCTGCCGTCGTCCCGCTGCCGTGACACCAGGTCGTAGCAGAAGCCGTCCTCCTCGTCCCACAGGCCGCGGGTGGTCGACCCGAAGTTGTTGAAGGCCCGGGCGATGTAGAGGAAGTGCTCGACGAACTTGGTGGCGACGTCCTCATAGGACTCGTCCGCACGGGCCAGCTCCAGCGCGATCTGCAGCAGGTGCAGGCTGAACGCGGCCATCCAGGACGTGGCGTCGGACTGCTCCAGCCGCCAGTCGCCCAGCATCGGCGTGGACCGGTTGACCGGGCCGATGTTGTCCATGCCGAGGAAGCCGCCCTCGAACAGGTCGCTGCCGTCGGCGTCCTTGCGGTTGACCCACCACGAGAAGTTCAGCAGCAGCTTGTGGAACACCTTGGACAGGAACTTGCGGTCCGGCACCGCCTCGGCCCGGTACACCTGCAGCGCCGCCCAGGCGTGCACCGGCGGGTTGGCGTCGCCGAAGTCCCACTCGTAGGCCGGCAGCTGGCCGTTGGGGTGCATCATCCACTCGCGGCACAGCAGCAGCAGCTGCTCCTTGGCGAAGGCCGGGTCGACCAGCGCGAACGGCACCGCCTGGAAGGCCAGGTCCCAGGCCGCGAACCAGGGGTATTCCCACTCGTCCGGCATGGAGATCACGTCGGCCACGTCGAAGTGCCGCCAGTGCACGTTGCGGCCGCCGATGCCGCGGCGCAGGTCCGGGGCCGCCGGCTGGGCCGGGTCGCCGGCCAGCCAGTCCCGCACCTTGAAACGGTAGTGCTGCTTGGTCCACATCAGACCGGCCAGCGAGCGCCGCAGCACCTGCTTGCGGTCGTCGTCCAGCTCCGGTGCGATGCTCTCGTGGAACTCGTCGGCCTCGCGCCTGCGGTCCTGCACCGCTGTGTGGAAGGTCGCGCCGAACGGGTCGACGTGGCCGTTGCCGGCGACCAGTCGCAGTCGGATGGTCACCGTCTCGCCCGGGGCCACCGCGTCGAAGCGGTACCAGGCCGCCGCCTTCGTGCCCGGCCGGGACGCGCTGCCGTCGTGGATCACCTGGCAGGTGCCCGTCGCGCCGCGGACCACGTGCGCGTCGATGCCGCACTTGGTGTACCGGGTCTCGTTGGCCGCGCTGCCGAACAGCTCCACCTCGTTGGTCTCGTTGTCCGTCACCAGCAGCGTCGGCGCGCCGTCCAGGTGCAGCGTGTACCGGCCCAGCGACGAGTGCTCCGCCACCACCGCGCACCGGCCGTGCAGCCGGATCGCCTCCAGCGCAGGCCTCCTGGCGTCCCGGCCCCAGGCCCAGGTGTTGCGAAACCACAACTGCGGCAACAGATGCAGCGGTGCCGCCGCCGGGCCGTGGTTCGTCGCCGCGATCTCCACGCAGATGTCGTGCGGGGACGCCTTGGCATACGTCGTCACCACGTCGAAGAAGCGATCCTCCGCCAGCACCCCCGTGTCCGCCAGCTCCGGCTCCCGCCCCTGCCGGCCCGCCGCCTTGGCCATGTCACGCAGTTGTTGGTACGGGTATTCCGTCTGCGGGTAGCGGTAGAGCACGCTCATCCAGGAGTGCGTCGGCGTGCCGTCCTGGATCCACCAGTGCTCCTTGACGTCCTCGCCGTGATTGCCCTCCTCGTTGGCCAGGCCGAACCACCGCTCCTTGAGGATCGGGTCCTTGCCGTTCCACAGCGCCAGCGCCAGATTGAGGAAGCCGTGCCGGTCGCAGATGCCCGAGATGCCGTCCTCGCCCCACCGGTAGGCGCGGACCGCGCGTGATCGAAAGGGAAGAACGACCAGGCGTCCCCGCTCGCCGAGTAGTCCTCGCGAACCGTGCCCCACTGCCGGCCGGACAGATAGGGACCCCAGTGCCGCCAGGGGCTGTCCATCTCGTCCGACTCGGCCAGCCGCGCCCACTCGATCTGCTCACTCACCCCTCCAGTGTGGAGCACGCCCACTGGCCTCCGGCGGCACGTCAGCGATGCATTCGCATTGCGTTTGCATTACAGTGGGTGGTGTTCTGGGAGGTCAAGGAGAGCCAATGGTCGGTCGAACACATCGCACGACACGGCGTGACGCTGGGCGAAGTGCGGGAAGCGATCCTGGAGCGGCCTTACTGGAGTACGCCGGGCAAGAACGGCTCGGTGCTGATCTATGGTCGGACCTACGCGGGACGCCACCTGCTGGTGGTGGCTGTGCGCGAACCCGACGGGCGCGCCTTCGTGGTGACGGCCAGGAACATGACGGACCGCGAGAAGACGGTGTATCGGAGCAAGGCGAGGTGAGGGCCATGACGAAGCGGGAGGAGCTCCCCCGTTCAGCCGAGGAGCTCGCGGAGCTGGCTGATTACTACGACAAGAACGACACGTCTGTTGAGATGGAAGCGGGCGAGTGGGTCGACCCCAGGCCGATGGTGACCACCTCGCTGCGGTTGCCTGACACCATGGTCACCGCGCTCAAGGAAGAGGCCCGACGCAAGGGTGTCCGCTACACCGCGTTGGTGCGGGAGGTGCTGGAGTTCTACCTGGCACACCCCGAGCCGGTGGTCGACATCGTCAGCATCGAGCGGCGATTGGATCACCTGACCGTCTTGGTGGAGGGATTGGCCAAGCACACGTCGCAGGAGCGCGCCGCCGGTTGACGTTCAGGGCCGGAAGCCGCAGGTGCTTCGTCAAGTCAGGTCCGGCAGCGCGACCCGGTGTCCGGTCGCGGGTGCCGGCAGCCCGACACCCGCGAGCCAGGTCAGTGCTTGGCGTGCGCGTCGAGCACCTTGGCGATGGCCGCGGTGATCTTCTTGGCGTAGTCGATGTGCAGGGACTCGTCCGGCACGTGGGCGTTGCTGCCGGGGCCGAGCGCGCCGGTGGCGACGAACTGGGCGTCGGGGTAGAGGCCGTTGAGCAGGCCCATGAACGGGATAGAGCCGCCGACGCCGAGGGTGCGCCACGGGCTGCCGAAGACGTCCTGGCCGGCGGTGTCGAGCGCCTCGCGCAGCCACGGCGCGAGCTCGGGGGCGTTCCAGCCGTCGGCGTGCTCGAAGCGGGTGAGCTCGACGTGGGCGCCGTAGGGCACGTCGGTGGTGAGGGCCTTGGTGACGGCGTCCATGGCGGCGGCGGAGTCGGCGGTGGGTGGCAGCCGGAAGCTGAGCACGAGGGTGGTGAACGGCCGCAGCACGTTGCCGGCGTCAGCCGGCAGCGGCAGCCCGTCGGCGCCGATGATGGACAGCGTCGGGCCCCACGTGTTGTTGAGGACCTGCTCGACCTCGTCGCTGGTGACGGGAGCGACGGCGTCGGCGAAGGGGATGCCGGCGCTGGCGAAGCCGGGCGCGGTGGCGACGCTCTCCCGGATCTCGGACTGCCGCCCGGCCGGCACCTCCACGTGCATCTCGGCGATCTTGATGCGACCGGTGGCGGAGTCCTCGATGCGGTCGAGCAGCTGCCGCATGATCCGGAACGAGCTGGGCACGATGCCGCTGACCATGCCGGAGTGCTGGCCGAACTCCAGCACCTTGACGGTGGCGGTCACCTGGACCAGGCCGCGCAGCGTGGTGGTCAGCCACATGCGCTCGTAGTCGGCGGCCCCGGAGTCGAGGCACACCACGAGGGTGACCCGGCCGAGCCGGTCGGTGAGGTGCTGGACGTACGCCTCGAGGTCGGGGCTGCCGGACTCCTCACAGGCCTCGAGCATGACGACGCAGCGACCGTGCGCGCCGCCGTTGGCCCGCAGCGCCTCGATGGCGGCGATCGCGGCATAACCGGCATAGCCGTCGTCGGCGGCGCCCCGGCCGAACAGCCGGCCGTCGCGGATCACGGGCGTCCACGCGTCGAGGCCGTCGGCCCAGCCGCCGACCGGCGGCTGCTTGTCCAGGTGCCCGTAGAGCAGCGCGGTGCCGGCGCCCTCATGGCCGGGCATGGCGGGGATGTCGACCAGCAGGAGCGGGGTGCGCTCGGGCAGCTGGACGATCTCGAGCTCGACGCCGGGCAGACCGCGGTCGGCGATCCAGGCCCTGACGTGCGCGACACCCGCGGCGAGGTGGCCGTTGGCGGCCCAGGCCGGGTCGAACGCCGGCGACACGGCCGGGATCGCGACGAACTCGGACAGGCTGGGCAGGACGGCGTCGTCCCACAGCCCGCTGACGGTGTTGAACAGTGCTGTTGGCTCCACCCGGCCGATCCTAGGAGGCGGAGCGGCCGATCGGCTCGGAGTGGCGGCGACCGGTGCTCGGCCCGTGCGGCATGACCCGCACCTCGTAGGTCTCGCACTCGTGGCAGCCGGAGCACACGCACTTGCGGCGCTCCAGCGTCGCGGAGTCGGTCTGCGTCACCGCGATCGTGGTGTAGCTGTGCTCGCCGATCTGGCAGCCGCACTCGGTGACGGCGGAGATCAGCGTGGTCGGGAAGTCGCGCTTCTGGAACGGGTACTCGTTCCCGTCGATGCGGCGCGTGAGATTGGTGATGATCGGCATTGGCGGGCCCTTCGGCAGGTCTGGCTGCGCGGGTTGCACCCCTCGCACTCGCCGGCTGCCTCCCCAGGTCCCGACGAATCCCCCAAGATCACTATAGCCAGGCCGCTCGACACGGTGTGCGACGAGTACTGGGCCGGTGTCGCCGGGTACTGCGGCACCCGGGCCGGTTAGCCTGGGCGCGTCCGGTGTTTCCGCAGTTCACAGTGGTGTAGGTGGTCACGCTTGGTTGACGTTGGTGTGGTGACGCTCACCGCTTCGAGTGAGCGCGTGTCAGGATGGAAGAGAGTTCCGTCAGTGTCGACGGACCACCGTCTCACCCCACCGGGTCGGCGGTGGCCGGCGACGAAGCCGGATCCGGTTCGCCACAAGCGGCCGGTCGGCGTCGTAGACGAGGAGAAGGCGCAATGTCGTCCCCAGAACGATGGTCGCAACCGCAGCCGTCGGGTGCCCCAGCCGCCACCGCGGCCAGCCCAACGGCGGAGCAGGTGATCGCCGGCCTGCGGGCCACCAGCGAAGGCGGCCCCGAGCTGGTCCAGCTGCTCACCCCCGAGGGTGAGCGCGTCGACCACCCGGACTTCCACATCGACATCACGCCCGACGAGCTGCGCGACCTGTACCGGGACATGGTCCTGGTCCGCCGCGCCGACCGCGAGGCGAATGCCCTGCAGCGCCAGGGCCAGTTGGGCCTGTGGGTGCCGCTGCTGGGCCAGGAGGCCGCACAGATCGGCGCCGGCCGGGCGATGCGGCCCACCGACATGGCCTTCCCCAGCTACCGCGAGCACGGCGTCGCCTGGTGCCGCGGCGTGCATCCGAACGAGATCGTGGGCATGTTCCGCGGCGTCGACCACGGCGCCTGGGACCCGGTGGACAAGCGCTTCCACCCGTACACGATCGTCATCGGCAACCAGTGCCTGAACGCGGCCGGCTACGCCATGGGCCAGCGTTTCGACGGCAAGGTCGGCGACGACAACGGGGAGGCCACCATGGTCTTCTTCGGTGACGGCGCGACCAGCCAGGGCGACGTGCACGAGGCCTTCGTGTGGGCCTCGGTCTACGACGCGCCGCTGGTGTTCTTCTGCCAGAACAACCAGTGGGCCATCTCCGAGCCGACCGAGCGGCAGAGCCGGCTCCCGCTCTACCAGCGGGCCCGCGGCTACGGCTTCCCCGGCATCCGGGTGGACGGCAACGACGTGCTGGCCACGCTGGCGGTCGCCCGCTGGGCGCTGGACGAGTGCCGGCACGGCAACGGCCCGGTGCTGATCGAGGCCTTCACGTACCGAATGGACTCGCACACCACCTCGGACGACGCCACCCGCTACCGGCTGTCCACGGAGCTGGAGGAGTGGAAGCTGAAGGACCCGATCGAGCGGGTCAAGGTGCACCTGAGCCGCAACGGCTTCGCCGACCACGACTTCTTCGACGGCGTGCAGGCCGAGGCCGACGAGCTGGCCGCGGTGCTGCGCGAGCACTGCGTCAACTTGCCGGAGCCCCCGCCCGGACGGATGTTCGACAACGTCTACGCCGAGCCCAGCGCCACCCTCGAGGCGCAGCGCAACGAGTACGAGACCTACCTCGCCGGGTTCGCCGGAGGTGAGCACTGATGGCCGCGCCGACCATGAACCGCTCGACCGACCTGCCGTCGGCCGGGCCGCAGACGATCACCATGATCAAGGGCCTCAACCAGGCCCTGCGCGCCGAGATGGAGCGCGACCCCAAGGTCATCGTGATGGGCGAGGACGTGGGCAAGCTCGGCGGCGTCTTCCGCGTCACCGACGGCCTGCAGAAGGACTTCGGCGAGCAGCGCGTGCTGGACACGCCGCTGTCCGAGTCCGGCATCATCGGCACCGCGATCGGCCTGGCCATCCGCGGCTACCGGCCGATCTGCGAGATCCAGTTCGACGGCTTCATCTTCCCCGGCTTCGACCAGATCGTCAGCCAGCTGGCCAAGCTGCACTACCGGACCCAGGGCCGGATCAAGCTGCCGATCGTGGTCCGGGTGCCCTTCGGCGGCGGCATCGGCGCGGTCGAGCACCACTCCGAGTCGCCGGAGTCGTACTTCGCGCACACCGCCGGCCTGAAGGTGGTGGCCTGCTCCAACCCGGTCGACGCGTACTGGATGCTGCGCCAGGCCATCGAGTGCGACGACCCGGTGCTGTTCTTCGAGCCCAAGCGCCGCTACCACGAGAAGGCCGCGCTCGACCTGTCCGTCACCCCGCAGCCGCTGTTCAGCTCGCGCGTGTTGCGTAAGGGATCCACCGCGACCATCGCGACCTACGGCCCGATGGTCCGCACCAGCATGGACGCGGCGATCGCCGGCGCCGAGGACGGCCTCGACCTCGAGGTCATCGACCTGCGCTCGCTGTCCCCGCTCGACCTGGACCCGGTCTACGAGTCGGTGCGGCGCACCGGCCGGCTGATCGTGGTCAGCGAGGCGCCCAGCGAGTCGTCCATCGCCGGCGAGATCGCCGCCAAGGTCCAGCAGGAGTGCTTCTACTCGCTGGAGGCGCCCGTGCTGCGGGTGACCGGCTTCGACACCCCGTACCCGCCGGCCAAGTTGGAGGAGAACTTCCTGCCCGATCTGGACCGGGTGCTGGCCGCCGTCGACCGCTCGCTCGCCTGGTAAGGGGGATTTCGCAGCCATGCCGCAGTTCAAGCACTTCCCCCTGCCCGACGTCGGCGAGGGGCTGGTCGAGGCGGAGATCCTCACCTGGCACGTCAAGCCGGGCGACACGGTCACCGTCAACCAGATCATCGTGGAGATCGAGACCGCCAAGGCCGCGGTCGAGCTGCCGTGCCCGTTCGCGGGCGTGGTGACCGAGCTGCTGGTCGAGCCGGGCAAGACGGTCGACGTCGGCACGCCGATCATCGTCATCGACACCGATCCGAACGGGGAGGCCGCGCCGGTCAACGGCTCGGTCCAGCCGGAGCGGGTGCCCAACCTGGTCGGCTACGGCGTCAAGGCGGTCACCGCCAAGCGCCGGGCCCGGGTCGGCGCCCCGGCGGCCGTGCCCGCGTCGGCCGCCGTCTCCGCGGCGACCGCCCCGACAACGGTCGTGCCGACGCCGCCGGTCATCGCGCCGGAGCCGGTGGTCGCCGGTGGTCATGTGCCGCTGGCCAAGCCGCCGGTGCGCAAGCTGGCCAAGGACCTCGGCATCGATCTCGCCGCCCTGGCCGGGAGCGGTCCCGGTGGCGTGATCACCCGTGAGGACGTCGAGCAGGCCGTTGCGCCGGCTGCTGCGCCTGCCGTCACCGTCGCCGCACGGGGCGAGCGCCGGGTGCCGATCAAGGGCGTGCGCAAGGCGACCGCGCAGGCCATGGTCGAAAGCGCCTTCAAGGCGCCGCACGTCACCGAGTTCCTCACCATCGACGTGACGCCGATGATGGAGCTGCGGGCCAAGCTCAAGGACAGCGCCGAGTTCCGCGGCGTCAAGCTCACCCCGCTCGTGTTCGCAGCCAAGGCCATGTGCCTCGCGGTGCGCCGCACCCCGGACGTGAACGCGACCTGGGACGAGGCCGCCAACGAGATCGTCTACAAGGACTACGTGCACCTCGGCGTCGCAGCCGCCACACCGCGGGGCCTGGTCGTGCCCAAGGTCCGCGACGCCGATCAGCTGTCGCTGCGGGGCCTGGCCGAGGCGTTGGAGCAGCTCACCGTGACCGCCCGGGACGGCAAGACCACGCCCGCGGACATGCTGAACGGCACCATCACCATCACCAACGTCGGCGTGTTCGGCGTCGACACCGGCACGCCGATCATCAACCCCGGCGAGTCGGCGATCCTGGCCTTCGGCGCCATCCGCGACATGCCGTGGGTGGTCGAAGGCCAGGTCGTGCCGCGCAAGGTGTGCCAGCTGGCGTTGAGCTTCGACCACCGGGTGGTCGACGGCCAGCAGGGCTCGCAGTACCTGGCCGACGTCGGCGCGCTGCTGGCCGACCCGGCCGTGGCGATCACCTACTGAGCACCGTTCACAGGTCTGAACCATTGCGGACCCGTTCCGCGTAAGCGCTCTCACAGGGGCGTGCACGCGGAACGGGAGGCGGCTCATGATCAGTAGGAGGATGTTCCTCGGCGGCGCGGCGGCGGTGGCCGCCGCCGTGCCGGTCGGGATCGCGGTGACGTCGTGGACCGGCGATGCCAAGGCCGCCGCGCCGACCGGTCTGGCGCTGTCCGCCGTGAACCGGACCGGCGTGCACGCCGACAGCGACCTGACCATGTACATCGTCGGCACCGATCCGGCCGGCAGTCAGGCGTTCGTCCGGGCCGACGGCAGCCTCCAGGCCGTGACGGCCGCCCTCAACGGGCCCAACGGGTTCGCCGACCTCAGCATTCCGTTCGGCACGAGGATCACGCTGCCCAAGATGTCCGGCCGGATCTACTTCGCGGCCGGCGCCAAGCTGCCGTTCAGGGTGGTCAACGGCTCGGCGCTGCAGTTCCCGGCCGGCTGGGTGGCCGGCGACCCCAGCTTCGGCGTGCTGCACGACTGGATCGAATTCACGTTCAACGACGCCGGCATGTTCTGCAACACCACCATGGTGGACATGTTCAGCATGCCGATGGCGATCCAGCTGACCGGCAAGGCCGGCCAGACCACCGGCACGCTCGGGCCCGGCGGCCGAGCCGCGATCTTCAAGGCGCTCAGCGCCGACCCCGTGTTCGGGAAGTTGGTGGTGGACAACGGACAGCGGGTGATGGCGCCCGGGCACGGCCTCGAGGCCGGCGTGTTTCCGGCCGACTTCTTCGACGCCTTCGTCGACCAGGTCTGGACGAAGTACGCGTCCACCGATCTCGTGGTCAAGACCGACACGAACACCTTCACCGGCCGCGTCTCCGGCGACGTGCTGCGGTTCGACAACGGCGTCGCCCCGATCAAACGGCCGTCCACCAGGGATGTGCTGTTCTGCGACGGCGCACTGGCTGCCCCCAACGACGGCGTCACCGGCCCGGTCGCCGCCATCGTCGCCGCCGGACTGAACCGCGGCACCCTGCTGGCCGACGCCAACCAGCCCGCGACCGACCCGAAATCGTTCTACGCCAACGCGAAACCCCATCTGTACGCCAAGGTCATGCACGACAACAGCGTCGACGGGCACGCATACGGCTTCGCCTTCGACGACGTGGCCAACTTCGCCGCCTTCATCCAGGACCCGGCGCCCACGGCCATGACGGTGACGCTCACACCGTTCTAGGGTGCTGGTTGCCGGCAGGGGCGGCCGTACCCCGCCCCTGCCGGTCCCATCACGCCATTTCCAGACTGAACCGCTGGCCCGCGTCGTCGATCGCCAGGATGCGCACCCGCACCCGTTCGCCGTCGCTCATGGTCTTGACCTGCGGCAGCAGGCCGTCGAAGCCGGCCACTCGCACGAACGCGCCGAACGGCAGCACCTTGCTCACCGTGCCGTCGACGACGTCGCCGACCGTGTGGCCGGCCAGGAACTCGTTCCAGGACATTCGCTATTCACCTCCTCTCCACCGCGCGAGTCCGATGTGGACGCATGCGCGTGGAGGCGGGCCGCGGGCCCGCGAGGCGGTCACACCGCGGCCGGGAACCCGATCCGCTGATGGCTCAAGGCCGACCCGGCAGTCACGTGGGCGAGCGTAGCCGTAAATGTGTTGACTCTCCAGCGGGTGGAGACTTCACCGTTGTGGGCGTGAACGGGGACGAGCTCTACGGAATCGGAGAACTGGCCAGGCTGACCGGCCTGTCGGTGCGGACCATCCGCTTCTACTCCGACTCCGGTCTGCTGCCCCCGACCGAACGCACCCACGCCGGCTATCGGATGTACGACATCCACGCGCTGACACGGCTCAAGTTCGTTCGCACGCTGCGTGAACTCGGTGTCGACCTGCCGACCGTGAACCGGGTGCTCTCCCGTGAGGTGAGCATTCCGGAGCTGGCCGCGGAGCACGCCGAGGCACTCGACGTCCAGATCAGGACGTTGCGGCTGCGACGGTCCGTGCTGCGCGCGGTGGCCAGGCGGGGGTCGAGCCCCGAGGAGCTGGAGATGGTGCACGAACTCGCCCGCATGACCGAGGAGGAGCGGCAGGCGATCCTCGACGACTTCTGGTCGGAGGTGGACCTGGGCCTGCCCGAAACCGAGAAGGCCGCGTGGCTGCGCCGGATTCGCGCCGACCTGCCCGACGATCCCCGCCCCGAGCAGGTCGAGGCGTGGATCGAGTTCGTGGAGCTGATCCGCGACCCCGGCTTTCGGGCTGAGGTCGGCGACCTGGCCGTCGAGAACGCCCGTACGGACGACGAGGGCATCGCCATCGAGCAGGCCCTGACCAAGGCCACCGAGGCCATCGCCGCCGGCGAGCTGCCCGAGTCCGACACCGGCCGCCGCGTCGTGGCGCAGATGCGAGCCGCCGTCACCATCGACCGTGATTTCGACGGGTGGCTCAGCCGCCTCGGCGACACTTTCGCCGACGACCGCGCCGAGCGCTTCTGGAACCTGCTCGGCGTGATCAACGGCTGGCCCGAGTACCCCAGCCCCAAGCCCGCCCGCGACTGGCTCACCGCCGCCACCCGCGCCGCCCGGGGACAGCCGGGAATTTAACCCCACTCGTTCCGCCCCGACCCGCGCCGAGCCGTGTTCACCGGCATCGGCCACGACTGCAAGCATCTGCTGATCCAGGTATGGCGGCCGGGCGGAGGTGGAGCGGATTCGGCGCTACTGAGTGCGTCGAGTTCGGGCAGAATCGGTCCCATGAGCGAACCGTCGCCGTCCGTGCCGGTGGTCCGGCTGCCGTCCCGCCGGGTGGTTGCCGGCGTTGTGCTGCTGTTGGCCGGCCTGCTGGCGATCGGCGGCACCTTCGCCGACCTCTACGCCCTGAACGTGATGGTGAACCTCGGGCTGACGTCGTTCGAGCACAGCTTCACCGTGACGTCGTGGGTCACCCAGTACCCGACCACCGGCCTGCCGTTCAGCGACGGCAGCCGCACCAACTACTTCGGTGTGCCGGTGGTGATCGCCGGCGGGCTGGCGCTGTACGCGGCGAATCTGTTGCTGCGTGGGCGGGATCCGCTGCGCCGGTTGACGACCGTCCGGCTGGCCGCCGCGGCGGCGACGGCGATGATCGCCGGCTACATCTGGTTCGCGGTCACCAATCTGATCGACTCGATCGGCACCAACGCCGGCTCCACCTTCACCTTCACCGCGGGCGCGGGAATGTGGCTGCTGGTCGCGGCGGCGCTGATCGGGGGGCTCGGCTCCACGCTGTTGCTGGGCCTGGTGCCGCCGGCGCCGCTGCCCGTGGTCGCGGCGCCGGCCGCGGACGAGGCGATCGTCTACCAGGTCGACGTCGACACTCCGCCGATGGGCTTCGAGGTGCCGGTCAACCTGCCGCCGACCGACACCTACCAGCCGCCCGAAAAGCCCTGATGACCGCTCGGCGCGGCGCGCCTACCGGGTGGGAGTGCAGGAGCCGATCACGGAAAACTCCATGCCCCTGATAACCGTGTCCGGGTAGAACAACTGCTGATCCGGCTGGATGCACACGTTCTTATGGCTGCCATCGAGCAGCAACTGGTCCAGCGTGTCGACGGTCTTGTCGCAGTTGTGGGCGACCCACACCGATGGCTGCCCGTCCATCGGCGGGATCCAGGTGATGCCGCAGCGGAAGACATCGTCATGCGGGCTGTTAACCGCCCCGAAAGCGGTCGCACCAAGCCCGATCGAGAGTGCGACGGCGCCGATAAGGCCGGCGGCGATCGTGGTCACCTTTGCCATGCTGCTTTCTTCCCCCATTCGAGTACTGCCCTCAGAACAACATCGGAAGTTCCTTGACACCGGTCATGCTCAGGCTGCGCAGGAAACGCGGCGGCCGGTCCGGGTCGCAGCGGAGATTCGGGAAGCGATCAAGCAGGATGTTCAACGCCACCCGGCCTTCCAGCCGGGCCAGCGGCGCGCCGATGCAGAAATGCGCCCCGCGGCCGAAAGCCACATGCGGGTTCGGGTCCCGCGTCGGGTCGAAGGTGTGTGGGTCGGTGAACTGCTTCGGATCCCGGTTCGCCACGCCGAGGAAGGGCACCACAAGGGAGTCGGCGGGGATGTGCTCGCCGCCGAGTTCGACATCGGTCATGGTGGCCCGCGCCGTTCCCGCGAACGGGCTGTAGTACCGCAGGGCTTCCTCGATGGCCGCCGGAATCATGCTCCTGTCGGCCCGAACGCGATCGAACCACGTCCGATTGGTGTCAAGACACAGGATCGAGTTGCCAAGCAACATTGTCGTGGTGATGTGACCGGCGATCAGCAGCACGTTGGAGAAGTTGACCACCTCGTTGTCGCTGAGGTGCTCGCCGTCCACTTCGGCCTGGATCAGCTTGGTGATCAGGTCGTCGCGCGGATTCTTCCTACGGTCCACCACGTGCTCGCGCAGGTAGGCGCCGAGTTTCGCGACCTCGAGCATCGCGTCCTGCATCCGCTTGCGCTGATCGTCGGTCCGGTCGACGAAGGAGAATTCCTGGGTGCTCTCCATCAGCGCACTGCCCCAATCCCGGAACTCGTCCCGGTCCGAGGCCGGCACGCCGAGCAACTCGGCGATGACGATGACCGGCAGCGGGTAGGCCAGGTCGTTGACCAGCTCCAGCTGGTTGCCTTCGGCCACCGCATCGAGCAGCTCGTTGGTCAGCTCGGCGATGCGGGGTTCCAGGCTGGCCACCATCTTCGGGGTGAAGGCATGGCTGATCAGCCCGCGGAGCTTCTTGTGCTCCAGCCCGTCCATCTGAATGAGGTTGCCCTCGCTGAACTGGTCCGCGCCCTCCAGCATCTCCGGTGGGACGACCCGCTGGGTGTTCGATGAGAACGTCGCGGTGTCGGTCAGCACCTGCTGTACCTCTTGATAGCCGTAGACGCACCAGACCCCAGCTGCCGCGTCGAAGCGCACCGGGGCCTCTGGGTCCTCGCCGCGCAGCCAGAATTGGGCCTTGTGGATTCCCCAGGTGTCGGCCATGGACGTCACTGTTCCGCCATCCTCATGCTAGACCGTAAATGCAGATTCGCATGCGGAAGCCCGGGAGCCGATCCGCACAAGAAGTGGGATCTCCCGCAAATTAATCCGCATGGCTCTGACGGCGGCGTCATCGCAGGCGCGACTTGCCCGCCGTTCATCAACCAGAAAGCGGTGCCGCGAGGAGGTTACGCTTCGGGCTTACGTGCGACGACCCGCTCGACACACCCCAGCTTGAGACGCTTCTGGTACTCGATGACGAATCCAGCCTGCTGGACCAGTGGTAACGGCCTGCGGGTCTGGTAGTCCCCGCACTGGCGCAGCATCGACTTCTCAAGCAGGCGCTGCCAGAAAAAGAGCAGCTTGTGATGGCTGCCAACATGGTCGAGCAGCAGCAACCGTCCCCCGGGACGCAGCACCCGGCGCATCTCGGCGATCACCGGCCGCTCGTCGGGCACGCTGCACAATCCGAGCGTGCAGACGACGGTGTCGAAGGCGCCGTCGGGAAACGGCAGCTCATGGGCCTCGCCCTCGACGAACTCGACCTCCCGGCCCTGGTCAGCAGCGCGTTTGCGGGCGATGTCCAGCATGGCCGGACTCAGGTCCAACCCGGTCAACGACACGTCCGCCGGATAGAACTCCAGATTCCGGGCACTGCCGATGGCGACTTCGAGGACTTTTCCCTTGGCCTGGCCGCACACCCAGGCGCGCCCGTCGTCGAGCAGCATGCGCTCGAGACGCACCATATCGCCGTCGTAGCGGGGTGCGTATTCCTGCCATAGCCGGCGAAGTCGGTCGTTCGCCGCGGTCACATTGGTCACGTCGTTCCCCCCAGTCAATCCGGTCCCCCACGGACGCTTCAACCGGAACGTACCCGCCGCGGCGAGAGTCACGCAACCGGTTCGCGATGGAGGATGCGAGTGAATCTCGTCCGGTCGGCGGCGGCTGTGCCAGAAAGCGTGACTGTTGGCTGCCGCCGAATGATCAAACGCGAGTATCGCTTGACAGCCTCGGGGTCCTCGGTGACGATGAGGTCACGGCCGTGGGCCGTCATAGGTCTGAGTTTCTCAGCGTGGGGGAGCCTGTGGTCTTGGGGGACAGCGTCGTTGCCAGTGCGTCCAGAGACGTGACTTCGCCGGAATTACTACAAATAGGGGCCTTGGTCTCTCCGTACGGTCTGGTCTCCCGTACCACAGCCTTACCTGTTGCGGACGGCGATCCGGACTTCGCGATCCGTGTTTCCAACATTGGCAACCCCTCGAAGGTCCTGCGCAGCCTGCGCGACTGGACCAACAGCGGCGACCTCGGAAACATGCACGGCGTCGGCAGCGCGCTTACCAGCGAGCGGGCCAGGTTGATCTCGATCGCCGAGGCTCTCGAGCGGTATTCGGTCTGCTCCTGGCACGACGACGAGATCCTTGACGCCGCCGAGGAGGACCTCACCGAGGAGTTCGCGTCACCCACGCGGTGGCCAAGGTGCTCCGTGCGCGAGTTCGCCCGTGACGACTGCGGCCTGGTCCCCTATGACCCGGCCATCCCGATCAGGTGGGTTCGGGCCTGGTCGCTCACCCGACAGCGCCCGGTCCTCGTGCCGGCCATCGCGGTCTACCTGCACATGGCCCCGCAGTCCCGGTCGGAGCGCTTCACCAGGGGAATCACCACCGGAGCGGCCGTTCATTCGGATATCCGCAGCGCGGTTCTCGGCGGCCTGCTCGAGGTCGTGGAGCGAGACGCTCTCTCGCTCGCGTGGTTGCAGCGCCTGCGGTTGCCGCGACTGTCGGTCGACCCGGAGTTGCTGGAGCCGCTCATGCGCTCCTACCACGCGACCGGGACCGCGCGTCACCTCGAGGTCCGGCTCTTCGACGCGACGACGGACTTCGGCATCCCCGTGGTGTATGCCGTGCAGCTTTCGTCCAACGAGGATCAGCTGGCGCAGATTGTCGGCGCGACCTGCGATGTTGATCCGCAGCGCGCGGTGGGCAAGGTCTACCGTGAGCTCGCCGCCGTCCGCGTGGCGCTGCGCGAATGCGTGGGCGACCAGCCGGTGCGGCGACCCGACGATGGAGTCGTCAGCGTCACTGGCTCGGCCGCGTACAACGCTTCTATCGAGCGCCGGCCCGCCTTTCGGCACCTGCTGGAAGGCGAGCGGGACGTGCGAAGTCTTGCCGAAATGCCTAACTTGTCCATCGAGGCGGATCCGTTGGCGACCGCGGTTTCCCTGCTGGCCGCGCGAGGGGCCGAGGTGCTGGTCGTCGACATCACGACGGATGAGGCCCGGCAGGTCGGTATGCGTGCCGTCAAGGTGTTGGTGCCTGAGGCGATTCCGTTGTCGTTCATTCACAGTGAGCGCTACCTCGGCACACCACGGCTTTACACCGCGCCGACGGCAATGGGCCACAAGAGTCACGCCGAGCAGATGCTGAATCCGGAGCCGCAGCCCGCTGCTTAGTCATACTGATGGGGGACGAAACGTGTATGGGGGAAGAGCGTTCGACCAGCGGCTGTGACGGGTCTCTGGTCGAGTAAAAAATCACCGGTGTGGTCGACTTGTCCGTTTTGAAGGTTGTGTCGGCCCATGCCCGCTTTCTTTCGTCTCCGGTCAGTCACGATGGGGGGATAAGCACGTGCTGTCAGAGCAGCCGGTGGAATGCCTGTACCTGGTACGGGACGGTTTCGGAGAGCAGTACGCCGACGCATACCGGCCGGTGGCATCGACACGGGTGACCGGCAGCGACCTTCCCGACGACGCGCGGCTGGCCCGCGCCGAGATGATCGTGGCCGTGCATTCCGGGCGGGACGAGGAACTGCGTGACGCGCTTGACCGGCTCGGCTTCGAGCGGGGCATCCCCACGGTGGGGGTCGAACTGCTCCCGACCAGGATCGTCTGCGGCCCGGCCGTGATTCCCGGGGCTACCGCCTGCTACTCCTGCTACCTGCGACGGACCGAGCAGCACCAGGATCCCGCGCGGACCGATGGCATCGGCGAGGCGACCCGCGGCCTGCCGGACGGCTTCGGCCGGATGCACCTCGCGATCGCGCACGGTCTGCTGACGCTGGCCGTGGCCGAGCTGCGCGCGCAACCGGCGGGGCTGGGCGGCACTGTTCGCACGTTCGACCTGGTTTCGGGAATGTTGTCGACCGCGCCGACGGTGGCGGTGGATCGCTGCTCGCGGTGCAGTGCCCGATGGGACCACCAACGCACCCGCGACGGCGCACCGGCTGGTCTCGCCGACGCCTTCGCCATGGCCGAGGGAGGCAACTGATGGGCGTCGAGCTGACGGCCGACAACCTCGGGCGGGTCGCGCGTCGGGACAAGCAGATCGCCGTCCCCGTCCGCCCCGCTCTCCGCCAAGGCGTTCGGCTGCGCCGGTCCGGCGACGCCGTGATGCTCGACGGAGCGGACAAGCGCCAGGCATTCACCGGCAAGTTCGCGCTCGAGAGTCTTGGCCGGCTGGCCGCCGCGTGCGACGGCACCGCCACGCACGCCGAGCTCGCCGCCACGATGGGACTCGATGAGGCGGTCGTCCACAAGTGCTTGGCCCTGCTCTGGGCGTCGGGGGCCTTGGAAGAAGGCGCCCCGGACGGCGAACAGCCGGCGGTGTCGCCCGAGCTCGCCTGTCTGCTGTCGCGACTGGGCAACGCCACCGGGGCGAACCGGTCCTGGACCGACGCCGCCGCGCGGCTCGATCGGGCCACCGTCCACGTCCTCGGCCACCGCGGCCTGACGGCGGCGACGGCGAGCTGCCTTGACGGCGTGGTCGACGTCGTCGACGACCTCGACCGGCTGCCGATCGGCGACGACTCCCTCGTTGTCTTCTTCGAGACCGAACAGTCACGGCCGGAGCTCGCCGAACTCCAGCGTCGATGCTGGCTGGAGCGGCGGTCTCTACTGCGGGTCCGCGCCGACAGCACGTCGATGACCATGGGTCCGTACGTGGATCCCGCGTTCACCCCGTGCCTGGAGTGCGGGGTGTCGACCGAGGACGACCTGTCGGACGAGCCGCCGCGGCACGCGTACGACCTCATCGCCGGTCTCGTCGCGCATCACGTGCTCGCTCTGGTCTCGAGGTCGATCCGGACCTACCTGCCGCTCGACGCGGGCATCGTCGACCTGACCACGCTGTCCACCCGATACCGTCCGAGCACGACCCGCCCCGGTTGCCCCACCTGCTCGTTCAGCGAGGGCGCGGTCTCGGCCACGCCGCCGTCCTGCGCGACCTACGAGGCGGCGGTGGCGTTGCCGGTGCGCAGGTTCCTGGATCCCCGGGGGCATCTGGCCCACTTCCAGTCCTCGAACATCAAGCTGCAGTGGGAGTTCCGGACCTGGCCCAGCTGCCCGCGGGTGGCCCTGCCCGACGCCGACGTGTCGAGGTTGGCCGGCGATCCGTTGGCCGACCGAGCCAACCTCGGCTTGCCCGACGTCGCGTTGTTGCTCGCCGTGTCCTTCGGCATCCGCGAGCGGTCCGCCGAGTGGGTGCAGCGGTGGACCGCGGCCGGCGGCAACATCGGCTCGGCGACGGCCTACGTGATCAGCCGCGATGATGCCGTGCTGCCGGTGGGCGGATACGCGTACCGCGAGCAGGACCACGCCCTGGCGCAGCTGACCACCCGCGACCTGCCGGGCGACAAGCCGCTGCTGCTGGTCGTCACGGCCAACCTCAAGAAGATGGCGGCCAAGTACGGCACGTTCGGGCTCCGGCTGGCGCTCTGCGACGCGGGCTGCGGGCTGTCCACCGCCCGGAAGGTGGCCGACCACCTCAACCTGGACTTCTCCCTCGTGACGGCGTGGGACGACCACCTGCTCAGTGACTACCTGGGCCTGTCCCTGACCGAAGAACCCATCGCCGCAGTCATGGAAGTGGGCTAATCGTGCGATCCGACTCCGCCATGATGCGACCGTTGCTCGACACCTTCGCCTCTCGGGCCAGTTCGAGCGACGGCTTCGCGGCCCGCCGTTCGCCGGCGCCGTTCGCCGACGCGACGCCCGTCGCCATCGACGAGCCGCCGGTCCCGGACAACCCCAAGGACCTGGAGGCGACGCTGCGGGCGCGCCGGTCGTCCCTGCAGTACGCGGCCGAACCGGTCCGCACCGACCTGATCCTGCGCCTGGTGCGCAAGGCGTTGTCGCGGGACTTCGAGGACTGGGGGCTGGACGAGGCCACCGGCCCGTTGGAGGCGTTCGTCTTCGCGCTGCGCAGCGAGGGGATGCCGGGCGGCGTCTACCGGGTCACCGCGCGGGAGTCATCGTTCATCGCCCCGGCCTCGGCCATCGGCGATCCCGAGCTCCTCGGCGTCCAGCGCGAGTTCGCCGACGCGGGCGGGATCGTCACCATCGGCGCCAACCTCGACCGCGCGGACTCGTGGGCCGGATCGCACGGTTACCGCCTCTGCGTGGTGCGGGCATCCATGGCCCTCTACGACTTCCACCTGACGTGCCAGGCCAATGGCCTGGTCGGGACCATGTTCGGCGGGTTCATCGGGTCGGCCGTCCGCAACCTGATCCAGAACGACGGTGTCACCCGACACCAGTTGCTCGCCGCGACCTATGCCCACCCGGTGTCGTGATCATGGGTGAGCCGCTGTCGTACGAGGACACGTCGCCTGCCGCCGGCGTCGTCCTCGCTCGTCCGGACGTGTCGGTGCTACGGACGAAGCGAGGGGCGTGGATCGGCGTCGGCGCGGCCTCCTTCACGGTCAAGGGCGCGGCCGCTTTCGAGGCGGTCTCGGCGCTGCTGGGTCGGTCGGACGGCAGCCGCACCGGCCATGACCTGCTGGACGAGTTCCCGGCCGGTGCCCGTCCGGCGCTGTCACGGGTGCTCGAAGCGTTGGCGGCCAAGGGATGCGTGACTTTCCTCGACGCCCCTATGAGCCAGTACATTGCCGATAGGGGCCCGGCGTCGGAGTGGTTGATCCCGTACTTCGCACAGCTGACGGATGAGCCGCTGCGCGCGCTGGACCGCATGCTCACCACCACCGTCCACCTGTACGGCGGTCCCGACTGGCTCGGTCGCCTGCGTCGGTTGCTGGATGCCTCGCCGTTGTTCGGTCTGAGGGCCGAGTTCCATGCCGTGTCCGAGGAGGACGGCCTACCGCGGTGGGAAGACGCCGGCCTGGTCGTCATCGATGCGGACAGCCTCCCGCACGAGCGCATCGTCGGACTGCAGGACGCGTTGCTCGACCGGGGTGTGCCGCACGGCATTGTGGGCGAGGTCGGTGGGCAGCACTGGATTCTCTGGTCCGACGACAAATCGACCGGTTGTTGGAACTGTTTGCGCCGGTACGGTCGCACGGCAGAGTCGAGTGCCGCAGCCGAAACCATGTCGCCGGCGCCGGACGAGTGCACCGCGGCCGCGGTGCTGCACGCGATCTACCAGCGCAGTGCCGGGCTCGGCGAGCACTCGCCGGCAGCTGTGGCCATGCCGCTCAACCCGGGGCCGCCGATGGTGAAGCAGCATCCGGCGTGGTCGGTCGCGGGCTGTCGTTGTCACCGGGCGGTAGTGCCGCCGGCCGGCGGCGACCGGCGGGACGACACCGGGCCGGCGCTGGTCCGCCGAAACATCGTCAGTCCCGACGACGACAGCCGGCTGGACGACGTCCATGAGCAGATCATCGACGTGCTGGCCGGCTGGACGGACGAGTTCGCCGGCCCGTTCCGACACCTGGACGGGGGCGATCTGCCCCAGGTCCCGTTCGGACAGGCCCGGGCCGCAATCCTCGTCGGGCGGGCCGACCAGTGCCGGGTCCGTGAGATCAGCGCCGCGACGTTGTCCTCGCGGGAGGCCCTCTATCAGGCGGCGCTCAACGCCATCGAGTTGTACGCCGAGCAGGTCGACGGACCGCGGCCGAACCGGGCCGCCGGGTGGACGCTGGACGAGGCGATCTACCGCGCCCTGCTGCGCCGGTCACTGTTGCTGCCGGCGGACGATGCCGAGCTCACGTCGGTCAGCGGCCACGAAGAATGCGTCAGGTTCAGCCGGTACATCCAGCGGGGTGTCGCCCGCGCCGGCGGTCCGGTGCCATCGCGCTGGTTCGGCGCCCGCCTGGCCAACGGCATCTACCGCGTCGCCGGGCATGACGCGGGGAACGTGCTCACGCGGGGCGCGGGCGCCTGCTACGCGGAAGCGCTTTCCACGGCGTTGCTCCGGCTGGTCAACGACGAGGGCGTGCTGGTTCCGGTCAACCCGCACTCGCCCACCTGGGCCGAGGTGTGGCAGCACATCGCCCGCCCCGAGTGGGTGGAGGTGACCGCGCGAACGGTTCCCTTCGCGCGGCACCAGGTCCGACTGGTGGAGGTGAGGTGAGCATGCGAACAGAGCTCGCAGTGGCCGAGGACCTGATCTCCGCGTTGTCCGCCGCGGAGCCCGCCGAGCTGCTCCTCGGCCCGTTGACCAACCCCACCCGGTTGTCCGCCGGCGGCGGGTCGGGGCGAGGCCTCGCGGTGTTGTTCTGGTGCGGCAGCATCCACGTCCTGGCCTACGACCTGGCCCACGATCGTGGCGGCTGCCCGCGCTGCCTGGCCTGGTTCCTGACCAGGCACGTGGACTCGGCCGACCTGCGGTTCGACGAGGTTGCCGAGAGCGAGTCGACCGGAGCCGCGCTCTGGCAGCAAGCCGGTCCGGCGTTGCGAACGGTTGTCACCGGGATCGCGACGATGCTGCTGCGGGAGAACTCCTTCCTCGGCGCGCTCGCCACGGTCGACCGAGCCGGCGGCGCGGTGCGAAACGGGCAGGTGCCGCCGAGGACGGGCTGCCCGGCCGGCCCGCCGACGACGGCCAGCACGAGGGTCGCGTTCGGCTCCACGCCCGAGTTGCTCGCCAAGGCCGACAACACGCTTCGGGCCTGGCGTCCGTTGCCGCCGACGCTCACGTCCGACTATCTCGGACCGCACTCGTTGTTCCGGGAACCGCTGGTCGACCTGGATGGTCCGGTCCCGACGGCGCAGGTGAGCCTGCCGTTGGGCAACGGTGTGCAGGAGCCGGGCGTCGGGCGGGGCCTGAGCTTCAGCGCGAGCAGGCGAACCGCGGTGCTGGAGGGCTTGGAGCGCCTCACCGGTTTCTACCAGCAGCCGTCCGACGGCGCCGTGGAGGCCTCGCTCGCCGAGCTGGGTGACCGCGCCATCGACCCACGGACGCTCGGCTACCACGCCGATGCCGACTACGCCCGGGACGGTTTTCCCTTCGCCCCCTTGGCCACCGACGAGCGGATTCGGTGGGTTCCGGTCACGCCGGTCGGCGACGGACCCGGCCGCTACCTGCCGGAGGCCGCGCTGTCGTGGGTGTATCGCCCTGGCGCGCGCAAGCCGTTCTTCTACGACACCTCCAACGGCTTCGCGCTGGGCCAGAGCCACGAGGAAGCCACCCTGCACGGGCTGCTCGAGATCGTCGAGCGGGACGCGTTTCTGCTGACGTGGCACCGGAAACTGCTCCTTCCGGAGCTCACGCTGGGATCGGCCGACCGCGAGGTCGAAGACCTGATGAGGCGCATCGAGGTCGTCACCGGATTTCACGTCCGCCTGTTCTGGGCCACGCTGGACATCGAGATACCGGTCGTGCTGGCGCTCGCCCAGCGCGACGCCACCTCGGGGCCGTGCACTCTGGTGTCGACCGGCGCCAGCCTGTACCCGCGGGCAGCCGCCGAGTCGGCCATCTACGAAGTTGCCGCGCGGGTGGCCTCCATCAGGCACATGTTCGACGACGACCCGGCGCACGGGCAGCGGCTGGCGCAGGACTTCGCGCTGCTGCGGTCCATGGAGGACCACAGCCTGCTCGGCGCGCTGCCCTCGTCGCGCGAGTGGTTCGACTTCCTCACCGAACCCGACCGGCCCGAGATCGGCCTCACCGCGGTCGCCGCGGCGGCCCCGGTGTTCGGCTCGCTCGAGCAGGATCTCGACCACCTGCGGGCGAAGATCGAGGCCGTCGGCTCGCACGTCTACGCGGCCGACGTCACCACACCGGAGCTGCGCTGGCGTGGGCTGGTGTGCACCCGCAGCTTCGTGCCCGGTTGTCTGCCGATGACGTTCGGGCACGGCAACCGCCGGCTGGCGGGCCTGCCCCGGCTGCACAGCCCATCGCTGCCCTGTTCCTCCGCGCTGCCTCCCGGAAAGGACCCGACGGACGTTCCGCCACACCCGTTCGCTTAGCCCGTTGGGGAAGACAAGGAGAACCAGCCGTGCCATCGGATGACCGGTCGGCAGCCCCGCGCCGGACCACTGCGAAGATCAGCCCCTACGTCGTCTTCCGGCGTAGCCGGCTGCCGGTAGACGAACTCGCGGGCCTCCGGTTCGACCGGTTCTGGGCGCGGATCGACGAGTGCGGCGAGCTGCAGGTCGAATGCACGCGGCGCGCGGGCGAGCTGTCCGACCGCCTGGCCGGGCTCGTGCCGGTGGTGGACGAACCCGTGCGGGCCGAGCTGGTCCGGCTGCGTCGTGACGTCCACAACCAACGGGTCGACGCCGCGCGGCGTCGGCTGGAGATCGTCGAGTCGCGGCTGGACCCGGCCACGCTCGCCGAGGTGCGGGCGTGGCTCGACCTCGTGCAGCGGCTGCACCACGGCGAAGCCGAGTCGCAGTCGCTTTTCGACGAGACGATGGAGTCGGCCCGCGCCGGTTTCGGCCGGATCTTCGCGCACGACTCGATGGCCAGGAGCATCCAGCTCTCGGGCGACCAGCTCTACGAGAGCCTGCGCCGCTACGTCAGCGGCGAGAGCGGCTCGGTCAAGCCGAGCCGGGCTCGGATCATCGAGAACTCGCTGGTCAACTTCGCCTATCGGGCCGCACTCAAGCCGTCGCCGTTCGGCCGGTTCACCGAGGTCGGCGCGTTTCCGCTGGATCTGTCCGAGGACGGCCTCGACGAGCCCGACACCGAGACCTACTCGACCACGACCCTCAACCGGGTGATCGTGAACTGGCTGGCCGGTGGGCTGCGGCGGGTCGACGGCGGCCTCGACCTCGGCTGGGTGCTGCTGAACTCGTCGCTGCAGGTGGACGAGAACATGATCCAGTTCATCGGTCTTGTGCCCGACCCGGCCAAGGCGGGGGTCACCGAAGCGGTCGTCCGGCTCAAGCGCGACAAGGTCGTCGAGTGCGTCCTGTCCGTGATGGCGACGGGCACGGCTCCGGTGCCGGACGTGCTGCGGGCGTTGACCGAGCTGACCGGCAACGAGGAGGTCAGCCGGAAGACGCTGCGGGTCCTGATGGGGACCGAGTTGCTGTACGTGAGTCCCGGCATCGACGAGCAGGACGTCCGCTACTCGGCGAAGATGTTGTCCCGCTTGAGTTCCGGCACGACCGAGCCGGTGTCCGCGCTGGCCGGGCACCTCGGCACGCTGCACGAGCTGGAGACCGCGCTGTCCGACGCCCCCGCGGAGAAGCGCCAGCACCTGCTGACCGCCGCCGGCGAGGCGATCACCGGCATCGGCGAGGTCTGCGGGATCGACCTGCCGCCCGAGGAGATCACCCGGGCGCCGGTGTACGAGGACCTCTGGACGCGAGCGCCGGCGGCCACCTGGAGCCGGCACGCCATGGAGGCCAACATGCCGGCCATGGAGAGCCTGTGGCGGCTGGCGTCCATGCTCGACTACGGCCACATGAAGCGGCTCGGGTTGTACGGTTTCGCCGCGAGGACGTTCGGCGACCGTGAAACGGTGCCGTTCCTGACGTTCTTCGACCGGCTCATCCGGCTCTCCCAGGCCGAGCAGGACGCGGTGTTCTGGGGCCGTGGCTCCACCGAGGCGGACACCTTCCTGGCGCAGCGCACCGAGGCGCTACGGGACATCGGCCGCCAGCTCGTGCCCGAGGACGGCGTCGTCCGATTGACTCCGCAGGCGCTCACCGACGCGTGCGCGCGCGTGCAGGACTGCGTCGATCCCGACTCGATCACCTTCCGTCTTCAGTTCGCCGGCGGCGGCCCGTCGCCCGAGGTCGTCGTGAACGGCGTGCTGACCGGATACGGGGTCTACTTCTCGCGGTTCGCCGCGTTCATCGAGCAATCCCCGGTCGAGGGTTGGACGCTGCGGAACGCGGTCCGGGACCATCTCCGGCAGGCCTTCCCCGGCCAGGTCGACCTCAACATGGTGGCCGGGCTCAACTTCAACCTGCACCCGCCGCTCACCGACCGGATACTGAACTACCCCGGCACCTGGCCGACCGCGCCGGATCTGAAGGCGTACAGCTTCGACCGGCTGTCGGTCCGGATCGACCACGCCAACCGTGGGCTGTGCCTGTGGGATCCGGTGGTCGACGAGCCGGTCAACCTGATTCCGATGAACTTCCTGCTGCCCATCGTGGTGCCGCTGCTGTACCAGACGGTGGAGGCCCTGGTCCCGACCATTCGCTACAGCTGGCGTCCGATGGACAACATCGGGCGGGCCATGGGCCACCTGGGGTATCCGGAGTCGGCTCCCCGCCTGATGATCGGTGACGTCGTCGCCAGCCGCCGGTCCTGGACCGTGCCGGCGCGCGAAATCCCCGAGCTGGCGGAACTGCGCAAGGACTCCTACCCGGCGCTGGTGCGGTTCGACGAATGGCGCCGCCGGCAGGGCCTGCCCCAGCACGCCTTCGTGGTGTCGCAGCGGTTGGACGAATACAACCTGTTGACCGGGCGGGTGGAGCGGATCCCGAGGGACTGGGCCGACTTCCGCAACCTGCAGCGGGCGAGCGTGCACAAGCCGATGTACGTGGACTTCCGCAATCCCTATCTGGTGCGGAGTTTCGCGAAGGCGGCGCTGCTGCGCGACGACATCTACGTGTCCATTCAAGAGTGTCTGCCGGCCAGCGAGGAGTACGGCGGGCGCGGACCGGCATCGGCGGAGGAGTTTTTCGTTGAGCTCTACAGGAACTAGGCCGGCCGCCCGGTGGCGCCCGTGCCACGTGTACCTGCCGTCGTCGCTGCAGACCGGCTTCCTGCGGGAGGTGGTCGGGCCGACGGTGCGCGACGCTGGGATGTGGGACCGGTTCTTCTTCCTGCGTTACTGGCAGGGCGGTCCGCACATCCGGCTCAGGACCGACACGGCCGACGAGGACGCGGCCGAGCGGGTTCGGCGCGCGCTGGTTTCGGCGATGCCGTCGCTCACCGCCGAGCAGGCCGCGGAGTACCAGCAGCAGGTCTCCCACCAGGCCGAACTGGCCACGCTCGAAGGGGAGCAGCCGGTGCCGGCCCGGGCGGCGGGCACGGTCGAACCGGCCGTCTACTCGCCCGAATACGCCAAATACGGCGGGACCGAAGGCGTCCGCGTCGCCGAGGAGCTGTTCCGGGCGACGTCGGCGGCGGTGCTGGACCTGTTCTCCGGCCGCGATGGGGTCGCGCTCAAGGCGCCGGCCGGGGCGGCCATGCGGATCATGGTCATGTCGCTCAAGGGCTCCGGGCTCGACCTCGAACGGAGCCGGGAGTTCCTCGGCCGCTACGAACGGCAGTGGCGCGCGTGGGTGCCGCCCGGCTACGACGAGACATGGTCCGGGATGTACGACAAAACGGGCAGAATGGTGACGAACCTGTGCCGGTCGGTCTGGTCGGACGGCGCCACCGACGCCTTCCACGACATCTATGCCAAGGCGGTGACCGCCGCCCGGGAAGTGCGGGACCCGACCGGAAGTGACGATCTTGCGGAACTCTCGCTCGACGGCACGCCGTACTTCCATTGCCTGGCGAACTACATTCACACGACCAACAACCGGCTGGGGATCCTGCCGGTGGCCGAGGCATTCCTGGCCTACGTCATTGGACGTTGCATGGACGAACTGTCGGCCGCGTGAACAGGCACGGTTGTGCGGGGACCAGGTCGCCGAATTCGTTGCGCCGGGCAGTAGGTGCTGATACTGTCGATAACAGAGCTACTCCGGGGGGAGAGGTGACCGGGACATGCACACCGGACCTGTTGCGGATTTGGCGCCGACCAGCCGTGTAGCAATGCCTCGGGTTGATCTCGCTTCCTGAGTTGGCCGACTCGCTTCTTTCGCCGCGTGCGCGGATGTGTTCCCGTGTGGTCGGGAGCGCAAAACCCTAGATTTGCGGATCACGTGCAGGTTGTGATTCGTGAAGGCCTTGTCCATGACCAAGGAAAGGGGGTGATTAACGTGGATGCTGTCCAGGCGCTCGACCTGAACGCGCTGGAGATCTCGGATCTGATCGAAGATTCGAGCTACAGCGACGAGACGCTGTCGCAGATCATGGCGGCTTCGTGCACGACCACCGGTTGCACGTGCAGCTCGTCTTCTTCGTCGTCTTCCTGACGGCGGTGACACAACACGCCGCTGCCGTCGGGCGTCATTCACCCGATTGCACGCTCGTCGGCAGCGGCGTGGCCGCCCGTGCCGCCTGGCACGTCGCATCGTGACCTTGGAGATTCCAGTGCATGTGTTCGTGACGATTCCTCTTGACAAGAGGGGCGCGCCGGTGTCGAAGGACGTCGGGGGCCTCGTCACGGACCTGTTCGGGCCGGGCCGGCCGCCCTGGCCGGGCGCCTACTACTTCGTGCGGACCTGGGATCGAGCGACCGGGCTCGAATGTCTTCAGCTGAGCCTCGAGTCCGACGTGATCACGGCCGGCGAGGCCGGCGAGCGGGTCCACCAGGCGGCGGCCGCGCACGGCCTGCGGCCGACCGTGGCCGAGGTCCCGTTCGAGGAGATCCCCTCGCCGCTGTGGAACTCCGGGGTCGGCGGGACCGCGTTCGCCGCTGCCACCAAGGCGCTCTACCGTGCCGTGGCGCCGGTTCTCGCTCAGATCGTGCCGACGCTCGGCGGCGACACGGCGCTGACGTACCTGCTCGTGCTGCGCCTGATGGTCGCCCACACGGGAGCCACCGTGCTGGAGTCCGAGCAGCGGCAGCTGGCCGACCACGACTTCGCGGAGCTGCTCAGCCTGCGGCTGTTCAGCTACCGCTCGCACTATGAAGGGGCCAAACACGCGCTGGCGGGCGATCCCGCGTCCCTTGATCGGCGCTTCGCCTCGTACTACGACACCCTCGGCGACCACGTTCAGGACTTCATTCGCGACTGCGCGGCGTCGCGGCCGACGGCCGGCGACGACCCGGCTCAGGCCTGGGCGGATGTCGTGCGACTGCACTACGGCCCGGTGCGCGAACAGTGTCGGGCCGGAGTCATCGCCCATGACGGCCCCGGCCTTGACGATGTCCGCGACGCCTCGCGGCCGCCGAGCGACTTCCACGCGGCCATGTCGGCGGAGATGTCGGACTTTCTGCAGAACGACCCCGACTTCCTGGCCTACCGGATCCACACAAGCCTGCTGTACAGCTGTCTCTACACCATCGGGTTCGGCTTACCGGAGCGATTCCTTTTCTGCTACCTACTCGCTCGCGCCAACGAGGACGTCGCCGGTAAGGAAACCGGGGAGTTGGCGCAGGGTCTGAGCGCTGTTGTTCGGGAACTCGCGAATCGATGACACGGAGGAAGAACATGCACATTGTGCTCGCTAATGTGCCGTGGAGTCCGATCGGGTTCCCCTCGTTGGCCCTCGGACTTCTCAAGAGCCTCACGCTGAGGGACTTCCCGGACGCGCGGGTCGACGTGATCTATGGAAACCTTGACTTCGTGGACTGGGTCACCTCGGAGCGGCCGGACTTCACCTATGAGGACTACCGGTACTACGACCTGGAAAGCTGTTACATCGGGACCGGTGACTGGGTTTTCTCGTCCGCCCTCTACCAGGATCCGACCTGGAAGGTGCCGGAATTCATCGAGAAGTTCGGCCCGCAGGCGGACGCGCCCGGGCCGGACGCCGAAGACGAGACGGCCGCGCACCGACGGCTGGAGACCACGCTGTGGCTCCACGAGCACGTCGAGGAGTTCACCGACCAACTCGCCGAGCGCCTCGCGGCCGGCGAACCCGATGTCGTCGGCTTCACGACCACGTTCCAGACCCTCACCGCGTCCCTCGCGGTCGCCCGACGGCTCAAGGAGCTGTCGCCGCGCACGGCGGTCGTGTTCGGTGGCGCCAACTGCGAGGGGTCGATGGGCGAGGCGCTGCACCGCAACTTCGCCTTCATCGACTTCGTGGTGCGTGGCGAGGGAGAGCTGGCCTGGCCGGGACTGCTGCACGCGCTGCGCGAGGGCCGGACCGATTGCGCGGACATCGTGGGCCTGTGCTGGCGCGACGAGAGCGGGACGTCGGTGTTCAACGCCGTGTCCACCAAGCCGTTGCCGCCCAACGCCATGGTGCTGCCCCACTTCGACGAGTACTTCGAGCGGTTCGCGAAGTCGCACGCCCGGCGCTGGGCGGAGCCCCGGCTGCTCATCGAGAGCTCTCGAGGCTGTTGGTGGGGTGAGAAGCACCACTGCACCTTCTGTGGGCTCAACGGCGCCAGCATGATGTTCCGCAGCAAGCGGCCGGCCCAGTTCTTCGACGATCTGATGACGCTGGCGAAGCGGCACCGGATCCTGGACGTGCTGGTCGTGGACAACATCCTGGACATGGCCTACATCGACTCGCTGCTGCCCGAGATCGCCGAGGCCGGGGTCGACCTGCGGATGATGTACGAGATCAAGGCCAACCTGCGCTACGAGCATCTCGAGGTGCTGTCGAAGGCGGGCGTGGTCTGCATCCAGCCCGGAGTCGAGAGCTTGAACAGCAAGGTTCTGAAGCTCATGGAAAAAGGCGTCTCCGGATGCCTGAACGTGCGCATGCTGCGGGACGCCGAGTCGTTGGGCATGACCGTTATCTGGGCCTATCTCTACGGATTCCCCGGCGAGACGGCCGAGGACTACACCACGATCATCGACCAGTTCCCGAAGCTGCACCACCTTGGCCCGGCGGGCTCGGACGACCGGCTCGCGGTTCAGCGTTTCGCACCGTACTTCGAGAAGCCCGAGCTCGGCTTCGACGACCGGCGGGCGGCCATGCAGTACGAACTCACCTATGACCTCTCCGAGCAGGACCTGTTCGACGTCGCCTACATCTTCGACGCGACGCACCGGGGCATCGGGAGGGACACGGCGGTGAAACTCCGGGCGGGACTCGAGGAGTGGCGGAGCCAGCACTGGCGCAGCCAGCTGTCCTACTTCGAGACCGATGACGCCATCACGATCACCAACACCCGGCCGGCTTTCGACTGGAAGGTCCTCCAGCTCACCTCCGATGTCGAGCGGGCGCTCTTCCAGCTGCTCGACCAGCCGAGGACGCTCGAGCACCTGGAACGCGAATGCGAGAAGCGGTTCGGGCCGACGGCGGTCGGCGCCCTGATCGATCGGTGGATGGACCTGGGGCTGCTGTTCACGGACGCCGGTCGAATGATCCACATCGTCACCCGGGACCGTAACCAGAGGTTGATGCAGATCCAGGTCGGGCGTGGACTGTCGGCGAACCGCCCGTCTCCGGTGCCGGTGACCGTGTGATGGGAGTGAGTGCGATGTCAGTGACGAACGCGTCAGCCAGCCTGACGGACAGCGGAGTCGACGCCCGGTTCAGCCTGTGGCGACACAGCGACGGGGCGGTGCGGGCCGCCGGCGACGCGCACCTCGGCGACCATGCGCTCAGCGGCGATGTCGTCGCGCAGGCGCGCCAGGTCTACGAGCTCGGCGCCCGGTTCGTGTCGATCGAACCCACCGTCGAGATCGGCCCGGAGCCCGGCGCGGAGCGGATGATTCCGCTGCTCTCGTTCGTCCGCGAACTCACCAGCTACGGCCTTGAGGTGGACTGGCGGGCGCGGATGGCGCCGGGCGGTCCCGAGTGGTGGGTGTTCAGCCACCTGTTTCCACCCTCGGTGCTGGACGGTCCGCGGGCCGATGAGGCGCTGACCGTCTGGCGGGCGCGATACCACGTCGGTCGGTGCTTTCTCCGCCGTGGACCGGGTTTTATGCAGATCCGGGACCGCCGGCACGGCGGGTTGCGCCGGATGACGGTCTCGGACGACGTCTACATCTCCGCGATCGACTCGGTGCTGACCGGTCAGGGCGCCGACTTCGTGCCGGAGCCGGTGGTGTCGGTGCTCGAGAAGCAGAACCTGTTCATCCGGATCGGCAACGGTCTCTGGTGCGCGCCCTACCGGCTGCGCCGCTGGCCCCTGCCGTCCTGGGAGGTGTGAGCGGCCGCGTTGGCCGAGGGCGCGTTCGACCGCCCTCGGCCGACCGACGGCCCGGGCTCAGCGCCCGGCCGCGAGATTCCGGTTGATCCTCTCGTGCAGCGCGATACCGAGGGACACCGACACGTTGAGCGACTCGGTCGAGCTGATCATGGGGATCGAGACCGAGGCGGCGGCCACTTCCTGGAAAAGGTCGGAAGGGCCGCCCTTCTCGCTGCCGAACAACAAGGCCAGTCGATTCGGGTTGTCGCCGAGTTCCTTCACGGAGAGCTTGCCGTCGGCCTCTAGCACCATCATCTCGATACCGCTGTTCCGAATGAAGGCGATGGCCTCTTCGCGACCGGCGAGCACGACCGGGAGTGAGAAGACGTAGCCGCGGCTGGCTCGTTGCAGGCGTCGGTCCGCGATACTGGTGATATCGCTGTCGACCAGGATGATCCCCGACGCGCCGAGCGCGAGCGACGTTCGCACGATCGCGCCGATATTTCCCACGATCTTCACGCCGTCGAGAACGATGACGTCGCCGGTCCGGCCGGCGATATCGCTGAACCGGGCCGGGCGGGGGACGTGCGCGATGCCGAACGTCTTGGCCTTCCGCTCGCCCTTGAACAGCTGGTTGACGATTGTCGACTCGATAAGGCGAACCGGAATGTTCTGCTGTCGGCACAGCGTCAGCAACTCGGGTGAAATGGGAGTGTTGTCGCTGCCGTAGACCTCGACGAACTCGACCCCGGCCGTGATGCAATGGATGAGGGGCTCGGTGTCCTCGATCAGCGTCGTACGTATGTTGGATCGCGACGGCTTCGTGATGTCGACGATCCGCCGCACCGCCGGATCGGATGGATTCGTGATCGTGTCGAACTCAGTCATGATTATCCTACCGGCTGCCGTGTTTGGTGACGCGATTTCTGGAGTATGGTATTCACCCAGAACATGTATTCCCAGGCTGCGTCACGCTAGTTCGATTGAAGATAGCATGGTCGCGTTCGCCCCGCGAGCACCGCATGTTCGGCAAGTGAGAAGGGGCACCCGGCGTACGCTGGGTACCCCTTCTTCGGTGACGGCTCAGGGGATGTGGATCCCCGAGATGGCCCTGGAGATCACCAGGCGCTGGATCTCCGACGTGCCCTCGAAAATGGTGAAGATCTTGGCGTCGCGGTGCA